>JBJTLX010000033.1:0-10880 GCA_046063245.1 Novosphingobium sp.
CCGGTCTGCCCAACGCCAGCAGCGGCGCGACCTACAGCGAATTCCTCAAGCAAAGCTCGTCGAATCCTCTGCTGCCCAGCCGCAATCTCTCGGCTGGGGTCGATGTCGGCATGCCGGTCTATGCCGGCGGCGCCATCAAGAACTCGCTGCGCGCCGCGCGCACCCGGGTCGCGGCCGGCCAGGCCGATCTGCGCGCCGCCGAATCGGGCGTGTTCAGCCAGGTCGTCGCGGCCTATATGGACGTGATCCTGGCCGAAGCCGTGGTCGGGCTCAACCGCAGCAACGCCAAGCAGCTTGGCGTCAACCTGCAGGCGACCCGCGACCGCTTCGAGATCGGCGACCTGACCCGCACCGACGTCGCCCAGTCGCAGTCGCGCCTGGCGCTGGCCAATGGCCAGGTCCGCTCGTCCGAGGCCCAGCTGATTTCGGCGCACGAACGCTATATCCAGGTGGTCGGCAAGGCCCCGGTGGCGCTGCAAGCCCCGCCGCCGCTGCCCGGCCTGCCCGCCACGGTCGAGGATGCGGTGCAGACCGCGCTCGACAACAATCCCGATCTGATCGCCGCGCACCAGCGCAGCAAAGCGGCGCAGTTCGATACCGCCGTGGCCGGTGCCGGGCGTCTGCCGACGGTGAGCATTTTCACCGGCGCCGATCGCGGCGACTATCTGGGTTCGAACAATGTTCCTGGCGCGGCCAACATTTCGACCAGCGCGGTGGCCGGGGTGCGCGCCTCGATTCCGCTGTTCCAGGGCGGACTGCCCGCGGCGCAGCGGCGCCAGGCCCAGGCCCGCGAAGGCGCGCAGCTGGAGCAGGAGATCGCGATCGAACGCGAAGTCATCGCCGCGACCCGCTCGGCCTTCGCCAGCTGGCAATCGGCAAATTACCTGATCACCTCGTCGCAGACCGCGGTCGACGCCGCGGCGCTCAGCCTCGAAGGGGTGCGCGCCGAGAATACCGTCGGCAACCGCACCATCCTAGACATCCTCAATGCCGAGCAGGAATACCTCAACGCGCAGGTCCAGCTGGTCACCGCCAAGCGCAATGCCTATGTCGCCGGGTTCAACCTGCTGTCGGCGATGGGCAAGGCCGAGGCGCGCGATCTCGGGCTCGATGGCGGGGCGCTGTACGATCCGGCCGTTAACTATGACCGTGTCAAAAATATCATCTGGGACTGGCAAAGCGACCCCGCGCCCAAGCCCCAGGCGACGCGCACCGTTGACACCAAAGCCCAGGACGGTTCAGTAACCACGCAGTGAATCGGTCCCAATGCGGGACAGCTGGGGGTAGTGGGCGATGCGCCAGGCTGGAGAACCGTCGGTCGAGGAAATCCTCGAATCGATCAAGAAAGTGATCGCGCGCGATAACCGCGCCGGCGCAGCCGAAGTCCGCAAGGACCGCGAAGAGCGCGGCATTCCGCGGGTCGAGGCTGCTGCGCCGGACGATGCCGACGACGAAGTGTTCGACCTGGCCGAGGCCGAGATGGTCGATGCCGACGATGTCGAGGATCAGGTCATGGCCGCCGACAGTCCGCTGCTGACCGAGGATGCCGCCACCTCGATGCGCGATTCGCTGACCGCGCTGGCGATGCTGGCCGAACCGCGCGCCGCCCCGCAGATCGTCCGTTCGGGGGAAACCTCGCTGGAAGGCCTGACCCGCGACCTGCTGCGTCCGATGCTGGCCGAATGGCTCGACAAGAACCTGCCGCCGCTGGTCGAACGCATGGTCGCCGCCGAAATCACCCGGATCGTCGGCAAGAAGGCCTGATCGCCGCGGCTCTGTTCGAGCGGGCCAATTCATTTTGCCTTCAGCCATGCTGCGGCTATTCCTGCGGCCATGACCCGCACCCTCACGTTTGCCGCGGCGCTTTGCGCGGCCTCCGCCCTGTCCGCCACCGCTTTCGCCCAGACCGCTGCGCCAATGAGCGCGCAGGATCTGGTCACCCTTGGCCGCCTGGGCGGCGTTGCCGTATCGCCCGACGGCAAGACCGCGGCGGTAACGGTGACCACGACCGATCCGGCATCGTACAAGCGCACCAGCCGCTTGCAGCTGGTCGCGCTGGGCAAGCGCGCCGCGCAGGCACCGCTGTGGGAAGGGGTCAGCGATCCCGCCTATGGCCCGGACGGCACACTCTACCTGCTGGCCAGCGCCGGTCCCGGTGCCAAGGCTGCAGACGGCGCGACCACGCAGGTCTGGGCCTTCGCGCCGTCCGGACGCGACGTTCGCCAGGTCACCAGCTTCAAGGCCGACGTTGCCGGGTTCAAACTCTCGCCCGATGGCAAGCGGCTGCTGGTCTGGGGCGATGTCGCGCGCGATTGCCCGACGCTGGGCTGCGCCACGGACGGCAACACCGCGCTGCCCGGCCCCGGAACCGGCCGCCATTACAAGGATGGCAGCGGCTTTGTCCGGCACTGGGACGCCTGGGAGACCCCCGGCAATTACAGCCGCGGCTTCGTGGTCGAGCTGGGCGCCGACGGCAAGGCCGGAGCCAGCGCGATTGCCATCGACGGCCCGCGCGGCACCCTGACCGGCGATACCCCGAGCAAGCCTTCGGGCGGCGGCGAGGAGCTGTCCTGGACCGCCGATTCCAAGGGGGTGTGGTTCGCCGCGCGCCAGGCCGACCGCAATGAGCCGCTCTCGACCAATCTCGACGTGTGGCACGCCCCGCTCGATGGCAGCGGTCCGCACAATATTACCGCGGGCAACGCCGCCACCGACACGCTTCCCGCCGCTTCGCCCGACGGCAAGTACCTGGCCTGGGCGGCGATGGCCCGGCCGGGCTATGAGGCGGACCGCCAGGTGCTGATGCTGCTGGACCTGGCGACCGGCAAGAAGCGCGCGCTGACCCAGAACTGGGACCGCTCGGTCGGTTCGATCGACTGGACCCCGGATGCCAAGGCGCTGATCGTCACCGCCAATGACCTGCTCGACAATCCGGCCTTCCGGGTCACGCTGGACGGCAAGGTCACCCGGCTGGCGCTGTCGCCCGATGCCAAGCGCGAAGGCCATATCGGCACGGTCGTGCCGCTGAAGGACGGCCGGATCGTCTTCACCCGCGATTCGATCGCCGGCCCGTCAGAGCTGTACATCGCCGCCCCCGGCAAGCGCGGGGTGCGCCTGACCGACGTTGCAACCACGGCGCTGGCCGCGCGGGCACCGGTGGTGACCCAGCGCTTCAGCTTTGCCGGGGCGGGCGACGACACCGTATGGGGCCAGATCACCAAGCCCGTCGGGGCCGCGGGTAAATTGCCGGCGATCCTCTATGTCCACGGCGGGCCGCAGGGCAGCTTCAACGATGGCTGGTCGAACCGCTGGAACCCGCGCGTGGTCGCCAGCCAGGGCTATGCCGTGGTCTCGGTCGATTTCCACGGCAGCACCGGCTACGGCCAGGCCTTCACCGATGCGATCAACCAGGATTGGGGCGGCAAGCCGCTGGAAGATCTGCAAAAGGGCTTTGCCGCTGCCGCCAGGCTCGACGCGCAGGTCGATACCGCCAACGCCTGCGCCATGGGCGCCAGCTATGGCGGCTACATGATGAACTGGATCGCCGGCAAATGGCCCGACGCGTTCAAGTGCCTGGTCCAGCACGACGGCGTGTTCGATGCCCGCGCCATGGCCTATGAAACCGAGGAACTGTGGTTCGACGAATGGGAACACGGCGGCAAACCCTATCACGAAGCGCCCGAGGCCTATGAGAAATGGAACCCGGTCAACCACGTCGCGGCGTGGAAGACCCCGATGCTGGTGATCACCAGCGAGAAGGACTTCCGCATTCCCTATACCCAGGGCCTCGCCGCCTACACCGCGCTGCAGCGCAAGGGCGTGCCGAGCGAACTGCTGGTCTTCCCCGATGAGAACCACTGGGTGCTCAAGCCGAAGAACTCGCTGCAATGGCACAATACGGTGTTCGATTGGCTGGGCCGGTGGCTGAAGAAGTGAGCGGCGAGGGCGAGCTGGACCAGGCCCGCGCCGCGCTGACCAAGATCGGCGGCGACGGAATCCGCCGCCACATCTTCCTCTGCGCCGAATCCGAAAAGGCCGCGTGCTGCACGCGCAATGTCGGCACGCCGGCGTGGAAGTACCTCAAGAAGCGGCTCAAGCAGCTGGAGGTTGACGGCGAAATCGCGCGGACCAAGGCCGATTGCCTGCGGATCTGCGCCGCGGTGCCAGTCGCGGTGGTCTGGCCCGAAGGCATCTATTACCATTCGTGCAGCGAACCGGTGCTCGAGCGGATCATCCAGGAACACCTGATCGGCGGGGTGCCGGTCGAAGAATTCCGGCTCACGCCAGGCTAGCGGTCGTTCCGCTCGAAATCGCGCACCGCCTCGTCGTGACCCGTCCCGCTCGAAAGGAACAGCAGGCTCATCAGCGCGCCGGTCATCATCACCATGAAGCCGATCCCCAGCGCCGCGGCGATGTAGAAGTGGATCGAGACCAGCCCGAACTGCTGCCAGAACGAGACGCTGGCGCCTGCCGCGATCAAGACCGAAACCAGCGCCCACCAGCGCATCATGCGGCGAAAGCGGGTCCAGGCGAACTGCGCCTTGTCGGCGTCGTCGAGGGGGGAATCGGTCATCGCCGCCCCAGATGGCCCCCCACCGTCACGGTGGCAAGGGCCGGACTCGCCAAGCCGCCGGGTTCATGGCATCATTGCCCGGTAACAGGACGGGAGAGCGGCCATGACCATTGCACGCCTCATCGAAGGACGCGGCGCGATTCTGAGCTGCGAAGCGGATACCAGCGTCAAGGATGCGGTAAATCTGCTGGCACAGCGGCGCATCGGCGCACTGCCGGTGATGCGCGGCGGCGAAGTCGTCGGGATCTTTTCCGAACGCGATGTGGTCTACCAGCTGGCCGCGCACGGCGAAGCGATGCTGCGCAAAAGCGTGGGCGAGGTCATGACATCGCCGGTGATCAGCGTGGAACGGCACAGCGGCGTGCTCGACGCGCTCGGCCTGATGACCCGCCGCCGCATCCGCCACTTGCCGGTGGTCGAGGACGGGGCGCTGGTCGGCTTCGTCTCGATCGGCGATCTGGTGAAGTACCGCATCGACAACATCGTCGCCGAAGCCGAGGCAATGCGGGTCTATATCCAGAGCGCTTGATTGTCCGGGCGGACAGGCCATCCGGCCTGTCCTTGGCAACACCGGCCCGCTCCCCCTGCCCGACCACCCACAGGTTGCCATGAACGGGTGGTCGGGCCGGGGGAGCGGGCCGGTGTTGCTAGCCAATCGCGGAGGCGATTGGCGCACCCGACAAAGGACGCTTCTCGTTGCGGTTGAACGTTCCACCACCTACATTGCGCCCATGGACATGCCGACGATGACACTAAGCCCCTCCGCCGCGGCGCGCGTTGCCGCGATCGCGGCCAAGCAGGGCAAGCCCGCGATCCTGCGGCTGGCGGTCGAGGGCGGGGGCTGCTCGGGCTTCCAGTACCGCTTCGGCCTGGCCGATGCGCCCGATGCCGACGATCTGATCGTCGATGCGGGCCATGCCACGCTGGTGGTTGATCCGGTCAGCCTCGATCTGGTTGCCGGGAGCACGGTTGATTTCGTCGAATCGCTGGGCGGATCGGCGTTCCAGGTGACCAATCCCAACGCCGCGAGCGGCTGCGGGTGCGGATCGTCCTTTTCCGTCTGATGAAGATCGCCACCTTCAACATCAACGGGATCAAGGCGCGGCTGCCGCGGCTGCTCGAATGGCTGGAGGAAACCCGCCCGGCGGTCGCCTGCCTGCAGGAGATCAAGACCCAGGACGAGAGCTTCCCCGCCGAGGATTTCGAAAAGATCGGCTATCACGCCATCTGGCACGGCCAGAAGAGCTTCAACGGCGTCGCGATCCTGGCCGATGGAACCACCCCGGTCGAAGTCCAGCGCGGGCTGGCCGGCGAGGACGAGGACGATCATTCGCGCTACCTAGAGGCCGAGGTGTTCGGCACGCGGGTCGCCTGCATCTACCTGCCCAATGGCAATCCGCAGCCCGGACCCAAGTTCGATTACAAGCTACGCTGGATGGAGCGGCTGCGCGCGCGGATGCGCGCAATCGCGGCCGAGGAAGTCCCGGCGATCGTGCTGGGCGACTACAACGTCATCCCTACCGACCGCGATGTCTGGGCACCCGCAGCGATGGCCGACGACGCCTTGATGCAGCCGCAATCGCGCGATGCCTATGCGCGGCTTCTGGCCGATGGCTGGACCGATGCCCTAGCCACCCACAACCCGCAGGGCGGGGTCTGGACCTATTGGGATTACCAGGCCGGGGCATGGCAGCGCGACCACGGCTTTCGCATCGACCACGGCCTGCTCTCGCCCGAACTGGCCGACCGGCTGATCGCCTGCGGGGTCGACAAGGACCACCGCGGCCGCGAGAAGGCCAGCGATCACGCGCCCGTCTGGTTTACCTTCCGGACATAGGAAAAGGGCGGACCCGTCAGGATCCGCCCTTATGCTCCGGCTGGGGTAGACCCCTCAGCGATAGAAAACGTGGTTGTCGATCCGCGCCAGACGGGTCAGGCGCCAGCCCGGCGAGACATAGGCGGCGTGGAAGAACAGCGCGCCTTCGGCCGGGCTCTTCCAGGTGCCGGCATGGGCGATCTGGGCCATGGCCACGGCGTTCTTCCACTGGCGCGAGGCCTTGGGGATCGCCGGCATGGCGTTGCCGCGAACGAACGAGAACTGCGAGCGCTGGAACACCACCCCGCAGTACGAATCGGGGAAGCGCCCTGACTTCGAACGGGCGACGATCACCCGGCCGACGGCCAGCTGCCCGGCCAGCGATTCGCTCTTCGCTTCGAAATAGATCGCCCCGGCGAGGCAGTTGAGCTCGCGCGGGAGGTCCGACAATTGCGGCTGGGCGGTGACAGCGCGGCCAGCGAAGCCGCCTTACGCACCGCCGGAGGCGGCACCGCGACGGCGTCGACGGGCGCGGCTTCGGGCACCGTGCCTTCGGTCACCACCGCAGGGGCCTGCGGCGTGGTGATCAGGGTGGTCGCCTGGGGAGTCGGTTCCTGGATCGCCGCACCGGGCTTGGGAGCCTGGGCGGCAGCGCCCGAACAGTCGGCGCTAAAGACAATCGTCAAAGTCATGGCGGCCACGGCAATTGCACTGGCCTTGTTAAGCTTGCGGCTCATTCGTCCGTCGTATTGGGCGGTGGACGCGCCAGGATCAGGGTGGGAACCGATCCCGCCAAGGCGGTGTTGGTTCCGGTAGAGCCCTGCCGGCTGTCCCCCGTCTGCGTGCTAGCGTGACGAGCCTGGATGCCCCCCGCGCCGCATTCGCACAAACAAAAGGTGCGCGCCCCTAGATTCCGCAGTGCAACATTGTCAACACCGATGTCAGTTCAATCCGATGAACCGTTCACCATTCGCGATATCCAGTTCGACAATCCACAGATCGCGGTCCTGGGCCTTCCTGCGATCGAGGTATTCACCGATTTCCATTGGGTTTTCAATATCTTGACTGCGCGAAAGGACCCAGGATCGGCCGCCTTCGGGGCTTGGCATGCGCTCAAAAACCCGCGCATTTCCGCCCCGCTCGGTGGTTAATACAACGATTGTCCCGGCCTCGCGTTCACCTTTGTGGAGCACGGTGGCAAAGCCGCCCGCCGCCTCGACCGCGCGGATCAGGCCCGAAACCTCGAGATGGGCGGGCAAACGCGGTTCGATGGTGCAGGCTTTCGCGATCAGGCCGCGTCGCGGTCGATCGAGTTGGCCAGCAGCCCGTAAAGCGCTTCGGCCCCCGGCGCGTCAGCCAGGGCGTCGTGCATCGCTTCGTCGCGCATCATCCGGCTGATCGCCGCCAGCGCGTGGAGATGCGCCGCGCCGGCCTGTTCGGGCGAGAGCAGGCCGAACACCATGTCGACCGGCATGCCGTCGGCGGCATCGAAGGCGACTGGCGAATCGAGCCGGAAGAACACCGCGACCGGGCGGTTCAGATCGGGCAGGCGGGCATGGGGGATGGCGACGCCGCGGCCGAAGCCGGTGCTCCCCAGCTTTTCGCGTTCCTCGATCCGTTCGAGCACCAGAACCGGGTCGAGCCCGTAGACCGCAGCGAATCGGTCGGCCAGGCGCGCCAGGATCGTCTGTTTGCTGTCGGCGTCGACGGTATCGACGGCTTCGGGCGATAGAGTGAAAAGTGCGGTCATATCAACGACGCTGCTTTCGAAAAACTGCCAAAAGGGGGCACGGGACAAGCGGACAAGCGCGGCAGTGCCGCCCTGGTTCCCTTGTTCCTTACCCCCGGAAAGTGCGCGCGCCTTTAGCTTGAGCGTCAGGAAGGTTCAACCCAGCCGATCGAACCATCGCCGCGCCGGTAAACCATATTATGCCGCCCGGTGCCAGCATTCTTGAACAGCAGTGCGTTGGTATTGCGCAGATCGAGCATCATGACCGCATCCGAAACGGTGGTTTCGGGCACGTCGACGCGGGTTTCGGCGATCACCAGCGGGGCATCGACGCCAATCTCCTCGGCCGCGGCGTCGGGTTCTTCGAACACGGTGTAGGCGGCGTCTTCGGCCCGGGCGGCGTGAGTCTGCTGCTCGTGCCGGTCCTTGATCCGGCGCTTGTAGCGGCGCAGCTGCTTGTCGATCTTTTCCGCCGCCTGATCCAGCGCGACATGGGCATCGGGCGCGATCCCGGCGCCCTTCAACACCAGGCCCTGCATCGCGTGCGTCACGATGTCGCAGCGAAAGGCCCCCGCCGGGGCGCGGTTGAAGGTCACGGTGCTCGACAGGGCCTGGCCGAAATACTTGTCGACGATCCCCGCCAGGCGGTCCTGCGCGTGCAACTGCAGGGCCTCGCCGGTTTCCACCTGATGGCCTGAAACGCGAATATCCATGGCAGTCGTTCTCCTGTCTTCAATTCCCGCGAAATCACAGCTCAGGCCTGCCAGAGCGGCGCCTTGACCGTTTCGAGGAAAGCGGCGTGGGCCGCCCGTTCGGCATCGCTGGCGGCGTGGGGACGGGCCGGGCGCAGCGGACGATCGCGGCGGACCAGCGCGACCGAAGCGGCGACCAGGGCATCGGCAGCCTCGCCCGCCAGCGCGAGCCCGATCTGGCGGCCGCCGGTCAGCTCGACATAGACCTGGGCGAGCAATTCGGCATCGAGCAGCGCGCCGTGCAGCGTGCGGTGGCTGCGATCGATTCCATAACGGGTGCACAGCGCGTCGAGGCTGAGCTTGGCCCCGGGGTGGCGGACCCGGGCGAGTGCGACGGTATCGATCATCCGGCTGCGGCACACCGGATCGAGCCCGCACATCTCCAGCTCGGTATTGATGAAGCCGAAATCGAACCCGGCATTGTGCGCAACCAGCGGCGAATCGCCGATAAATTCGAGCAGCTCGGCCGCACGCTCGTGAAAGCGCGGTTTGTCCGAGAGGAAAATGATCGACAGCCCGTGGACCGCCTCGGCGGCGGCGGGCATATCGCGATCCGGGTTGAAATAGGCGTGGAAGGTTTCGCCGGTGCAGACCCGGTTGACCATTTCGATGCAGCCGATTTCGACCAGTCGGTCCCCGGTCTTGGGATCCAGCCCGGTCGTCTCGGTATCGAAAATGATTTCACGCATTGCTGACGAATATCTGCCCGATCCGCCGCGCACGCAAGGGGTGAGGCAGCTATTTTTCGGTGCCGGTTATCCGGTGGACCAGGCGCTGCACCGCATGGCGTGTTTCGGCCAGCGTCACCCCGGTATCGATCACGTAGTCGGCGCGCGCGCGCTTCTCGGCGTCGGGGACTTGCAGGGCGAGGATCTGTGCGAACTTCTCCGCGGTCATGCCGGGGCGGGCCAGCACCCGTTCGCGCTGCACCGCGGCGGGGGCCGAGACCACGACGACCGCGTCGAGGCCGTGGCTGCCGGTCTTTTCGAACAGCAGCGGGATGTCGAAGACGATCAGCGCCGCAGCGGCATTGTCAGCCAGGAACGCGCTGCGCAGCGCGGCGACCTCGGGATGGACGATCGCCTCGAGCCGCTTCAGCGCGGCGGGATCGCCGAACACCGCCGCGCCCAGCTTTTGCCGGTCGACGCCCTGCGGGCCGGTGGTGCCGGGAAACGCGCGCTCGATCGGCGCGACGCAGGCCCCGCCCGGACCCTGCAATTCGTGGACCGCGGCGTCGGCATCGAACACCGGCACCCCCAGCCCGCGCAGCATCGCCGCAACCGCCGATTTGCCCATCCCGATCGAGCCGGTCAGGCCAAGGATGAAGGGCTTGCTCATGCGGTCAGCAAGACGCGCAGTTCGGCGTCGAATTGGCGCGGGGCGGGCAGGCCGAAGAACTTCTCGAACGCGGCAGCGGCCTGGCCGATCAGCATGGCAAGGCCGTCGATCGCCGCGAAACCGCGTTCGCGCGCGGTGGCCAGCAGCGGGGTGTCGAGTGGATGGGTCACGATGTCGTAGATCACGGCGCCCGGCGGGACATGGCTGAAATCCAGAGCGAGCGGTTCCTGCCCGGCCATGCCGAGCGGGCTGGCATTGATGACCAGATCGAGCACGCCTTCGCGATCATCGAAGGCAAAATCGGTGGACGGGGCGAAATGGGCCAGCGCAACGGCATGGTTGTCCGCGCCGCGGCCCAGTTCGTCGAGCAAGGCCTGGGCCTTGGCGGGATCGCGCGCCGCAAGAACGATTGCAAAGTTCGAGGATGCCAGGGCCGCGACGATCGCCCTCGCCGCACCGCCCGCCCCGAAAACCCGCGCCATCCTGAACAGGTGCGCCTGAGCCAGCAGGGGCTGAAGCGGCTCGAGGAATCCGGCAACGTCGGTGTTGGTGCCGCTGAGTTCGCCGCTTTCATGGCGAATGATCGTGTTGACCGCACCGACCCGCGTGGCGACCAGATCGAGTCTGTCCAGCAAGGGCATGACCGCCTGCTTGTGCGGCATGGTCACATTG
>JBJTLX010000034.1:0-28813 GCA_046063245.1 Novosphingobium sp.
CCGCACGCGGGTGTAGCCGGCCTTCTGCCACTCGGCGAGTTCCTTGCGGTATTCGCCCTTGCGCCCGCGCACCGCCGGGGCGAGCAGATAGGCGCGGGTCCCCTCGGGCAGGGCCATCACCCGGTCGACCATCTGGCTGACGGTCTGCGCGGCTATCGGCAGCCCGGTGGCGGGCGAATAGGGCACCCCGACCCGCGCCCACAGCAGCCGCATGTAATCATAGATCTCGGTCACCGTGGCGACGGTGGAGCGCGGATTGCGGCTGGTGGTCTTCTGCTCGATACTGATCGCGGGGCTGAGCCCGTCGATATGTTCGACATCGGGCTTCTGCATCATCTCCAGGAACTGGCGGGCATAGGCCGACAGGCTCTCGACATAGCGGCGCTGCCCCTCGGCATAGATCGTGTCGAAGGCGAGGCTGCTTTTGCCGCTGCCCGACAGCCCGGTGATGACAATCAGGCTGTCGCGCGGCAGCTCGACGTCGAAGCCCTTGAGGTTATGTTCCCGGGCACCCCGGACGACGATTTTGCTGAGCGACATGCGCGCGTATGTTCCACATCTGTTCGGGTGAGGCAAGGGGCCCCGGCGGTCTGGGCAGACAATGGGAGCAACTGGTCAGACCCGCAACGGGTGCCCTACCCTTTCACCGAGATTGCACCTGATGCACAGCTGCGATGGCGGAACGGATGCGAGGACTCTTGTCGATAGACAAACTAGTTACTTTTCGGCACTTTGAAGTATGCCTTTGATAGCAAGCGTTTCGGAAAACAATTCCGCACCAATCACCTCGAGTACGGGCACCATCGCAACCGGCGCGCTGGCCGGCATAGCGGTAACCGGCGTTGCACTGGCCGGCCAGACCGGGACCGGAGTCGGAGTTGCGATCAATGGGATCTATGGATCGCTGACCGTGCTGGCCAATGGCAGCTACACGTATTCGCTCAACAATCTGGATTCCGACACCAACCACTTGGCTGCGGGAGATCAGGCAACAGATCGGTTCGTTGCGACATACGTACTCAGCGGCGTCCCCCACACCATCGACCTGAATTTCCAGATCAACGGAATCGACGAGGTTGGGCAAACCACGCAGATCATGACAGAACTGATGTCGTTGCCGGGATCGTACACCATCCCGGCCGACAGCTACTACGCTTCTACAGCGATCAACGGCCTCGCGCTTGCGTCGGGGCGCAACGATTTCTACCTGTCTTACAGCTACGAACTTGTCGTAAACGGCTCATTCGAGGTGCGCAGGACCGCATCGCCTACAGGAATCAACAGCGGAGTTGCGGTACAAACGGGATATTTGAACAGCTTTTTCAATAACGGGCGGATCGCGTACGAAGTTGCCGGTGTCAATCCAGACTATGTGCCGATGATCACGGCAGTTGCGGAATCGGGCACAAACAATGGCGTAATTTCGGCAAGGCTGACTTTGACCGCCAGTCCAAATTCCGCAAACTCGCAGGCCGTTGCATGGGAAGGTCCAGGCACCAACAACGGTTTGGTCGAAGCCATCTCGACCGGCCAGGCCTGCGCGATGTGGGCGCGTGGTTTGGTTGTCAATTCGGGTACTATTTATGCGGAAGGCGGATTCTGCAATGCGCCGATCGGTGGGATATACGCGATCCGCGATGCCGGCGGGTTGATCAACACCGGTACTATACGTGCGATTTCAACGGATCCCCGTCAGCACACGATCGGCTATTCGACTTTCCCTGGATCGACCAACATCTACGCGAACGTGATGCAGATCGACAATCGCGGCACGATTGTTGCCGACATCGCGTTTTACATCGCTGGCGGTTACAACGTTGCGACCAGCCTTTCAAACAGCGGTCACATCGAAGGCGATCTGGTTATCGACAGCGGTGTGAACGTAATCGAAAATCTGGCTACGGGCAGCTGGATCGGCAACCTGGGCCTGGGACCACAACATGATATCATCGTCAATTCGGGCAGCATTACCGGCCGCATCGATCTGGGCGATGGTGCCGATTACTTTGCCAACCGCGATGCTGGAACAGTCTCTGGAAGGGTCAGCGGCGGCAATGGCCAGGATATCCTGTTGGGAGGGGCGGCTGCCGATATATTGTCAGGCGGTGCCGATGCGGACTGGCTGCAAGGCGGCGCTGGAGCCGATGACCTGAACGGCGGCGGCGGAGCCGATGTTTTTGCTTACCGCAGCGCCGATGATTCAATCGCATCGGCGCGAGATACGATCGCCGATTTCCAAACCGGTGTGGACCGGATCGACTTGTCGGGTCTGCAGGTTTCCAGCGTTACCCTGACGGCTTCGGGTGGCGGAACGATCGTTCAGGCGCAAACTGCCTCAGGCACACTCTCCATCCTGGTCAACGGAACTGTGGCCCTTGCCGACATTGCGACCAACGCCCTTTCCGCCACACTGATCGGGACAGGCGGCAACGATCTGCTTGTTGCTGCAATTGCCGGTTCGACAATCGACGGCGGAGCGGGAGACGACACGTTGGTCGGAACGGCCGGCAACGATGTTCTGACCGGCGGGCCAGGCACCGATACGATGTTCGGCGGCGCCGGAAATGACCTGTATTACGCTGACGGCCAGGATCGAATTTCGGAAGAAAGCAATGGCGGGATTGATGAGATTCGCACCGAGAACGGCGGCACTCTTCAGGCCAATATCGAAAATGCCACGCTTCTCGGCACCTTGTCCGCCGGCATTCTCGGCAATGGTCTCGACAACGTCATAATCGGCAACAGCGCGGCCAATTACCTTAACGGCGGCGGTGGAAACGATACCGTGATCGGCGGGGGTGGCGGGGATTATATCCAGACCACAGGTCGGATAGTCTATGTTTCGGCGGCCGATTCGACGGTGGCTGCGCCGGACATGATCAACAACTTCGAACACGAAATAACGAAGATCGATTTGACCGCGCTGAGTGTGCAAAGCGTTACCTTCGATTGTCACTATTCAGAATACTTTTTCTTATATGGAGTTCATTTAGATTATCCAGTTTATATAACGAGTTGGGCCAATGTTACGGTTGAAACACCGGATGGAAGCCTGTTCTTCAGGGTATCTATGAATGCCGATCTCAATGATATGCTGATCACCCGATCCGCCGATTTCGTAATGCCCTTGCTCGGCTCGACCGGCGATGATGTACTGGGTGGTACGAGCGGCGAAGAGACATTGCAGGGCTTGACCGGCAACGATGTACTGCAGGGTCGCGGCGGCAACGATCTGGTCGATGGAGGGGCGGGTACGGACACCGCTACCTATGCCGATGCTTCAAGCGGTGTATGGGTGGATCTCAACCAGCACGGCGCGCAGGATACGCGCGGCGCGGGCATAGACACGTTGGTTTCGGTCGAGAACCTGACCGGTTCGGATTTCGACGATACCCTGATCGGTGATGACGGCAGCAACCGCATCTTTGGAGCTGGAGGTGCAGATCGGCTCTACGGCGGCGGCGGCGACGATACCTATCTGGTCGATGGCAACGCCGATCTGATCTTCGAAAATGCCGGTGGTGGGCGCGACCTCGTCCAAACGACTGGCAGCATGTACCTCTACGAAGGTATCGAGGGGCTTGTCCTGCTGTCCTCGAATGTGGGTGGCTATGCCGATCCCGACAGCTACGCCGTGGGCAATGCTGAAGACAACTGGATCATCGGCAACGCAGGGAACAACCTTTTGCTAGGTGGCAGCGGTAAAGATGCCATTGAGGGCGCCGCGGGCAACGACATCATTTATGGCGAGATCGGCGACGATGCCATTCGCGGAGGTTTCGGCATAGACTACATTGTCGGCGGCGACGGCGACGATCGGCTTGAAGGAAACTACGGCGCCGATGCTGTATATGGAGGTGCCGGAAGCGATCTGCTCTACGCCGACAGTGACCCGATACAGGGCGACAATATTGGATCTGGCGTGAGCAGCTTCTATCAGCCCGATTTCGTCACCGACATACTTGTGGGCGGTGATGGCAACGACCAACTTTTCGCCGATAGCGGTTGGCACGATTACGATCTTCTCGATGGCGGATCGGGCGATGACACTTACTGGGTCGACACCGGCGACGACCTGACCTTCGAGGCAGTTGGTGGCGGAATCGATACGGTCCATGCCAACATCGGATTGTCAAACGCCGGGGTCTACCTCTACGCCAATGTCGAAAATCTGGTGCTTGAAGGGGTGACAGGGTTCGGGGTCGGCAATGGACTCGACAATCAGCTTACCGGCTCGGCCAGCGCCAATTGGCTGCTGGGTGGGGCCGGTAACGACACGATCGACGGCAGAGGTGGCAACGACGTTCTATTTGGAGAAAGCGGCGCAGACACCTTCGTATTCCACTATGGCGAAGGGGCCGACACAATCGGCGATTTTCACCACGGCGAGGATACGATCAGCCTGATCGGCATATACGCGAACTTTGCGGCGATGCAGGGGCATTTCGTCCAGGTTGGAAACGACGGGGCAATCGACCTTGGCGGCGGCAACTTCATCGTCCTCCAAGGGGTGACGATGAGCACGCTGACGGCAACAGACTTCCTGTTCGCCTAGACTGCCAGCAATCCCTTTAACACGCTGCGATTATAGGCTATTACTCCACCGCTAGTTCAACGGGGGTCGCCGCAACCTGTGCGCTCCGCCATGAGAGGGGCGCACGCATGCCGGTTATCGACGGAACCTTCGTGGGCGAAACCATCAACGGCACGTCCGGCGACGACACGATCAACGCGGGTGCGGGCAACGACACCGTCAACGGCAACGACGGCAACGACACGATCGAGGGCGGCACCGGGCGTGACGTCCTCAATGGCGGGGCCGGCAACGACACGATCACCGACAGTTCGGGCCCCGGGACGATCGACGGGGGCAGCGGCGATGACCTGATCTGGATCCGGCGGCCCCTGCCTTTCGGCCTGTTTACCGTGCCGATCCTGACCATCGCAGGGGGCACCGGCAACGACACCGTGATCCTGGAGGACCAGTATACCGACTATGTCGTCAACCTGGGCGACGGCAACGACCGGCTGCTGCTGCCGAACTATTCCGGGCATGTCACGCTGACCCTGGGCGCGGGGTCGGACTTCATCGGCTTCGGTCAGCTGCCCTACAACGTCACCCTGACCGATTTCACCGCCGGCGCGGGCGGCGACGTAATCAGCCTGGGCGATGCGATCCAGTGGTGGGCCGATGGCAGCACCAATCCCTTTGCTACCGGTCATCTGGCGCTGGAACAGCGCGGGGCCGACGTGGTGGTGCGCTTCAGCTATGGCGGAGGCGGCGGCGGCCTTGGCGACATATTGATCCTGCCCAACACCACGCTGGCATCGCTGATGGCCTTCAACTTCGAAGGCTTCGATCCATCCGGCGCGGCGATTGCCGCCGGGGTGACGCTGGGCGGGACCGCGCTGGCCGACCGGATCGACGGCGGCGTGGGCGGCGACACGCTGTCGGGCGGCGACGGCAATGACCGGTTGCAGGGCCACTACGGCAACGACGTGCTGAACGGCGACGGCGGCGACGACACGCTGATCGGCGATGGCGGTGCGGATGTGCTCAACGGAGGGATCGGCAACGACACCTTGTCTGGCGGGGCGCAGGCCGACCAGCTCAACGGCGGCGACGGCAACGATGTGCTGGAGGGCGGCGACGGCGGCGATACGCTCAACGGCGGGATCGGCGACGATGTGCTGCGCGACAACACCGCCGGCGACACGCTCAACGGCGATGCCGGCAACGATAACCTGCTCCACACCCAATACGGCTCGGCCAGCCTCAACGGCGGGACCGGCGATGACACGATCCGCATCGACCAGGGTTACAGCGGCTATTTCAACGACAATCCGGGCTTCTACAGCTACAGCATCACCGGCGGCGACGGCAACGACACGGTCACCTTCAACAGCCAGTTTTCGGGGACCTATGCGATCGACCTTGGCGCGGGGAATGACCGCCTGCTGCTGGCCTCGGGCTTCCAGACCGGGACGATCGCGCTCGGCGCGGGGACCGACACGATCGGCCTCAACAATTTCAACGTCACCCATGGACCGGTCACGGTCAGCGACTTCGCCACCGGCAACGGCGGCGACGTGTTCGACCTGTTCGGCCGCCTGAGCGACTATTACACCGACTGGAATGGCACCACCAATCCCTTCGCCAACAGCCACGCCCGGCTGGTGCAGAACGGTGCCGACGTGCTGCTGCAGATCAACTACTTCCCCGACACGCCCAGCGATTCCTACTGGCGCGACACGATCATCTTCCAGAACACCACGGTGGCGAACTTCACCGCCTTCAACTTCGGCGGGTTCGCGCCGGACGGGTCGGCGATTGTCGCGCTCAACCAGAACGGGACCGCGGGCGACGATCTGATGATCGGGACCATTGCGAACGACACGCTGAACGGTCTTGGCGGCAACGACACGCTGCTCGGCTCGAACGGTGCCGATACCCTGTCGGGCGGCGACGGCAATGATACGATCGACGCCGGCGGCGGCAACGACATCATTACCGGCGGGATCGGCAACGACACGATTTCCGGCGGGCTAGGCGACGATTCGATCCAGGGCGGCGACGGCGCGGATATCATCACCGACACCGGCGGGGCGATCGCCATCCTTGGCCAGGGCGGAAACGACACGATCACCGTCACCCAGGGCACCGGTACGATCGACGGCGGCGACGGCGACGACGTGATCAACGCCCAGCTGCTCGCCTACCAAGTCAACCACAGCGACACCGTGCTGGGCGGCGCGGGCAACGACATTATCCACTTCGCTGCCGGCGGGAACTTCAATGACCCGATCACGATCACGCTGAATCTCGGCAGCGGGGACGATACGCTCTATATCGAGGGGACCAACACCGACCTGCCGGTGGTGCTGGGCACCGCCGGTTACGACCGGGTCTACCTCAATTACTGGAGCCAGACGATCCAGGCGAGCGGCCAGCCGAACGTCATCCGCTTCAGCGATTTCCAGGCCGGCGCGGGCGGCGACCTGTTCGATATTTCGCAGTATTTCCTGCAGAACGGCAACTTTATTCCCGACGAGGCCAACCCCTTTGCCGGCGGGCTCTATGCCCGGCTGGTCCAGGTCGGTGCCGGTACCGAGCTGCAATTCACCGAAAACGGCAACGGCGACAACTTCACCACACTGGCGGTTTTCGCCAACACCACGGTCGGCCAGTTCGTCGATGCCAACTTCGGCTACGATCTCGACGCGCCGCTGCCGCCCGGAGTCGACCTGACCGGCACAGCGGGCAGCGACAGTCTCAATGGCACGCCGCGCGAAGACGTGATCCACGGCCTCGCCGGAAACGACACCATCAATGGCGGCAATCGCAACGACGTGCTCGACGGCGGGGATGACAACGACACGCTTTATGGCGGGGCCGGCAACGACACGCTGATCGGTGGCAACGGCAACGACCAGCTCGACGGCGGGCTGGGCAGCGACAGCCTCGACGGCGGCAACGGTGACGATACCTTCACCACCTCCGACACCGACGATACCATCAGCGGCGGGGCCGGCTTCGACTTCGTCATGTACATGCTGGGCGAAAGCGTCCTGACCGGGATCAACATCGACCTGTCGAACCTGATCGCCACGCAGTCCTATAGCCAGAACGGCCATCTTGTGACCGGGATCGAATCGGTCGCGCTTTTTTCGGGCACCGCGGCAGGCGATACGATCGTGTTCGGCGCCGCCTTCACCACCCAGCGCGTGATCAACGGCTATGGCGGCGATGACGCCATTACCGGCGGCTCGGCGGGCGACATCCTGGTCGGCGACGGCGGCAACGACACGCTCTATGGCCTGGGCGGCGACGACAACCTCAACGGCAGCGCGGGCGACGACAACCTTTATGGCGGCACCGGCGCCGACACCCTGATCGGCGACATCGGCAACGACCTGCTCGACGGGGGCGACCAGAACGACCTGATCTATGGCGGGGCGGGCAACGACCAGCTGCTCGGCGGCGAAGGCGACGACGAGCTGCAGGGCCTGACCGGGACCGACAATCTGGACGGCGGCAACGGCAACGACCTGTTGCAGCTGGTCCTGTCGGCCGGCGACGTGGTGGCCGGCGGGATCGGCAGCGACACGCTGCGGGTCCAGGTCGAGGATCTGTTCGTCGGACTCGATCTCGATTTCACCAACTATGCCGGCGGGACCATCGCCATTGGCGGCGGGGGCAGCGCCGCGGTCAGCGGGATCGAGACCCTGACCTTCCAGAACATGTCCTATGTGGCCGACCGGGTCATCTTCTCGAACGCGTACACCCCTGCCCTCGCCCTCGCCGGGCTGAGCGGCAACGACTGGCTGGCGGGCGGCGCGGGCAACGATCAGCTTGAGGGCCAGGACGGTTCCGACACGCTGTACGGCAACGACGGCAACGACACCCTGATCGGCGACGGCATCGTCAATACCCCGGGCGACGATTTCATCGACGGCGGCAATGGCAACGACACGATCTATGGCGATTGGGGCAACGACACCCTTTTTGGCGGGGCGGGCACCGACGCGATCTACGGCGGGTTCCACAACGACACGATCTATGGCGGCAGCGGCGACGACACGATCGACGGCGGGACCAACGACGATGTGATCACCGGCGGGACCGGCGCCGACACTCTTCTTGGCGACACCGGCAACGACCTGTTCCTGCTTGCCGCGGGCGACGGCTACGATACCGTGATCGGCGGTGGCAACGGCACCGACGAGGTCCGCGCGACCACCGCCGGGGTGCACATCCTGGGCGACTTTGCGCGGCTGAACGAGATCGAGATCGTATCCGACGGCGGTTTTGGCGGGATGTTCCTCGATGGATCGGCCGACAACGATTTCATGCAGTTCACCAACGTGACCACATTCGGCGCGATCGTTTTCGACGGCGCGGCGGGTAACGATTCGATCTATGGCAGCCAGCAGGACAACGAGCTGCGCGGCGGCGACGGCAACGACATCCTTGTCGGCAATGGCGGCAACGACCTGCTGATCGGCGGCGCGGGCGCGGACACTTTCGACGGCGGCAACGGCGACGATACCTTCCGCATCGATGCCGGTGACGGCGCTGACCTGTCCTATGCCGGCGGCGGCGGGATCGACACGATCGTGGCGGGCGGCAACAACACCGCGATCGGGTGGACCGGATCGAACATCGGTGAGGTCGAATGGCTGTCCGCCGGGGGCTTCGCCAACGTCACCGTTGTCGGTGACGCAAACAGCACGGTGTTCAGCCTCGATCCGCTGCAGGGCGGGACGCTGCGGACCATCGGCGCGATCACCTTCCTGCTCGGCGATGGCAACGACAGCTTCTACGGCAACGACCAGGACAATGTCGTGCTGGGCGGCAGCGGCGGCGACGGACTGTCGGGCGGCGACGGCGCCGATACCCTGCTGGGTGAGACCGGCGACGATTTCCTCAACGGCGGCAACGGCGCCGACTATCTCGACGGCGGCGCCGGCAACGACAGCATCGACGGCGGCATCGGGGCCGACCAGATGGTGGGCGGCCTGGGCAACGATGCCTATCAGGTCGATAGTCAGGCCGACCTGGTCTTCGAAGGCGTCGGCGAAGGCACCGACACCGTCATCACGTCAGGCAGTTTCTACCTCTATGCCAATATCGAGAACCTGACGCTGGCATCGGGGTCGGGCAACATATTCGGCGTCGGCAACGAACTGGCCAATACCATCACCGGCAACGAAGGCGCCAACCTGGTTCTGGGCGGCACAGGCAATGACGCAGTCAACGCCCGCGGCGGCAACGACATCGTCTATGGCGAAGACGGGATCGATACGCTGGCCGGCGGCGATGGAGCCGATTACCTGTTCGGCGGCCTGGGCAACGACAGCCTCGACGGGCAGGCCGGCAACGACGTGCTCTATGGCGAAGACGGCGACGACGCGATCAACGGCGGCGACGGGATCGACTATCTGTTCGGCGGGATCGGCAACGACGTGCTGTCAGGGCAAGTTGGCGGCGACGCGGTTTATGGCGAGGACGGCGACGACATCCTGATCGGCGGGGTCGATTTCGTCACCGATATTCTCGTCGGGGGCAATGGCGACGATGTCCACTTCGCTAACTCGGGCCTCGGCGATTACGACATCCTCAACGGCGCGGGCGGCAACGATACCTATTACGTCGATACGCCGGACGACATCATCTATGAAGGCGTCGGCGAAGGCACCGATACGGTCTTCGCCGAGATCGCCGGCGCGGGCTATTATCTGTGGGCCAATGTCGAGAACTGCGTGCTGACCGGCACCACGCCGTTCGCCGCGGGCAACGAGCTCGACAACGTGCTGACCGGCAGTGCCAGCGCCAACACCCTGCTCGGCAACGGCGGCAACGATACGCTCATTGGCAAAGCCGGCAACGACGTGCTGTTCGGTGATCTGCCCGGCGGCAACGGCAGCGACACCTTCGTGTTCGAGGCCGGATCGGGCCAGGACGTGATCGGCGATTTCCACCACGGCGAGGACAAGATCCAGCTGATTGGCGGCTACACCAGCTTCGCCCAGGTCCAGAACGCGTTCCACCAGAACGGCAGCGACGGGGCGATCGACCTGGGCGGGGGCAACTTCATCGTGCTGCAAGGCGTGACCTTGAGCACGCTGACCGCCGGGGATTTCCTGTTCGGCTAGAGCCGCGCGCCAATGCGAAGAGGTTATGCGACGAACCGCACCCGGTTCGTCGCAGCGCGCTTGCACCAAGCGTTAACGTTTTCCATCGACACTGCGGGTTCACGGAGGGTCGCTTGCGATGAAGGCCACTGCATTGTTTTGCGCGCTCGCGGCGGGCGCGGCGCTGTTTCCCTCGGTCGCCATGGCCGACGATCCGCGCGATCCGCTGCTCAGCCGCTCGGCCGAGGCGCGGGCCAAGGATAAGGCGATCATTCGCCGGCTCAACCAGGACGAGCTGGCCCATGTTCGCGAACGCGATGCCCGCTATGCCCAGGGCTGGCAGGCGTACCGCGAACAGGGCGGGCGCGATGCGGACTATGCCGCGCGCCGGTCCGACTATGACCGCGCCCAGGCCGACTATGCCCGCCAGCGCACCGCCTACGAACGCGAGCGCGCCGCCTGGCGCCATGCGGTGCAGATGTGCGAGAGCGGGCACTACGAGTACTGCGACGGGTAGCGCAGCAAGTCGCTGATTTGCAGATAGGTTCTGGCCATTCCTGAGCAACTGTTGCAAGCTATCCGGCAACAGGAGAGCAGTTGGAATGCCGATCGATGGAACTGCTGGCGCAGACTCACTAACCGGAACTATCGGGAATGATGTCATCAACGGCTTGGCGGGCAACGACCTGCTCGATGGCGGCGCGGGCGATGACATCCTAAACGGTGGCGACGACAACGACCTGCTGATCGGCGGATCGGGTTCGGACCAGATGTTCGGCGGCGGCGGCGATGATTATTTCTACGAGCACATCGGCGGGACTGACCAAATGGTCGGCGGCGACGGCAATGACCGGTTCGACATCTTTCTGCAGATGGACGGTCCCTATGGATTGACTGTCGATGGAGGCGCCGGCGACGATCGGCTCGACTATACTGGCGTCTACGGCAGCAACTATGTCATCACCGGAGACACGCTGATCGCCGCGATGGGGGCCGGCAACGATCGTGCCACTATTCTCAGAATAGACAATGCGCAGATCGATATGGGCGCGGGGCGTGACTATGTGTCGATCGAAGCTTCGAGCAACAGCGCCAGCATCACCCTTGGTGGTGACGCAGACATCTTTGAGGTCGCCATCTGGGGATTCGGTCCCGGGACCGGAACGATCGAAGTAACCGATTTTCAGGCCGGTGCCGGCGGCGACCAACTCCGCGTGGTCCGTTATGACAATGGCCATCCAATCGATTTCACTGTCGGCAATCCCTTCGCGGAAGGATTCCTACGTCTGGTGCAGCAAGGCGCGGACACGGCGGTTCAGTGGGACCGGGACGCAACCGGAAGCCTCTATGCGTACCAGACGGTAGCCGTGCTGCGCGGCGTGACCGCCGCTGCCCTGACACAGGAGAACATCGGCTTTCCGCTGACCGGATCCGCAATCGGCGCGGCGATCGATGGCACGGCGGGTCTGGATTTCCTGCTTGGCCAGGGCGGATCCGACACGATCCATGGGCTTGGAGGGGACGACACCCTGTGGGGCAGCGGCGGCAACGATCTGCTCTATGGCGGCGACGGCAGCGACGAGCTTGAAGGCGGCGCGGGCAACGACCAGTTGTTCGGCGAAGACGGTGCCGACCGCTTGTACAGCTATTCGGGTGGCAGCGATTCACTGAGCGGCGGCCTTGGCAACGACGTCCTGGAGGTCAGCCTGGTTGCGGGCGTGACCGGAGGCACCATGGTGCTCGACGGCGGCGACGGCGGCGATCTGATTTCCTTCTTCCGGCTCGACAGCAGCGCGAACGACACTGTCACCGCGCTTGGCGGAGCTGGTGACGACTCGATCTTCCTTTCCCCGGTCCTGAGCGGTACGATCGACGCCGGGGCGGGCGCGGACACGGTGTCTGTTACGCTTGCGGGCGGCAACGTGACCGTTACGCTCGGCGAGGGGTTCGACCGCCTGTTCCTGCAGCAACCTGTCTATGGCGCGGTGCCGCTGTCCAACGCGATCACCGTTACCGACTTTGCGACCGGACCGCTTGGCGATCACATTTCGTTCGATCTTCTGGGGGGCGCTCAGCTTGTCAACTATGCCAATACCGATGCAACCCGGTCAGGGCATGTGCGGTTCGTCCAGTCCGGCGCGGACACCTTGCTGCAATTCGACAGGGACGGCGGGGCTGACGGATTTGTCAACATCGCAACGTTTCAGAACACGACCGCCAGCCAATTCCTGGCCAGCCAATTCGAATCCGTCCCCTCCTTCCTGATCCCGCAGGCCGGCACCCTTGGGACAGCCGGAGCGGATACGTTTGTGGGATCGTCGCTGGACGATATCACCTACGCCGGGGCCGGAAACGATACCCTGTTCGGGGGCGACGGCCAGGACGTGCTGGCTGGCGAGGCCGGCGACGATGTGCTCCACGGCGGGGCGGGCGACGATTCCTTGCTCGGCGGCGCAGGGGCCGACCAGCTGGGCGGCGGTACGGGCGACGATATCTATTGGGTCGATCGGCAGGCCGACCTGATCTTCGAAGCCGACGGCGAGGGGTTCGACGCCGTCTGGTCAACCGCCAGCTTCTATCTCTATGCCAACGTCGAAGCGCTCAATCTCACATCCGGAACCGGCAACCTGTTCGGTGTCGGCAATGAACTCGACAACATCATCAACGGCAACGAGGGCAACAACTTGCTGCTGGGCGGCAGCGGTGACGACTTTTTCAACGGCAACAATGGGAACGACGTGATCTTCGGCGAATCCGGGGCCGATTGGCTGTTTGGCGGATTTGGAGTCGATTACCTCGCCGGAGGGATTGGCAATGACAATCTCCGTGGCGATGAAGGTGCCGACTCGCTTTACGGCGAGGACGGCGATGACGTGCTGTTTGGCGGCGCCGATTTCTTCACTGACATATTGGTCGGTGGGGCTGGGAATGACGCGATCTACGCCAATTCGCATCTTGGCGACTACGACATCCTCAACGGCGGTGCCGGCAACGACGCCTATTACGTCGATACGCCGGCCGACATTATTTATGAAGGCGCCAATGAAGGCACCGACACGGTTTACGCCGAAATCAACGGAGCGGGCTACTATCTCTGGGCCAACGTCGAAAACTGCACACTGATCGGCGCCACCCCCTTCGCTGCCGGCAACGATCTCAACAACCTGCTAATCGGATCGGACCTTTCCAACTGGCTGCTCGGCAACGGCGGGTCGGACACCTTGAATGGCGGTGCGGGCAATGACGTGCTATTCGGCGACCTGCCGGGCGGTCACGCTGCGGACGTTTTCGTGTTCGACGCCTCTTCGGGCCAGGACGTGATCGGCGATTTCCACCACGGCGAAGATAAGATCAGATTGACCACGTACTACGCCGACTTCGCAGGGGTCAGCGCCCATTTCATCCAGAACGGCGCCGATGGGGCGATCGATCTGGGCGGCGGCAATCTGATCGTGCTGCAAGGCGTCCAGATGAGCACACTGACCGCCAGCGACTTCATCTTCGGCTAGGCGATTGCCTCCCGGCAGCGCCGGGCTATGATGCGGCGCATAGTCCGCCGGAGGATGCCCCGATGACCCTGCGCCGCACGTTCGCCCCGATTGCCCTCACGCTCGCCCTCGCGCTGGTCGCGACCGCGCCGCTCGATGCGGCCCGGCCCAAGCGCAAGAAACCGCCCGCTGCCGCCCCGGCCGAGCCGGCCAATGCCGCGGCCGAACGCGCGCGGCTCAACGCCGCGGAAGCGGCCCGGGCAAAGCAGCAGACCGATGAAAACGCCGCGCGCCAGGCTGCGCACGATGCCGCCGAAAAGGCCCGCGCCGAAACCATCGCCGCGCAGCAGGCCGCGGCGGCCAAGGCCCAGGCCGATTACGAAGCTGCCAAGGCCAAGTGGGAAGCCGACGTCGCGGCGTGCAAGGCGGGCGATCGGACCCGCTGCGGCGCCGCGCCCGGCGGCAAGTAGCCGACACTTCCACCAACCGCGCTTGCGCCTCGGCGAACGGCATTGACTTGGCCGGGCCCGCGCGCGACCTCTCTGCCATAGCAGGCCGGCCGCATAGGCGCGGCTGCGCAGCCTTGTCGGGGAGCCCCATTGCCATGAAATCGCACCTTTTGCTTGCCGCCGCCTTGTCGGCGCTGATCGTTCCGCAGGCCGCGCTGGCCCAGGCCGAAGCCGCCGCGACCGCCGCCGCCGGGGCCGCCGCCAAGCCGATGTACGGCGCCTGGGGGGTCGCGCTGGAAAACCGCGACACCGCGGTCAAGCCGGGTGACGATTTCGAAAAATTCGCCTCGGGCAGCTGGATCGCCAAGACCGAGATCCCGGCGGACAAGGCCGCGGTTGGCAGCGGCAACGAAGTCTACGACCGTGTCCAGGACGATCTGCGCGCGCAGCTGCTGGGCGGTCTGAAGACCACCAAGTACGGCGCGCTCTATTCCAGCTTCATGGACGAAGCCCGGGTCGAGGCGGTCGGCCTGGCCCCGCTCAAGGCCGATCTGGCGCGGGTTGCCGCGGTCAAGACCAAGGCCCAGTTCGCCCGGCTGATGGGCGCAACCAACGGCCAGTTCGGCATCTCGCTGGTCGATATGCAGGTGGTCGCCGATACCGCCGATCCGACCACGAACGTGCTGTTTCTGGGCCAGGGCGGGATCGGTCTGCCCGAACGCGAATACTACCTTGCGCCGCAGTTCAAGACGCACCGCGATGCCTATGCCGCCTATATCCAGCGGACCATGAAGGCGATCGGCACTGCCGATCCGGCCGCCGCGGCCAAGGCGATCATGGCGTTTGAAACCGCGATCGCGCAGAAAAGCTGGGTGATCGCCGACCGCCGCGACATCAACAAGGTCAACAACCCGATGAGCACGGCCGCGCTGATGAAGTACGCGCCGGGGCTGGATTGGGTCCAGTGGCTGGCCGGCGCCAAGGTTGCCCCGCAAAAGCGCATGATCGTGAACGAGAACACCGCGATCCGCGATCTGGCAAAAATCTATGCCGCCACGCCGCTGGCCACGCTCAAGCTGTGGGAACAGTTCCACATCGCCAACCAGGCCTCGCCCTATCTGACCAAGGCCATGGTCGACAGCCGCTTCGAATACACCAAGACCCTGAGCGGCGTGTCCAGCCTGCGTCCGCGCTGGAAACGGGCGGTGCAGCTGGTCGATGGATCGCTGGGCGAACTGGTCGGCCAGGACTATATCAAGGCGCACTTCCCCGCCGCCGCCAAGGCCAAGATGGAAGCCCTGGTCGGCAACCTCAAGCTCGCCATGGCCGACCGCATCCGCAGCAACGACTGGATGTCGGCCCCGACCAAGGCCGCGGCAATGGACAAGCTGGGCAAGATGGACGTGATGGTCGGCTATCCCGACACCTTCCGCAATTACGATGCGATGCAGGTCGTTCCGGGCGATCTCTATGGCAATGTCCAGCGCGCCAACCGCTTCAACACCGACTATGCCATGGCCGATCTGGGCAAGAAGGTCGACCGCAAGAAGTGGGGGATGAACCCGCAGGAGGTCAACGCCTACAACGGCGGGCTGGAAAACAAGATCGTCTTTCCCGCCGGAATCCTGCAGCCGCCCTTCTTCGACCTGAACGCCGACGATGCGGTCAACTATGGCGCGATCGGCGCGATCATCGGGCACGAAATCACCCACGGGTTCGACGATCAGGGCCGCAAAATCGACGCCAACGGCGCGGTGCGCGACTGGTGGACCAAGGAAGATTCGGACCGCTTCGATGCCCAGGCCAAGATCTTTGGTGCGCAGTACGCCAAGTACGAAGCCGCCCCCGGCGCGTTCATCAACCCCGAGCTGACCATGGGCGAGAACATCGCCGACTTTGCCGGCCTGCACGTTGCGCTTGACGCCTATCACAAGTCGCTGGGCGGCAAGGACGCCGCGGTGATCGACGGACTGACCGGCGATCAGCGCTTCTTCCTCGCTTACGCCCAGGCCTGGCGCAACAAGGTCCGGCCCGAAGCGACCAAGAACCAGGTCGCCACCGATCCGCACAGCCCGGCGCGCTTCCGCGTGCTCGGCCCGCTGCGCAATATCGAGCAATGGTACCAGGCCTTCGGGGTCAAGCCCGGCGACACGATGTACATCGCCCCAGAGCAGCGCGCCAAGATCTGGTAAGCTGCGGTCAGTTCCCGTTCAGTGGGGCAGCGGCAACGCTGCCCCAAACCCGTTAAGGGCCTCTGCCCCGTCTTAAGGCCCTGCCCCTTTGTTGAGGTATGCACCCATGCGTTTCCGTTCCCTGACCGCCGTTGCCGCGCTGGCCCTTGCCGCCGGCCCGCTCGCCGCCCCGGCCCTGGCCCAGGCCGCCGGCAGCATCTTTGCCGAGCCTTCGCCCCTGCCCTTTCACGCCCCCGATTTCAGCAAGATCAAGGACACCGACTATCAGCCGGCGATCCTTGACGGGATTGCCAAGCAGCAAGCCGAAATCGACGCCATCGCGAACAACCCCGCCGCCCCGACTTTCGCGAACACGATCGAGGCGCTGGAACGGTCGGGCCAGGCACTGTACCGGGTCAATGCCGTGTTCTCTGCGCTGACCTCGGCCAATACCAATGACACGCTCGACAGGATCGACAGCGAAACCGCGCCCAAGCTGGCGGCGCTGCGCGATGCGATCACGCTCAACCCCAAGCTGTTCGCGCGGGTCAAGGCGCTGTACGACCAGCGCGCCTCGCTGAACCTCGACGCCGACCAGCTCCAGGTGCTGACCCTGCGTTACGCGGACATGGTCCGCAACGGTGCACTGCTTTCCCCCGCCGACAAGGCGGCGCTGACCGCGATCAACGGCAAGCTGTCCTCGTTGCAGACCGACTTCGGCCAGAAGCTGACCGCCGGAACCAAGGACGCGGCGCTGGTGGTGCGCAGCAAGGCGGCGCTGGCCGGAATGTCCGAGGCCGAGATCGCTGCCGCCGCCAAGGCCGCGGCCGACCGCAAGCTGCCGGGGGGCAGCTATGTCCTTACGCTGCAGAACACCACGCAGCAGCCGGCGCTGGCCAGCCTGTCGAACCGGGCGACCCGCCAGGCGCTGTTCGCCAAGAGCTGGAGCCGCTCCGAACAGGGCAATGCCAGCGATACCCGCAAGGTGATCCAGCAGCTTGCCCAGCTGCGCGCGCAGAAGGCCAAGCTGCTCGGTTTCCCCGACTATGCCAGCCTGGCGCTGGCCGACCAGATGGCCAAGACCCGCGATCAGGCGACCGGGTTCCTCCAGCAGATGGTCCCGGCCCTGGCCAAGGCGCAGCGCCGCGATGCGGCCGAGCTGACCAAGCTGATCAAGGCCAAGGGCGGCAAGTTCGCGGTGACCCCGGCCGACTGGGATTACTACGCCGGGCAGCTGCGCAAGGCCAAGTACGACTTCGACGACAGCCAGGTGAAGCCGTACCTGGAAATCACCAACGTGCTCGAAAACGGCGTGTTCTATGCCGCCAACCAGCTTTACGGGCTGACCTTCGCGAAGCGCAGCGACATCCCGGTCTATCACCCCGACGTGACCGTCTATCAGGTGAGTGACCAGGACGGCAGCGAACTGGCGCTGTTCTATTTCGACCCGTGGAAGCGCGACAACAAGCAGGGCGGCGCATGGATGTCGAACTTCGTCGATCAGTCGGCGCTGCTCGGCACCAAACCGGTGGTGTTCAACGTCGAAAACTTCGTCAAGCCCGCCCCCGGCCAGCCCGCGCTGATAACCTGGGACGATGCCAACACGATGTTCCACGAGTTTGGCCATGCCCTCCACGGCATGCTGTCGAACCAGAAGTACCCGTCGATCGCCGGAACCAACACCGCGCGCGACTTCGTCGAGTTCCCCAGCCAGTTCAACGAGAACTGGATGACCGATCCCAAGGTGCTGGCGAACTATGCCAAGCATTACCAGACCGGCGCGCCGATGCCCGCCGATCTGGTCGCCAAGGTCAAGAAGGCCGCGACCTTCAACCAGGGCTATGCCCTGGGCGAAGTGATCACCGCGGCGCTGCTCGACCTCAAGTGGCATTCGTTGCCGGCTGGTGCGCCGCTGCAGAACGTCACCGCGTTCGAGGCCAGGGCGCTCGCCGCGACCGGGCTCGACGTCAAGGACGTGCCGAGCCGCTACCGGACCAGCTATTTCCGCCACATCTGGGGCGGCGGCTATGCCGCGGGCTATTATGCCTACAGCTGGACCGAGATGCTCGATCACGACGCCTTCCAGTGGTTCACCGACAACGGCGGACTGACCCGCGCCAACGGCCAGCGCTTCCGCGACATGATCCTCTCGCAGGGCCATTCGAAGGACTATGCCGAGATGTACCGCGCCTTCGCCGGGCGCGATCCCAGCATCGAACCGATGCTCAAGGCGCGCGGGCTGAAGTAGGTCGTAAATGATCCTCTCCAGATTTGCGCAGCACATCTGGGGAGGTGGCACCGCGAAGCGGTGACGGAGGGGTATCGACGCCAGCGTCAAAGCCCCTCCGTCTGAGCCTGACGGCTCAGCCACCTCCCCATTTGTGGCATTCGCCAAAAATGGGGAGGATCTTAGAGTACAACCAGCGCCCGCCGTCCTGGCTCGCCCAGCCAGTGCGCCCTGACACCCCAGACCTGTTCGATCAGCGCGTCGGTCAACACCGCCTCCGGAACGCCGTCGGCAGCAATGCGCCCGCGCTCCAGCACGACCACCCGGTCGGCATAGTTCATCGCCTGGGCCAGATCGTGGAGCACCAGCACCACCCCCTGCCCGGCCCCGGCCAGCGCGCGGAACTGGGCAAGCAGCGCCAGTTGGTGCGCCAGATCCAGGTTGGCCAGCGGCTCGTCCGCCAGCACCCATTGCGGCGTGCCGGCCAGCACCCGCGCCAGCAGTACCCGGGCGCGCTCACCGCCCGACAGTTGCGTGACCGGACGGTGGCGCAAGTCGGCAAGATCCATCGCGGCCACTGCCGTCTCGATCGCGGTACGGTCTTCCGCGGCGTTGCTGCGCCACGGCAGCCGGCCCAGCGCGACCAGCGTTTCGGCCGAGACGTCCCAGGCCACTTCGCTCTGCTGCGGCAGGAAGCCGATCAGCCGGGCGCGCTGCACCGCAGGCAGCGCCGCAAGCACGACATCGTCCAGCGCGATGCTGCCGCTGCCGGGTGCGAGCAGTCCCGCCAGACAGCCGAGCAGGCTTGATTTGCCCGCCCCGTTGGGACCGCAAATCGCGGTGATCTCGCCCCGGCGCAGGTCGAGACTGACATCGGTGAGGCGCGCGGCGAGGTGGATCTTGTCGGCTTGCAGCATCACGCCAGCTCCCGCCGCAGCCGCAGCAGCAGGTGGAGGAAGAACGGTGCGCCGAGCAGCGACAGCGCGATGCCCAGCCGCAGCTCGCCCCCGTCCAGCGGCAGGACGCGGCACAGGCAATCGGCGACAAGAAGCAGCAGTGCCCCGGCCAGCGCCGAGGGCAGGATCAGCCGCGAGGGCCGCCCGTCGGTCAGCGGGCGGACCAGATGCGGGACGATCAGCCCGACGAAGCCGATGATCCCGGCGACGGCGACCGCGCCGCCCACGGTCAGCCCGATCCCGGCGATCATCAACCAGCGCAGGCGCCCCGGTTCGATCCCCAGCGAGCGCGCCGCGACCTCGCCCAGGGTCAGCGCGTCGAGCGCACGCCCGGCGCGCAGCAACAGTGCGATTCCGATCAGCGACAACGGCGCGGCCACCATGACGTCATTCCAGCTGCGATCGCTGAGCGCGCCCATCAGCCAGGTGACGATCTCGCTCAGCGCGAAGGGGGTCGGGGCCAGGCTGATCGCCAGGCTCATCAATGCCCCGGCCAGGCTGGCGATCATCATTCCGGCCAGGGTGAATAGCGTGACCGAGCCATTGCGCCCGGCGATCAGTGCAAGCAGCGCCATCGCCCCGCCCGCGCCGATCAGCGCGAACAGCGGCAGGGTCCAGGGCTGGGCGGCCAGGCCGGTCCACAGGCTCAGCACCGCGCCCAGCGCCGCGCCGGGGGCGATGCCGAACAGCCCCGGATCGGCCAGCGGATTGCGCAGATAGCCCTGCATCGCCGCTCCCGCCGCGCCCAGGCCGCCGCCGACCAGCAGCGCCAGCACGGCCCGCGGCAGGCGCAGTTCGGTCAGGATTATCAGCATATTGGGCGATGATGTTGTCAGGGGATCGAACCACACGCGGCCCGCCAGCAGCGATAGCGGAAAGGCCAGCGCGAGAAGCGCCAGCAGGATTGCGACAAGGCGGGTCACAGTCCGCGCCGCACTTCGGCCAGCCGCGCCATGGCGGGGACGATGGTCGGGCCGCCGCAGTAAAGCAGCCGAGGATCGAGCCGTTCGCGCCGGGTCTGGCGCAAGGCGGCCAGCGCCGGATGGCGCAGCATCCGGTCTTCCTGCGCCGCTGCGCTGCCCGCCGTCAGGATCAGCTGCGGCGGATCGGCCAGCAACTCTTCCAGCGGCAGGTGATCGGCCTGGCGCAGCCCGCGCTGCGCGGCCAGGTTGGCGAACCCGGCGCGGGCCATCAGGTCGGTGATCAGCGTCCCCTGCCCGGCGACGATCCCGCCCGATTGCCAAACCACCGCGCCGACCTCGCGCCCGTCGCCGGGGCGGGCGGCGCGCAGCGCGGCATCGATCCGCGCGATCAGCGCCTCACCGCGTTCGGGATGCCCGGCCAGCGCCGCCAGCTGGCGCACCTGGGCCCGGCTCTCCGCCACGCTCGACGCGACCCCCAGCTGTTCGACCCGCAGACCCATCCGGGCGAACGCCGCGCGGGTCGACGGGGCGAGATAGGTGCTGGCGACAATCACGTCTGGGTGCAGCGCGAAGGCTTCCTCCGCCGCATCGCCGACGCTGCGGAACCGCCGCGCCACGGCGAGGTCGAGCGAGGTCGCGGCGGGGTTGTGGCTGTAGTGCGAAATCGCCAGCAGCTGCGCCGGATCGGCCACCTCGACCAGGATCGCGTCGCTGCACGGGTTGAGGCTGACGATCGTGGGGTGCTGCGCCGACCCGGCCGGTCCCGCTGCGGCGGAGCAGCCGGCAAGGAGGAAGGGGGACAGAGCCGCAAAGATCCTCCCCGACACGGGGAGGGGGACCAGCGTAGCTGGTGGAGGGGTACAGGCGCGTGATCCGGACAGCGCTGGCCAGCACCGTTCGGACCACTCGCGCGTGCCCCTCCACCATGCTTCGCATGGTCCCCCTCCCCTGAAGGAGAGGATCTTGACCGCCTTCACCACGCCACCCTGACCCCGGCATAGGCCGAGCGGCCATAGGTGCCGTAGCCCGCGGCAGTCTCATACCGGGCATCGGTCAGGTTCTCGATGCGGCCATAGAGTTCGAAATGATCGCCGATCGGCAGGCGCGCTCGCACGGTGGCCAGGGCATAGCCGTCGAGCGGCACGGTGTTGAAGGCATCGTCGAAGCTGTCCCCGACCAGCCGCAGGTCGCCGCCCAACACCAGTCCGGCGAGCGGCGTGGTCCAATCGAGCGAGGCACTGAGCGCGTGGCGCGGACGCCGGGCCAGGTCGCGCCCGCTGTCGCGGTTGATCGCCTCGAGATAGGTGTATGCGGCGCGCGCGCTCAGGGTCTCGCTGAGGCGTGCCCCCAGCTCGGCCTCGAACCCCTGCGCGCGGGTGCGGGCGATGTTGCGGTAGCCGGTCGGAAAGCGGTAATCGATCAGGTCGGTCGCATCGCGGCGGAACAGCGTGGCGGCCATGTGCAAGCCGTAGCCGTTGCGGTCACCGCGTTCGATGCCCAGCTCAAAGCTGCGGCTGGTTTCGGGGCGCAGCAGCGCATTCCCGCCATAGCCGTAGAGCTGGTAGAGCGTCGGCGCCTTGAAGCCCTCGCCATAGCTGGCCCGCACCCGCCAGACTTCGCCCAGGTTGAGCGCGCCGTTGGCCCCGAATGTCCACTTTCCGCCGAAGCGGTCGTGATCGTCGTGGCGCAGCCCGGCGCTGAGCAGCACACCGCGCCCCTGCCACGTGACCAGGGCATGGGCGCCGAGCAGGCGCGCGGTCTGGCGCGGATCGAAGGTGGTCGAAAACCGGCTCCAGTCGCCATCGCCGCCGAAGTCGAGCGTCAGCCCCTCGGCCGGACGCAGCGTGCCCTTGATGTCGGCATGCACGTCGCGGCCCTGGGTTTCGAACGAAGGCGCAGTATCGAACGCCGGGTCGAAATAGGCGCGGGCGGTATTGGACAAGCCGATCCCGCCACTCAGGGTCAGGACGTCACCGCGATAGTCGAATCCGGCGCGGCCGCTGTCGATCCTGGCGGTCTGGTATTCGCCGTCATCGACGAACAGGAAGCTGTCGAAAGCCACACGGCCATCGCTGTGCCGGGCGCTGGCATTGAGCGAGAAGTTGTCGGTCAAATCGACCCGCGCTTTCCCGCCGATCCGCCACTGGCGATAGGGGTCGGGCTCGGTCCCGGCGGCGGCGGCGGAAATCCCGTCGCTGCGGGTGTAGCCGCCGTTGATGCTGAGCGCATAGCCACTGCGCTCGATCCCCGCCCCGCCCGACAGGCTGAGCGTATCGTGCGCGCCGTACTCGGCGCTGGCCTCGATCCCGTCATAGGCGCGGGTGGTTACCGCCAGCACCCCGCCGATCGCGTCCGAGCCCCACGGCACCGAGTTCGATCCGCGCAGCAGTTCGAGCTTGGCGATCCCGCCCGCTTCAAGGTTGCCGAAGTCAAACCCGCCCGACGGCGCGGCAGTGTCGGCCATCCTTACCCCGTCGACCAGCACGACCAGCTGCTCCGAATTGGCGCCGCGCACGAACAGGCTGGTGGTGCTGCCAAGGCCGCCGTTGCGGGCGAAGGTGACCCCCGGCAGACGCTCGACCACGCGGGTCAGGTCGGCGCCCTGGATGGCTTTGATCTCTGCTTCGTCGATGACACTGATCGACTGTCCGGCCAAATCCAGCCGCAAGTCCGAACCGGTTGCGGTGACTGTAATCGCGCTTTCGCGAATCCGATCCGCGATGACGATACAGGTATCATCCTTGGCCGGATCGCAGCCTTCTTCGGCCCAAGCGGGTGCGGCAGAACATGCAATTATGGGTATAAAACACAGATACTTCACAGGCAAACCTCCGGCAATGAACGAATGCCGTTCATGGCGAGAGGGCCCGTGCGAAATCACGGGTCCACGCTGCATTCCGGTACACCCCGCCCGGCTGCGGAACGACCGTCACTGGCAGGTCTCCTGGCTCCCGGATCATCGCTTTGCGTCTACCTTCCCGGCCCGCGGGCCAGTGGCATGAGCGACGCAACGCTCCCCGGTCACAGTTGCGGGGGCAGCGCAGGCGTTGAACCTGCTTCCCTCTTAGGCCGGCATTCCGCTCCGCTGGCGCGAAGCATGGGCCGGCAACCGATGACGCAGGCGCGGCCATAGGTCGCGATCGCGCCGGGGGCAAGCGCGGCGGCAATTCTTAACCGGTTAAGGCTATCGCGTGACCCCGTCCCGGTTTGGCACGCGCGCGACGGCGGCGTGGCCCGGCGGGGCTGACTGGATTACGCGCCAAGGCGCGTACCCGCGAACAACGGAATGCCATGGATCTGAGCCACGCCTTTACCCTGGAAACGCGGCCGCGGGATTTTGCCGCGCGGTTTTCGCGGCGGGGCGTGCGTGTGCTCGGCAGGCGGCAGCGGCGCAGGGCAGCCGGCCGGCTGCTGCTCGGCCTGCTGGCGATCGTCGCCGTCCCCGCCCTGGCCAGCCCGGACGCCTGGCCGACCTTCGACATCGGCTCCGCCCGTCAGGGTGAAGCAGCGGTCGAGCCGATGCCGTTCGAGCGCAGCGGCGACAGCTTTCCCGGTTCGGCGTTCTATTACCTGACCACCGATCCGCTGCCCCAGCTGGGCGACGGGGTGCATTCCGACGCCGAGAACGCCCCGACCCTGGTCGATGCGCTGGCCGGCCCGGTGGCCCGCGCGCTGCGGGTCGACAACAGCGGGGTCGACCGGACCCGCGCGCTCGAATGCCTGACCGCGGCGATCTATTACGAGGCGGCGAGCGAGCCCGACCAGGGCCAGCGCGCGGTCGCCCAGGTGATCCTCAACCGGGTCGCCCATCCCAGCTTTCCCAATACCGTCTGCGGGGTGGTCTACCAGGGCTCGGAACGCAGCACCGGCTGTCAGTTCAGCTTTACCTGCGACGGATCGCTGGCGCGGCTGCCCAGCCGGTTCTTCTGGCAACGCGCGATGGGCGTCGCCCAGGCGGCGCTGTCGGGCTATGTCGAACCCAGCGTCGGCCTCGCCACGCATTACCACACCATCGCGGTCCACCCGGCGTGGGACCGCGACATGAACCAGATCACCACGATCGGCGCGCACATCTTCTTCCGCTGGCGCAGCCGCGCCGGCGATGCCTCGAACTTCCGCTTCGCCTATCTGGGCGGCGAGCCGATGGCCGCGCCGCATCCGCGCAATGCCGCGGCCGACCGGGTCAGCGATCCCAGCCTCGATCCGCTGGCGCTGGCCCGGGCCTTTGAAGCCGGGCTGAAAGCCGCCGATCCGGGCGCGGCCGGCGCCGTCCAGCCCGCCGCCGGCACGGCCCCGCGCGGTGCCCCGCCCCCGGCATATTCCGCCGAAGTGCAAAGCCGCGGCGGCGACAGCCAGTACCGCGGCGACAAGCTGCCGGGCGCACAGCAGGTCAAGCCCGAATACCAGAACTCGGGCCGCTGGATCGCCCAGCCGGGGACCTGACGCGGCTTGGTAAACAAGCGGAAACCATAGCGCGACACGAAGGCTTAGCCGCACCTGGCCTATGCCCCTGTTCCAAGACAACAACAGGTCGCCCGATTCCATGACTATCCGCCGTGCTCCCGCCTCGCCCGCCGCGCCGCTGTTCTTCACGCCGTTGCAGCAGCGCCGCGTGGTCCAGCGCGCGGCCAACGACAACCTTGGCCGCCAGCGCCACGATCCGGTGCTGCGCGATGCGCTGAAGCATTTTGCCCGCCACGGCATGGCCGCGGCGCAGGTCGCCCGGCAGGAGGCCGAAAAGGCCTTCTTCGCCGACGATGAGCGGACCTATCGTCACTGGCTGGCGATCTGCCGCACGCTCGACCGGCGGCTCGCTGCTGCGCTTGAAACCGGGGCCGGGCTGTCGGCACGCTGACGCACGCGCAGGAGACAGGCAGCGCCCCGCGGAACTCCGCGACTGTAAGGCCGCGTTAACCAAACGGTGACCTGTCGCGGCTAGGGCAGAGCTGGATCCTTCAAGGAGTGCTGTGATCAGGCGCTGGCGAACCCTGTTGCGGGTACTGTTTCGTACCAATGCGATCGACGACAGGGTCCGCGGGATTCTGGTCGACAATCTGTACACCAAGCCCGGTGCGCTGTTCCTCGGCGCGGCCAACGGCATCATCGCCGCGCTGATCGCCGCGTCCTATTCCGCCGTTCCGCTGCTGTTCCAGACCGCCATCGCGCTTTCGGCGATCGGCGCGGCGCGGGTGATCATGGCGCTGGCCCTGCCCCGCCTGGTCAAACGCGACACCGCCTGGCTGGAAACCGCCTACCAACTGGGAGCCTTCTCGTACTGTCTGGTGGTCGGCGTGCTCGGCGGGATGACCGTGGTCTTCGGGCTGCCGGGCGCGGCACAGATGCTGATCATCTGCTATGCGATCGGCTATGGCAGCGGCATGTCGTCGCGCAATGCGGGCCGCCCGGCGATTGCCATCGGCGGCATGGTGCTGACCTTCGCGCCGATCTGCTATGCGCTGCTGCTCCAGCCCGAGCTGGCCTATCGCGCACTGGCGGTGGCAATCGTCATCGCCTTCCTCGGCATGATGACGATCGCGACGCAGATTTTCCGCACGCTGCGCGATTCGGTCGCGGCGGCGGAAACCAGCGCCCGGCTCGCCGAAAAGATGCAGGTCCTGGCGCGCAGCGATGTGGTCACCGGGCTGCTCAACCGTGCCGGGCTCAACCACTTTCTGGTCGAACATCTCGCCCGCTGGCGCAATTCGTCCAGCATCGCGCTGTTCTGGTTCGATCTCGACAAGTTCAAGGAAGTCAACGACGCGCTGGGTCACCAGACCGGCGACAAGGTGCTGTGCGAGGTTGCCCAGCGGCTGCGCAGCCAGGCCAAGCTCGACGCGGTGATCGGCCGCTTTGGCGGCGACGAGTTCATCCTCGCCTGCGACGTGCGCGACCGGCGCGAGGCGGAGACCATCGCGCTGTCGCTGCTCGGTGAGGTCAGCCGCCCGCTGCGGATCGACGAGAACCGCCTCGAGGTCGCCTGCTCGATGGGCATCGCGCTCTACCCCGACGACGGTGCGGACATCGAGACGATGATGCAGGGCGCCGATCTGGCGCTGTACCATGCCAAGGTCAACGGCCGGAACCAGGCCAGCTTCTTCGACCCGTCGATGACCCGCGACCTGGTCCGCCGCCGCGAGATCGAGGCCGAGCTGCGCCTGGCGGTGCAGCGCGACGAGCTGTCGATCTTCTTCCAGCCGATCGTCGATCTGAAGAGCGGCAAGATCCGCGCCTTCGAAGCGCTGGTCCGCTGGTTCCACCCCGAAAAGGGCGAGCTGCGCCCCGACGAGTTCATCCCGGTGGCCGAGGAAACCGGCGCGATCATCACCCTGGGCAACTGGATCACTGCCCAGGCCGCGCGCGCCGCGGCGCAGTGGCCCGAGGACGTGACCGTCGCGGTCAACCTCTCGCCCTTGCAGATCAAGGCGCCGGGCGCGGCGCTGGGCATCCTCAACGCGCTGCGCGAAGCACGGCTGCCGCCGCACCGGCTCGAGCTGGAAATCACCGAGACCGTGCTGCTCGACCATTCGAAGCAGACCGAGGATTTCATGGAGGAACTGTCCGCCGCCGGGGTGCGCTTCGCGCTCGACGATTTCGGCACCGGCTATTCCTCGCTGAGCTACATCAACAAGTATCCGTTCGGGAAGATCAAGGTCGACCGCAGCTTCGTCTCGGGGGTCAACGCCGGCAAGAAGAGCGAGGCGATCATCCGCGCGGTGTCGGAAATGGCCTTGACGCTCGACATGCAGATCGTCGCCGAAGGGCTCGAGACGATCGAGCAGGTCGATGCCGTGCGCAAGGCCGGCTGTACGCTGGGCCAGGGCTATTACTTCAGCCGCGCGGTGCCCGATTACCTCGCGGGCATGCTGCTGGCGCAAGAGCGCGACAAGCTCAATCCAATGCAGGCGATCGGGTAAGTCCTCCCCTTTGGGGGAGTGGTCCAGCGCAGCTGGTGGAGGGGTACGGGCAAGTGATCCGAGCCTCGCCCGCCTGCACCCTTGGGATCACCCGCCTGTACCCCTCCACCATTCGCTTCGCTCATGGTCCCCCTCCCCGATTCAGGGAGGTATTGCTATTGCGAATTATTATCGCAAATAATTGGGAAACGCGCGCTTTTACTAGGTTGCAATCGCCTGTCCTGCGGCCTAGGGCCACCCGGTTAGCCGGGTCGTCCGCTTTTCCAGCGGGATGGAATGGACGTTGCCCCCTTTGGCCGGATGCTGATCCCGCTTCTCTGGGAAGGACATCGTCGCTCTATGGCTCGCAAGAAGATTGCCCTTATCGGTGCCGGAAATATCGGCGGAACGCTGGCGCACCTCGCCGCGCAGAAGGAACTGGGCGACATCGTCCTGTTCGACGTGGTCGAAGGCGTGCCCCAGGGCAAGGCGCTCGACCTGTCGCAGTGTGGCCCGGTCGAGGGCTTCGATGCCACGATCACCGGCAGCAACGACTACAAGGACATCGCCGGGGCCGACGTGATCATCGTCACCGCCGGGGTCGCCCGCAAGCCGGGGATGAGCCGCGACGACCTGCTCGGCATCAACCTCAAGGTGATGAAGGCGGTTGGCGAAGGGATCAAGGCCAATGCGCCGGGCGCCTTCGTGATCTGCATCACCAACCCGCTCGACGCGATGGTCTGGGCGCTGCGCGAGTTTTCGGGCCTGCCGCATCACATGGTGGTCGGCATGGCCGGCGTGCTCGACAGCGCGCGCTTCAGCCACTTCATCGCCGACGAGTTCCAGGTCTCGGTCCGCGACGTCAACACCTTCGTCCTCGGCGGCCACGGCGACACGATGGTCCCGGTGGTGCGCTATTCCACCGTCAACGGCATCCCGGTGCCCGACCTGGTCAAGATGGGCCTCTCCTCGCAGGAGAAGATCGACGCGATCGTCAAGCGCACCCGCGGCGGCGGCGGCGAGATCGTTGCGCTGCTCGGCACCGGCTCGGCATTCTACGCCCCGGCAGCT
>JBJTLX010000035.1:0-7069 GCA_046063245.1 Novosphingobium sp.
CATGCCCGATTCCGTCGCCATCCGATCACGCAGCGCGTACATGTCCTGGAACTTCCAGGTGGTATCGACATGGAGTAGCGGAAACGGCGGCGGGCTGGGAAAGAACGCCTTGCGCGCCAGGTGCAGCATCACCGCGCTGTCTTTACCAACGGAATAGAGCATGACCGGACGCTCCGCCTCGGCCACCACTTCGCGCATGATGTGGATCGCTTCGGCTTCCAACCGCTCAAGATGCGTCAATTTGCTTGTCATCGCCCTTGTCTTCGCCGGGCCTCTGGCGGCCCCCTTGGTGCATTGGCCGGATAAACAGCCCAATGCGCCCCAAGGCAACAAATGATCGCTTTGCGCCGCAAAACCGATCTTTTGCCGCAATGCAAAATATCCCTCTTTGATTTAATAAGCATGTCTATTATATGCACAGCATGCTGAGTCTCCCCCACCTGCTGGCGGACAGTGCGCGATTGCTGCGCCGCGCCTTTGATGCGCGGGTGCGCGCACTGGGCATGACCAGCCCGCAAGCACGCCTGCTGCTGATCCTTCATGTCAACGAGGGTGAGAACCAGGGCTTCTATGCCGAACGGCTGGAAGTTGAACCGATATCGTTGACCCGGATGATCGACCGGATGGAAGATTCCGGCCTGGTTGAAAGGCACCGCGACCCCGCCGACCGCCGGGCCTGGCGACTGCACCTGACCGACCGCAGCCGCGATGTGATCGATCAGGTGCGCAATTGCCTGGTCGGCCTGGAAGACGAAATGCTCGTTGGCCTCAACACCGCACAGCGGGCCGAACTTGCCAATGTATTGGAGACGATCCGCGTGAATTTCTCAAACGCTCGCGCTTTGCCGGAGGCGGCCAATGGCTGAAGCCGACCCCAATCTTCCCGAACGCGAAGCAGGCAAACCGCCGGTTCCGACCGAAAAAGTTAGTGCGGTTGCCCAGCCCGGTTCCCCCGAACCTGCCCCCGACGAAAGCCCAGCCCCGCCCAAGCCGCGCCGCAAATGGGGCCGGTTGGCGTTGATGCTGTCATTGCCGCTGATCATGCTGATCGGGGGGCTGGTCTATTGGCAAAGCCTGCAGGGCAAGGTCAGCACCGACAACGCCTATGTCCATGCTGACAAGATTTCGGTTAGCGCGCAGGTTGGCGGGCAGATCACCCAGGTTTTCGTCAAAGAAAATCAACATGTGAACGCCGGTGATCTGCTATTTCGGATCGATGCGGAGCCTTTCCAACTGCAAATCGCCCAGGCTGACGCCGCGATCGCCACCGCACAGGCAAACCAGATTGCAGCTGCAAATTCCAGCGCACTGTCCGGCGCCGATATTTCTGCGGCACAAGAGAATATCGGCTATGCCCGGTCCAACCTTTCCCGCCAGGAAGCGCTTTGGAAAAAGGGCTTTACCACCAAGGCCGCCTATGAAGCGGCCCAGCATTCGGTGAGCATGGCAGAAGAACAGCTGAGCTTGGCCCAGGCGAAGCGTGATGAAGCTGCGGCAAAGCTTTCTTCCGGCAGCCAGTTGCCCGGCATCTACCCGCAGGTTGCTTCGGCCACGGCGCAGCGCCGCGTGGCGGAATTGAGCCTGCGCCGGACCGAAGTGCGCGCTCCGGCATCGGGTACGGTCAGTCAGGCGAACCGGCTGCAATCGGGCCAAGACATCATCACAGGTGTGCCGGTGCTGACGCTGGTGGCGGATGGATCAACCTATATCGAGGCGAATTTCAAGGAAACCGATCTTGCTGAAATGCGGGTTGGTCAACCGGCGGAAATTCATCTGGACGCTTACCCAGGCGTAGCATTGAAGGGCCATGTTGCCTCGATCGGCGCAGGTACCGGCAGCGAATTTTCCGTGCTTCCAGCCCAGAACGCGACCGGCAACTGGGTGAAAGTAACGCAGCGGGTGCCGGTGCGGATCGTGCTGGATGAAGCAAGCCCCCGCCCGCTGCTCTCAGGCCTGTCGACCCACATCACCGTCTTTACCGACGGACGCAAGCGCTAGGCCGCGACCATGGCGAGCGCCGCCGCCAGACCCGCCCACGGCGCCCCGGCCCGCCCATCCGGTGCGGCGGCCCCGGCAGCGGCGCAATCAGACGATGTTGCCCTGCTTCCCGTAGACAACCCGATCTTGCTGGCGGTCGGGATCATGACCGCTTCGTTGATCCAGGTGCTCGATTCCACGATTGCCAATGTCGCGATCCCGCACATGCAATCCAGCCTGGGGGCCACATCGGACGAAGTCAGCTGGGTGCTGACCAGCTATATCGTCGCGGTTGCCGTTGCCATGCCGATCACCGGCTGGCTGGCAGATCGGGTCGGTTCGCGGCGATTGTTCATTTTCTCTGTGGTTGGCTTTGTCGCCGCATCGATGCTGTGCGGCATGGCGCAAAACATTACCGAAATGGTGTTGTTCCGCGCCCTGCAAGGGGCGACGGGCGCCTTCATTTCCCCACTTAGCCAGGCGGCGATGATTGATACCAACAAGCCCTCGCGGCAATCGCAGATGATGGCGGTGTGGGGCATGGGGATCATGGCCGGGCCGATCCTCGGGCCGATCCTCGGCGGCTATCTGACCGAAAACTGGAACTGGCGCGCGGTGTTTTACGTCAATGTGCCGCTTGGTGTCATTTCGCTGGCGATCATGATGGCGACGCTGCCGACGCGCAATATCGTCCGGCGCAAGTTTGACGGGATCGGCTTTGCATTGGTGGCGATCGCGCTGACTTCGCTCCAGTTGCTGCTCGACCGCGGCGGCCATATCGACTGGTTCCAGTCGGCCGAAGCTTGGATTTATGCGTTTTTGACTGTGTCCGCGGCGTGGATCGCGGTGATCCACTTCATCACGGCGAAAGATCCCCTGTTCAACCGTCATCTGTTCGGCGATCCGAATTACGTTTTCGGGTTGGGATTCAGCTTTGTCATAGGGGTGGTGATGTTCGCCACGATGGCCCTGCTGCCACCGATGCTGCAGCGCCTGTTCGGCTACGGGGTGATCGATACCGGGATGACGCTGATGCCGCGCGGGGTGGGCACGCTGATGACCATGCAGTTTTCGGGCTGGATCCTGCGCCGCGGTTTCGATCCTCGGATACTGATCTTCAGTGGGTTCCTGATTGCCGCGTTCTCGTTGTGGGAGATGGCCTCGTGGTCGCTCCAGACCGATTACAACCACATCGCGGTCTCGGGCTTCATTCAGGGGATCGGGATGGGGCTGATCTTCATCCCGCTCAATGCCAGCGCCTTTGCCACCCTGCCGCCGATGCTGCGCACCGATGGATCGAGCATGCTCAACCTGTCGCGCTCGATCGGCTCGTCGGTGGGCATCTCGATCGTGACGTTCGAGCTTGCCCATAACCTGCAAGTCAGCCACGCCGACCTTGCCTCGCACGTTACGTCCTCGGCCACCGACCTGCTCGACGTGTCAACCATCGACCGGTTTCAGGCGCTGGGCGAAGCCGGACTGGCCTTCATCGACGGTCTGGTCAACCAGCAGGCGGCGATGATCGCCTATATCGATGATTTCTACATGATGGTCTGGCTCAGCTTGGCCGCGGCGCCGCTGGTAATCTTCATGCGAAAAGCCGATCTCAGCCGGCGGTCAAAGCCCGACGAGGCTGACGACGAAGACGAATTGCCGCCCGATCTGCCTCACTGATCCGGAAGTTCGTCGGCGCCAAGTTGTGGCGAGGCAGCGCCAAGGTTCAGGCCTGACCGCTTGAATCGGATCGGGGTGCGAACCCCGGCAATCTGCTGTCCATCGGGGGTTGAGAACGCCTGGCGCATTTCCCGCGCAATGATCTGCGGGTCGGCAAAGGCATCGGCGACGCTGTTTATCGGGCCGGCCGGAACGCCGGTTGCCTCGCACAGCGCCAGAAGATCAGCCCGCGTGCGCAACCGCGTCGCCTCGGCGATCAGCACCTCAAGCACGCCGCGATGTTCAAGCCGTAGCGCATTGCTGGTGAAGCGCGGGTCCTGTGCCAGTGCATCAAGACCCATCGCCGTGCAGAACTTGCGGAACTGGCCGTCATTACCAACCGCGAGAATGAACCAGCCGTCGCTGGTCGGGAACACGGCATAGGGCGTGATATTGGGGTGCGCATTGCCGAGCCGCTTGGGGCTCTGCCCTGTGACCAAATAGTTCTGCGCCTGATTGGCCAGCACCCCGGTCATCACATCGAACAGCGCCATGTCGATGTGATCGCCGCAGCCTGACACAGCGCGCGCCGCCAGCGCGGCCTGGATCGCGATCACCGAATAGAGCCCGGTCATGATGTCGGCGAAGGCCACGCCGATCTTCTGCGGTGCGCCGGCAGGATCGCCGGTCAGGTCCATCACCCCGCTCATGCCCTGGATGATGAAGTCGTAGCCCGGACGGCTGGCATAGGGGCCATCCTGCCCGAACCCGGTGATCGAGCAATATACCAAGCGCGGGTTGAGCGCCGACAGGCTGGCATAGTCGAGCCCGTACTTGGCGAGCGTACCGACCTTGAAGTTCTCGATCACCACATCGGCATCGGCAACCAGTTTGCGCACCTCGGCCTGGCCTTCGGGGGTGGCGAAATCGATCACCACCGAGCGCTTGCCGCGATTGGCGGCATGGAAATAGGCGGCGTCCTTGGTCCCATCGGCATATTCGATGAACGGCGGGCCCCACTGGCGCGTATCGTCGCCCGCCGGACTTTCGACCTTGATTACCTCGGCGCCGAGATCGGCGAGGATCTGTCCGGCCCACGGCCCGGCAAGAATGCGGGCGAGTTCGATCACCTTAAGGCCGGTGAGGGGGTGGGTGGCATCGTTCATTCGGGGGTCCGTCCTTCGCGGGCGCGCAGATCGTTGTGCAAGGTCGTTGCCGCCACCGCCGCCTGGCCCATCGCGACGCTGATCTGATCGAGCCCCGAGACGATGTCGCCCGCGGCGTAGAGTCCGTCGAGGCCGAGGCGTTGGTGGCTGTCGGTCAGGATCGTGTCGTCGGCCGCGGTGCGCAGCCCAAGCTGTTTGATCAGGCTGTCGTTGGGATCCGAGCCGAGCGCGGGGTAAAGCGTGTCGGCGTCATCATGGCTGCCGTCGGCGAAGCCAAGCCGGATGCCGCTGCCGGTGAAATCGTAAGAAACGATCGGGCGGGGGTCCCAGGTGACGCCGGCTTTGGCCAGATCGGCCCGGTCCTTCTCGTGCAGTTCGCACTTGACCATGGTGTAGAGCGTGATCCTGTCCGAATAGTTGCGCAGGAACAGCGCTTCGGCCACCCCGTGGCTCTCCGCCCCGATCACCGCGATGCGCTGCCCGGTTGCCTCGAAGGCATCGCACACCGGGCAGTAGCGCAGCTTGCCGCTCGCCAGCGCCGCATCGTGCACCTCGCGCGGGATATCGGGGTAGCGGTTGACCGTGCCGGTGGCGAACAGGACGGTGCGGGCGGTGAGATCGATCCCGTCCCCGGTGAGGTGCCAACCTTGGCCCTGTGCGACAATCGCGTCGACATCGCCGCTCAACAGTTCGGCGCCGTATTGCGCGGCCTGCTGGCGCATCGCGGCGAGCAAGTCCTCGCCGTGAATCCCTTGCGGATAACCGGCGTGGTTATGGCTGGTCGGGATGAGCGAGGCCCTGCTCCCCCCGCGATCGAACACCACAACCTTGCGGCGGTAGCGCGCGAGGTAGATCGCTGCGGTGAGGCCAGCCGGACCACCGCCAATGATCGCGGCGTCGTAGATCACGAAAAACCCTCCCCGGGACGGGGAGGTGCCCCATCGGGGCGGTGGGGTCGAAAGCTAGCCGCCATCGCAACGATGGAGCCAGCGCACCCCGCAACATCCGCCAGCACATCCTTCGCAGGAATTCTAAAGACCTTCCATCCCGCAGCAGTCAACTCTGCATCACGTCGCACATCGCGCTCCGGATTTTCGCCCATGTCGTGCGCTATGCCATCGACCTCGATCAGTAGCCGAACCCCCACGCAGGCAAAGTCTGCAACATATCCCTTCACTGGAAACTGCTTGCGGAATTTCATCCCCAATGGTTTGCCCTTCAATTCGCGCCACAGCAGCACTTCGGGCAAAGTCATCTCACGGCGCTGCTTGCGTGCCATTGCCACGTTTTTGGGATCGGCGCCCACAGTCCGATGTCGAACGCGGCCCAAATCCTCCCCGGAACGGGGAGGTGCCCTATCGGGGCGGAGGGGTCGGTCGCTATCCATCTAGCGCAGTGCTTGGCGGACGGAATTCGACCCCTCCGTCACGCCTGCGGCGCGCCACCTCCCCGTTCCGGAGAGGATTTGTTTCGCGCCCTCACTCACATCCGGAACACCCCAAACGCCGGGCGCTCGGGGATCGGTGCCTCCAGCGCCGCTGCCAGGGCCAGCCCCAGCACGTCGCGGGTCTGCGCGGGATCGATCACCCCGTCGTCCCACAGTCGCGCGGTGGCGTGGTAGGGGTTGCCTTCGTCTTCGTACTTCTGGCGGATCGGGGTTTTGAACGCCTCGGCCTGTTCGGGGGTCCAGTTCTCGGCATCGCGGTGGACGGTGGCGAGCACGCTGGCCGCCTGTTCGCCGCCCATCACTGAAATCCGGGCGTTGGGCCAGGTGAAGAGGAAGCGGGGGCTATAGGCCCGGCCGCACATGCCGTAATTGCCCGCGCCGAAGCTGCCGCCGATCAGCACGGTGAGCTTGGGCACGGTGGCGGTGGCGACGGCAGTGACCAGCTTGGCACCGTGCTTGGCGATGCCCTCGGCTTCGTACTTGCCGCCGACCATGAAGCCCGAGATGTTCTGGAGGAACAGCAGCGGGATTCGGCGCTGGCAGGCGAGTTCGATGAAGTGCGCACCCTTGACCGCGCTTTCGCTGAACAACACCCCGTTGTTGGCGAGGATCGCCACCGGCATCCCCCAGATGTGCGCGAAGCCGCAAACGAGGGTGCTGCCGTAAAGCGGCTTGAACTCGTGGAATTCGGATGCGTCGGCGATCCGGGCGATGACTTCGTGCACGTCGTACGGCGCGCGCACATCGTCGGGGATGAGCGCGTAGAGGTCGTCGGCGTCGAACTTCGGCGGGCGCGGGTCCTTGAGCGCCACGTCCTTCGCGGCGG
>JBJTLX010000036.1:0-5417 GCA_046063245.1 Novosphingobium sp.
GCGCCCCTCGCCCGCGCGCTGCGCGGGGCCGCCGTGGGTGACCTGCGCAAGGTGCGCTTGCCCGGCGGTGAGAAGGAGTGGGAAGTCATGGCTATTTCCTATCCCGAGCCCCGCTGATGGCGGAGATCGTCAACCTTCGCATGGCCCGCAAGGCCCACAAGCGCGCCGAGGATGCCGCGACCGCCGCGCAGAACCGCGCGCTCAGCGGACGCACCAAGGCGCAGAAGCAGAAAGACCGCGCCGAGCAGGACCGCGCCGCGCGCGAGCTTGACGGACACAAGCGCGAGAGCGATTGAACCCGTGATGTCGCCCCGCCTTCCCTTTCTGCTGATTGCCCTGCTTTGCGCGATGCCCGCTCATGCGCGGGACAGTCTGGGCGTGTTCGGCAAGTGGGCCGCCTTTCGCGATCCCGCCGTGCCGCGCTGTTACGCTATCGCCATGGCCGAGCCGAGCCGCCTCCAGCGCGATTTCCAGCCCTATGCCGCGATCGGCACCTGGCCCCGCCGCAATGAGCGCGGGCAGGTGCATTTCCGTCTATCGCGCAACCTTGCCCCCGGAAGCCGCGTCATCCTCACCATCAGCGGACAGCGCTTCGAATTGAGCGCCGGGGGCGGCGATGCCTGGGCGGCAGACAAGCGGATGGACGCGGCTATTGCCGCCGCGATGCGCAATGCCGGATCGATGACGGTCAGCGCGCGCGATGCCTCGGGCCGCAATTTTGCCAATGTCTATGACCTTGCCGGTGCGGCTACCGCGATGGATGCCGCCCAGATCGGCTGCGCCGGGATTCGCTGACCGCTAGCCAAACCGGCGCACAATCCCTATGTGCGCGGCCATGGCCGATACCGCACTGATGCCGATTCCGGGAATGATCGATCCCGTCCCCACCCCGCGCGAGGTCACCCCGCGCGAGGATGGCCGCGTTGACCTGATCGGCCTGCCCAAGAAGGCGATCGCCGCGCTGTTCGAAGCCGCGGGCCTCGATGCCAAGGCCGCCAAGCTGCGCGCGAAGCAGGTGTTCCACTGGCTCTACCATCGCGGCGTCACCGATTTCTAGGCGATGACCGACATCGCCAAGACCATGCGGCCGTGGCTTGCCGAACGCTTTGTCATCGGCCGGCCCGACGTCGTGCTGGCCCAGCATTCCAGCGATGGCACCCGCAAGTGGCTGCTCCGCACCGCCGACAATCACGAATTCGAGATGGTCTTCATCCCTGATGCCGATCGGGGCACGCTCTGCGTTTCCAGCCAGGTCGGCTGCACGCTCAACTGCCGCTTTTGCCATACGGGCACGATGCGGCTCGTGCGCAACCTGACCCCGGGCGAGATCGTAGGCCAGGTCATGCTGGCGCGTGACGAACTGGGCGAATGGCCGCGTGGCGGCGGCACCATGGCGGGTCTCGACGATGTCGAGGACGAGGATGGCGGCGGCTATTCCCCCGACGGGCGCCTGCTCACCAATATCGTGATGATGGGCATGGGCGAGCCGCTCTACAATTTCGACCATGTTCGCGATGCGTTGAAGATCGTCATGGACGGCGATGGACTCGCCCTGTCGAAGCGGCGGATTACGCTTTCGACCTCAGGCGTGGTGCCGATGATGGCGCGCGCGGGCGAGGAAATCGGCGTCAACCTCGCCGTCTCGCTCCATGCCGTCAGCAAGGACGTGCGCGACGAGATCGTGCCGATCAACCGCAAGTACGGGCTGGAAGAATTGCTTCAGGCCTGCGCGGACTATCCGGGCGCTTCCAACGCGCGGCGCATCACCTTTGAATACGTGATGCTGAAGGACAAGAACGACAGCGACGCCGATGCGCGCGAACTGTGCCGCCTGATCAAGCAGTACAAGCTGCCCGCCAAGGTCAACCTGATCCCGTTCAACCCCTGGCCCGGCGCGATCTACGAATGCTCGACGCCCGAACGGATCAGGCGCTTTTCCGAAATCGTCTTCGAAGCCGGGATCAGCGCCCCGGTGCGCACCCCGCGTGGGCGCGATATCGACGCTGCCTGTGGCCAGCTCAAAACGGCAGCGCAGAAGATGAGCCGGGCCGAGCTTGATCGCCTGGCCGAGGAAAAGCAGGCCGCACTCGGCTGATCGCGCCAAATGCTCGATTCGTCTCCCTGAACGCGGCTGACATCGGCGGTTCAGTTTCGCGGGCGCAGGGTCTCCTCAACCGATCAAGGAGATCACCATGCGCAAGACCGTTATCGCGGCCGTTCTGGCTGCCACCACGCTGACCGCAACCCCGGCCATGGCCGATCCGCCGTACTGGGCCCCGGCGCACGGCCACCGCAATCACGACCGCGGCTACGATCGCGATTACGATCGCGGCGATTATCGCGAGTACCGCCGCGGCGACTATTACGAAGGCCGCGACAGCTATCGCCCGCGCTATTACCGCACCAACAACGGCATCCAGTACTGGCGCGGCGAGGATGGCCGCAACTATTGCCGCCGCAGCAACGGCACCACCGGTCTGCTGATCGGCGGCGCGGTCGGCGCGCTGCTGGGCCGCTCGATCGACCGTTACGGCGACCGTGCCCCGGGTACCATCATCGGTGCCGCCGCCGGCGCGCTGCTGGGCCGCGAGGTCGACCGCGGCGAATCGCGCTGCCGCTAAGCGAACCGGGTCACGAAAAAGAATTGGGCCGGGAAGCACACGCTTCCCGGCCCATTTTGCGTTCGACGGCAACCAGCACGCTCAAAAGGCGATTCACCGCATTGCCTGCACGGTTCACCAAACCAGGCAATCTGTCGTTCAGGCTGACGCGGTGAACTGCTAAGTGCACGTTCAAGGAGACAAGCAATGCGCAAGATCATCCTCGCCGCCATGATGGCCGCGACTACCCTGCCCGCCACCATGGCCTATGCCGATCCGCCGCGCTGGGCCCCGGCCCACGGCTGGCGCGCCAAGAACGGCGACATTGCCTATCGCCGCACCGACAACGGCATCCGGTACTGGCAGGGCCAGGACGGCCGCCGCTATTGCCGCAAGCCCAACGGCACCGTCGGCATCCTGATCGGCGGCGTTGCCGGCGCGCTGGTCGGCCGGGCGATCGATACCCGCGGTGATCGCGCCACCGGGACCATCGTCGGTGCTGCAGCCGGCGCGCTGATCGGCAACGAAGTGGCCAAGAGCTCGGCGCGCTGCCGCTAAGCTACGCGGCGCGAAAAGCGCTTCCCCTTGGGCGGCCGGGTGTGCATGGAACGTCCCATGCCCCCGGCCGTACTCATTACCGGCGCAGGCCGCCGCATCGGTGCGCAGCTGGCACGGCGCTTTGGCGCCGCTGGCTGGCACGTGGTAATCCATGTCGGGCATAGCCCCGACGCGGCGCATGTTCTGGCTGGCCAGCTGCCCTCTGCCGAAGTGGTGCAGTGCGATCTGCTCGACGGCGCGGCGGCGCTGCGCCTGATCGGCGATCTTGCCGACCGGCTGGACGACTGGCGCATGCTGATAAATTGCGCCGCGGTGTTCAGCCCTGACACCGCTGCGGCGATCGATCCCGCGATCTTTGCCGAGGCGATGACCGTAAACGCGCAGACCCCGGCGCGGATGAGCCAGGCCTTTCTGGCCCAGGCCAGGGCGCCGGGCGGGCGCCGGGTGATCCAGTTTCTCGATCAGAAGCTGCGCAATCCCAACCCCGATTTCTTCAGCTATACCATGGCCAAGCACGCGCTGGCGGCGACGGTGCGGATGCTGGCGATGGCGCAGAGCGATCCGGCCGACCGGATCTATGGCCTGGCCCCCGGGGCGATGCTGCCCAGCTTCGACCAGCGCGATCACGAGCACGAGATCAGCGGCCGGATGAACCTGCTGCAGCGTCTGACCGATCCCGGCGAACTGGCGGACGCAGCGCTGTTCCTGGCCGAGGGCTGGCTGGCCAGCGGCGAGAAGCTGTTCCTCGATTCAGGCCAGCACCTGCTGGCGCATCCTCGCGACGTGCTTTACCTCGCCCGCGAATCCTGATCCGGAGATACCCATGTTCGAAGCGTTCGCGGCCTCGACCGCGGTGGTTGCCCTGGCCGAAATCGGCGACAAGACCATGCTGCTGGCGATCGTGCTGGCCGCCAGGCTGCGCCAGCCGTGGCAGATCGTCGCCGGCATTCTCGTCGCCACGATCGCCAACCACGCTCTTGCCGCGCTGGTCGGGCGCGAAGTGGCGGGGCTGCTCGAAGCGCCGTGGTTCCGCATCGCGGTGGCGCTGGGCTTTATCGCCATGGCCGCCTGGACCCTGGTCCCCGACAAACTGGACGAGGACGAGACCGCCCCGGCGCAGCGCGGCAGCGCGTTCCTGACCACGCTGATCTCGTTCTTCCTGGTCGAGATGGGCGACAAGACCCAGGTCGCCACGATCGCGCTGGCCGCGCATTACAAGGCGGTGCTGACGGTCGCTGCGGGCACTACGCTGGGGATGATGCTGGCCAATGTCCCCGCGGTGTTCCTGGGCGAAGCGCTGGTCAAGCGGGTCAGCCTGAAGGCGACGCGCAGCGCCGCGGCGCTGCTGTTCCTGGTGCTGGGTGTGTGGCAACTGGTCGAGGCACTGGGCTGAGCGGCAGGCTGAGCGGCAGTAACCATTCGCCGACTTTGGGCGAACCTGTCGGCGATTTGCGGCTGATGGTCGCGCCGTCTGGTCTTTTTGGCTCTTGCGCCTTCGGCCCACCTGAATAGGTTCTGCACGTATGTGGTTGCTCGACAAGATGCTGCGGGCCGTGGTCCGCGAAGGCCAGCTGGTCATCACCGACCATGATGGCACCGTCTACACCTATGGCGATCCTGCGGCCGATCCGGTGCGCATCCGCTTCACCGATCCGGGCGCGGCGCTGCACGTGGCCAGGGACCCGCGGGTCGGCGCGGGTGAGGCCTATATGGACGGGCGGCTGGTGGTCGAACCGCCGCACGACATCCGCGACATGGTGCTGCTGGTCATGCGCAATGCCAATCGTCCCGGGGCGGGCATGGGCGCGCCCAATCCGCTGCGCCGCGCCGCCGACTGGGCGGCGTTCAAGGCCGACCAGATCAACCTGCGCGCCAAGGCGAGCAAGAACGTGGTCCACCACTACGACCTGACCCGCCAGTTCTACGAGCTGTTCCTCGACGAGGACCGCCAATACACCATGGCCTACTTCACCGATCCGGCCAATTCGCTGGAACGGGCCCAGATCGACAAGAAGGCGCTGATCGCGGCCAAGCTGCGGCTGCAGCCGGGGATGCGCGTGCTCGACATCGGCTGCGGCTGGGGCGGTTTTGCGCTCAGCCTCAACAAGTGGTTCGGGGTCGAGGTGCTGGGGGTCAGCCTTGCCCCAGACCAGATAAAGTTCGCGCAGGAACGCGCCGCAGCGGCGGGTGTCGCTGACAAGGTCCAGTTTCGCCTGACCGATTACCGCGACGTCAGCGAGACCTTCGACCGGATAACCA
>JBJTLX010000037.1:0-7401 GCA_046063245.1 Novosphingobium sp.
GACACGCCTTTCAGGATCTCGTCGCCGATGCGGTGATCCTCGGTGAAATCGACCGACAGCGCCCACAGCCGGATGATGTCCGCGCCATAGGTTTCCATGACCTTGATCGGGTCGATGGTGTTGCCCAGCGACTTCGACATCTTCAGGCCCTTGGCATCCATGGTGAAGCCGTGAGTCAAGATCCGGTCGTACGGCGCGCGGCCGCGGGTGGCGCAGCTTTCCAGCAGGCTCGACTGGAACCAGCCGCGGTGCTGGTCGCTGCCTTCGACATAGATGTCGGCCGGCCAGCTCAGGTCGGGCCAGCGCCCGCTGTCCAGCACATAGGCGTGGCTGGTGCCCGAATCGAACCACACGTCGAGAATATCGGGCACGGCCTCCCACTCGTCGGGGTTGTAGGCGTCACCGAGGAATCCGTGCGCAGTCTCCGGGGTCCAGGCGTCGATGCCCTGTTCCTTCACCGCCGCCACGATCCGCGCGTTGACCGCCTCGTCGACCAGGTATTCGCCGCTCTTGCGGTTGACGAACAGCGTGATCGGCACCCCCCAGGCGCGCTGGCGGCTGAGCACCCAGTCGGGGCGCCCCGCGACCATGCTGCCGATGCGGTTGCGGCCCTTGTCGGGGGTGAACTGGACGCGCTCGATCTCGGCCAGCGCGATTTCGCGCAGCGTCGGCGATCCAGCGCGCGCTTCCTCATCGATCGTTGCGTCGCCGCCTTCGCCTTCCCAGCGCTGCTCGGCACCGGTCAGCGCGGGCAAATGCGCCAGCGGCTTGTCCATCGGCACGAACCACTGCGGCGTGCAGCGATAGATCACCTTGGCCTTGGAGCGCCACGAGTGCGGGTAGGAGTGCTTGTAGTCGGCGCTCGCCGCAAGCAATGCGCCCGCTTCGCGCAAGTCCGAACAGATCGGCCCGTCGGGGGCGTTGAACTTGGGGTTGATGACCGAGCCCTGCCCGCCCAGCCACGGCCAGTCTTCACGGTACTTGCCATCGCCCTCGACCGCGAACTTGGGACTGAGGCCGTGCGCCTTGCACAGCTCGAAATCGTCCTCGCCGTGATCGGGCGCCATGTGGACGAGGCCGGTGCCGCTGTCGGTGGTGACGAAGTCGCCGGGCAGCAGCGGCCGCGGATCGGCAAAGAACCCGCCGAGGTGGTGCATCGGGTGGCGGGCAATGGTGCCGGCGAGGTCGGAGCCTTGGTAGATTGTCACCTTAGTCGCGCCACTTTTGGGCGCGCCAGTTCCATTCTCGTTAGCTCCGGTGCGAACTGAGAGTGCGTGGCACAGATTCTCTGCGACTAGGTATCTACGGTCACCGTAATGAACCAAAACGTACTCTATGTCGGGCCCATAGGCGATCGCCTGGTTCACCGGGATCGTCCACGGGGTCGTCGTCCAGATTAGTGCGCAAGCGCCGACCAGATCGGGGATCGGGCTTTCGACAATCTCGAACGCCACGTCGATCTGGGTGGAGACGATGTCCTCGTACTCGACCTCGGCCTCGGCCAGCGCGGTCTTTTCGACCGGGGACCACATCACCGGCTTGGCCCCGCGATAGAGCTGGCCGCTCGTCGCGAACTTGAGCAGTTCGGCAACGATTGTCGCCTCGCTCTCGGGCTGCATGGTCAGGTAGGGATTGTCCCAGTCGGCCATCACGCCCAGACGCTTCAGCTGTCCGCGCTGCACGTCGACCCAGTGCTGGGCATAGGCGCGGCATTCGGCGCGGAACTCGAGCAAGGGAATCGCGTCCTTGTCGAGCTTCTTCTTGCGGTACTGCTCCTCGACCTTCCATTCGATCGGCAAGCCGTGGCAATCCCACCCCGGCACATAGGGCGCGTTCTTGCCCAGCAGGTTCTGGGTGCGGCAGACCATGTCCTTGATCGTGTGGTTGAGCGCGTGGCCGATGTGCATGTCGCCGTTCGCATAGGGCGGGCCGTCATGGTACATGAAGGTCTCGCGCCCGCGGCGGGCATCGCGCAGCTGCTCGTAGAGCTTCTCGGCCTCCCAGCGCGCGGCAATCACCGGCTCCTTGGCGGGGAGGCCGGCCTTCATCGGGAACTCGGTCTTCGGCAGGAAGACGGTGTCTCTATAGTCGCGCTGCTCAGTCATATCGCGCGGGCCTTAGCGGGCAAGGTCCGCAAACGCTAGTCCCGCGCCTTCCTGCGCGCATCGAGCGCCTTGACCAGTTCGGCCTCTTCCACCGGGTTGCGCTTGTTCAGCGCCGGACGCAGCGCCGGACCGACGGCATAGATATCGTCGACCCAGACATAGCCGTTGAAACCCACCGGGATGTCGCCGATCTGTTCGGGCAGATCCAGCCCCATCGGCTTGTGCGGACCGGTCGGGCCGATCAGCAGCACGTGCACATGGGCCGCTTCCATCCGTGCAATCAGCCGATTGGGCCAGCCGGCGAACAGGAATTGCCGGTTGAGCGGGATCGCGATGGTCCCGTTGCTGCACGCGGCGGGCATCATCCCGAGCCAGCCCTGGGCCAGGTAGGAGCGGGTGCAGGCTTCGACCGCCGCGTCGCTATAGGCCCAGGCCCCGGGCCAGGCCGCGCGGATCGGCGCAAGCGTGGCTTCGGGCCCCGAAAACCCGTCGCGACGTGCGATGGGATCGCGGCCCGCCGCCTTGAGCGCGGCGACCAGCCGCTCGCCCAGTGCCGGATCGGCGCCGCGCAGGTTGTAAAGCAGCGCGGTTTGCGGTGCGGCCGCCAGGGCCTCGTCCAGCGTCGGGATCAGGCCCTTGCCCGTGCCGCGCAGCGGAAAGGTCTTGCCCCCATCGGCGCTGTAGCCATAACCCGCGTCGAGCGCCTTGAGCTGGGCCAGTGTCGCACCGGCCACCTTGCCGGCACCGTCGGTGCGGCAGCCAAGGTCATCATCGTGAAACAGCACCAGGCGCCCATCGACGCTTTGCGCCACGTCGATCTCGATCATCTGTGCGCCAAGCCGCTGTGCCTGGTAAAGCGCGGGCGCGGTATTCTCGATGAATGGGGTTACTGGCGGCTCGATCAGGGTCGCGGTACAGGCCGCCTCGCCGGAATTGGCGCGACCGAACTGCTGCATCACGCCGCGATGGGCCAGCAGCTTGGGCATGCCGCGCGGGCTGGGGGCAAGCCAGCTGGCGTTGAAGATGGTCAGGGCCAGGAAGGCGATCGCCAGCCCCAGCGCCAGGTGTCTGATCCAGCGCTTCACCCCAGCAGTTCCCGAGCCTGCCCGCAGTCTGCCTCGATCTGCGCGGTCAGCGCCTCGATGCTGTCAAACTTTGCTTCTGGGCGGAGGAAGTGGTGCAGCGCCACCTCGATCTCCTGCCCGTAGAGGTCCCCGGAGAAATCGAAGAAGTGCGGCTCGAGCAGTTCCTTGGGCGGATCGAACTGCGGGCGCACGCCCAGGTTGGCCGCGCCGCGCAGCACGGTGCCATCGGACAGGTGCCCCGTCACCGCATAGACCCCGTAGCGCGGACGCAGGTAGTTCTCGAGGCTGAGGTTGGCGGTGGGATAGCCGATCACCCGGCCCAGCTTGTCACCGTGCTGGACAGTCCCGCGCACCGCGAAGGGCCGGGTCAGCAGGCGCGCCGCGGTCTCACAGTCGCCGGCCTGCAGCGCCTCGCGGATGCGGCTGGACGAGACCACCTCGCCAGAATCGCTGACCGGGCCGACCGCGCGCGCGGCGATGCCGTGGCCCGCGCCAAGATCGCGCAGCACCGCAACGTTGCCGCCGCGGCCCTTGCCGAAAGTGAAGTCCTCCCCGGTAACCACCCCTGCCGCGCCCAGCCGCTCGCCCAGCAGCCGGATCACGAAGTCCTGCGCGGTGGTCCCGGCGAGTTCGGCGTTGAAGGCGAAGACCAGCATGGCGTCGGCCCCGGCGGCGGCGAACAGCCCCTGCCGCTGATCGAGCGTGGTCAGGCGGAACGGCGGGGCATCAGGGGCGAAGTGGCGCACCGGATGCGGATCGAAGGTGGCGACGATCGCCGGGCGGCCTTCGCGGTGCGCCCAGTCGATCGCTTCCCCGGCGACGGCCTGGTGACCGAGGTGGAACCCGTCGAAATTGCCCAGCGCGATGATCGCCCCGCGCAGTGCTTCGGGCATGGGTTCGCGGGCATCGAGGCGCGGGATCATCTCATCCTCCCCGGTACGGGGAGGGGGACCACCCGCAGGGTGGTGGAGGGGTACGCGCGCATGGTCACCGCGGCGAAGTCGGGATCACCCGCCCGTGCCCCTCCACCAGCTGCGCTGGTCCCCCTCCCCCAAGGGGGAGGATACCCGCCCCGATCACCCGCAGGGCGTTGCCGCCCATCACCGCGCGGATCTCGTCCGGCGTGAAGCCCGCGTCCATCAGCGCCTGGGTGACCTGGACCAGCTGCGACGTATCGAAGCGCACCGTGGTCGCCCCGTCGAAATCGCTGCCCAGCGCGATCGTCTGCACCCCGACCAGGTCCTTGACGTGCTTCATTGCCTTGGCGACGGCGCGCGGATCGGTATCGCAGACCGCGCCTTCCCAGTAACCGATACCGATCACCCCGCCGGTGCGGGCGACGCCCCGTATCTCGTCATCGGTCAGGTTGCGGTTGACCTTGCAGGTCGCCTGGACCCCGCCGTGGCTGGAGACCACCGGGCGGCGCGCGGCGGCCAGGATGTCGGCGACGCAGGCGTGGCTGCAATGGGCAATGTCGACGATCATGCCCTTGTCTTCCATCGCGGCCATGACCTGCCGGCCCAGCGGGGTCAGCCCGCCCTTCTTGATCCCGTGCATCGATCCGGCCAGCTGGTTGTCGAAGAAATGCGCCATGCTCGCCATGCGAAAGCCCGCGGCGTAGAGCTTGTCGAGGTTCTCGGCCTTGCCCTCAAGGTCCTGCAACCCCTCGATCGAGAGCATCGCGCCGACCGGGCGGACGAAGGCCGCGTCGCTTGGCGGGGCATCCTTGTCGCGGCGGATTCCCAGCTCGGTGCTGCGCGCCTGGAGCAGGTTGTCGAGTTCGTCCGGCGATGAAATCTTCCACAGCCCGTTGGCCGAGGCCGCCACCGCGCGGTCGAGCTTGGTCGCATGCCACAGCGACCACTCCAGCAACGATCCCCAGGTCCGCAGCGGTTGCAGCTGGGCGATCACCAGCGGGGTGATGTTGTCGGTATCGCCCGAATTGCCATCATAGTTCTGCCCGCGCGGGGTCTTGGTCACGCTGGAAAAGACTTGCAGCGCGACATTGCCCGCCTGCAGCCGGGCCAGATCCTCGTGCCCGCGCGGGGCCGTGCCGAGCAGGCTGCGCTGCCACATCAGGGGGTCGGAATGGAGATCGACGATCTGCAAGGTCTTGTGGAGCGCGATGGCCGCGGCGCTGACCGGGATCGGCGGCTTGCCGTCGATCTTGTTCATGCTCGCCTCGAGATAGCCCGGGGCCGCGCCGAAAAAGCCGATCGCAGCCACGGCCAGCACCACCAGCGGAATCCACACTCTCTTGCGCATTGTCTCGGCCTTTCCCTGTCAGGCGGAGGGTTTACGCAGCAGCGTGACGAAATCAAACCCCGGCGATTTCCCTTCCGCCGGATGACCCTCGCGAAAGGTTTCGCGCCATGTGCTGCGGTCGAACGCTGGAAAGTGCGTATCGCCGTCGGGCGCGGCGTGGATTTCGGTCCATTCGATCCGCTGGGCCAGCGGCAGGAACAGCGCATAGATTTCGGCCCCGCCGACCACGGCAACGTGCGAGGAATTGGCCGTGGCCAGCGCTTCCTCGGGGCTGCGGACCACTTCGGCGCCATCTTCAGCCCAGTTCGGATCGCGCGTCAGGACAATGTGGCGCCGCCCCGGCAGCAGGCCGGGGAGCGATTCGAAGGTCTTGCGGCCCATTACCATCGGTTTGCCGGTGGTCAGACCCTTGAAGTGCCTCAGGTCGAGCGGCAGGTACCACGGCATGGCCCCGGCGTTGCCGATCACGCCGTTATCGGCGACCGCGACCACCAGGAACACCTCACCGCGCTTCACCAGCCCAGCCTGGTCACGTGGCCCATCTTGCGTCCGGGCCGCGCCGCGGCCTTGCCGTAGAGGTGCAGGTGGTTGGCCGGATCGGCGAGCAATTTGTCCCAGTCCTCGGCCGCGTCGCCGATCACGTTGCGCATCTCGACATGCGGCGCGGCCAGCCGGGTATCGCCCAGCGGCAGCCCGCAGATCGCGCGGACGTGGTTCTCGAACTGGCTGGTCAGCGCGCCTTCGACCGTCCAGTGCCCCGAATTGTGCACCCGCGGGGCCATTTCGTTGAACACCGGCCCGGCGGCAGTCGCGAAGAATTCCAGCGTCAGCACCCCGACATAGCCCAGCGCATCGGCAACCTGCTGCGCCAGCGCGCGGGCCGCAGGAACCTGGGCCTGGACGCCCGCGCTGGCCGGCACGACCGAGCGTGACAGGATGCCGCCATCATGGGTGTTTTCCGCGCTGTCCCAGAACACCGTGGTGCCATCGCTCCCGCGGCACAGGATCACCGAGAACTCGGCAAAGAAGTGGACGAAGCCTTCGTAGATCAGCGGTTCGCCGGAGAGCGCGACGCCCTCGGCCTCGTGGTCGGCCATGATCCGCCACTGGCCCTTGCCGTCATAGCCCTCGCGCCGGGTCTTGAGGATCCCGGGCGAACCGATCTCGGTCAGCGCCTGGTCAAGGTCCTCGGCGGTGTCGACCAGATGCCACGGCGCGGTCACGCCGCCCAGATCGGCGACGAAGCGCTTCTCGTTCAGCCGGTCCTGCGCCACTTCCAGTGCCCGCGCGCTTGGCAGCAGCGGTACCGTGCCCAGTGCCTTCAACGGGGCAACCGGGACATTCTCGAATTCATAGGTGATGACCGCGCAGTCCGCGGCAAATTCCGCCATGGCGGCCGCGTCGTCCCAACCGGCGCGGGTCCACTGCGCGCAGACCTCGGCGGCGATCGCCTCGGCTTCGGGGGCATAGACGTGGCAGCGATAGCCCAGCCGGGCCGCGGCCATGGCTAGCATCCGGCCCAGCTGCCCGCCGCCCAGAATGCCGATGGTTTCGCCCGGAGGAATCATGGGTGCGCGATCACTTCACGCCGGCCGTTCCGCGACGCTGTCGGTCTGCGCCGCGCGGTAGGCCTTGAGCCGTTCGGTCAGCGCCGGATCGGTCGTCGCCAGGATCGCGGCGGCCAGCAGCCCGGCATTGGTCGCTCCGGCTTCGCCGATCGCCAGCGTGCCGACCGGGATCCCGGCGGGCATCTGGACAATCGAGAGCAGGCTGTCCTGCCCGCTCAGCGCCTTCGACTGGACCGGCACGCCCAGCACCGGCAGGTGCGTCATGCTGGCGACCATGCCCGGCAGGTGTGCCGCGCCGCCGGCCCCGGCGATGATCACCTTGAAGCCAGCGTCCGCCGCGCCTTGCGCGAATTCGACCAGTCGCTGCGGGGTACGGTG
>JBJTLX010000038.1:0-15160 GCA_046063245.1 Novosphingobium sp.
AGCGATTAAACTATTTCCGCTGGTCGCCGCGCTCAAGGAAGACCCGCGCTTCGAGCCCGTCGTCTGCGTGTCGGCGCAGCACCGCCAGATGCTCGACCAGGTGCTGGAGATTGCCGGCATCGTGCCCGATCACGATCTGGACCTGATGCGCCCGGACCAGAGCCTCGACGCGCTGACCGCCGCGCTGCTGACCGAACTGGGCAAGGTGATGGACGCGGAGCAGCCCGACCGGGTGATGGTCCAGGGCGATACGGCCACGGCGATGGCCGGGGCGCTGGCTGCTTATTACCGCAAGATCCCGGTCGATCATGTCGAAGCGGGCCTGCGCAGCGGCAACATCTATCACCCCTGGCCCGAAGAGGTGAACCGCAAGATCATCGGCGCCATCGCCAGCCTGCACTTCGCCCCGACCGGGGTGAGCGAAGCGGCGCTGCTGGCCGAGAACGTCCCCGCAGCCCGTGTCGATGTCACCGGCAATACCGTGATCGATGCGCTGCACTGGGTCACCGCCCGGATCGCCGCGCAGCCCGAACTGGCCGCAGGGCTGGCCGAGCTCGAGGCGCGTTTTGCCGGCAAGCGGATCATCGGGGTCACCAGCCACCGCCGCGAGAACTTCGGCGGGGGGATGGAAGCGATCGCCGCGGCGATCCGCCAGATCGCCGCGCGCCCAGACGTGGCGGTGATCTTTCCGGTCCACCTCAACCCCAATGTCCGCGCGGTGATGCACCAGGCGCTGGGCGGGCTCGACAACGTCGCGCTGATCGAGCCGCTCGATTACCCGCATTTCGCCCGGCTGCTCGCGATCGCCGAGATCATGCTGACCGACAGCGGCGGGGTCCAGGAAGAGGCCCCGGCGCTGGGCAAGCCGGTGTTGGTGATGCGCGAAACAACCGAGCGTCCCGAAGGTGTTAGCGCCGGTACGGCCAAGCTGGTCGGCACCGAAACCGCTACTATCGTTACCGAAATCTTCACCTTGCTCGACGATAAGGCCGCCTACGAAAACATGGCGCGGGCGCACAATCCCTTTGGGGACGGACACGCCGCGCAGCGCATCGTGGAGCGACTGGGGAATGAAATCGGACACTAAACCGGACGTCTGCGTGGTCGGGATGGGCTATATCGGCCTGCCCACCGCCGCCGTCGTGGCGCGCAGCGGGTGCAAGGTCCACGGGGTCGACGTGACCCAGGCGGTGGTCGACACGATCAACCGCGGCGAAATCCATATCGAGGAGGTCGATCTCGACGGGCTGGTCCAGGGCGTGGTCCAGCGCGGCCTGCTCAAGGCCTCGACCGAGATGGCCCCCGCCGATGTTTTCGTGATCGCCGTGCCGACCCCGTTCGACCAGGATCACGCGCCCGACATTTCCTATGTCCTCGCCGCCGGCGAAGCGGTGGCCAAGGTGCTGAAAGCCGGTGACACGGTGATCCTCGAATCGACCAGCCCGGTCGGCACCACCGAACAGCTGCGCGATCTGATCGCCGCGCGGCGGCCCGACCTCAAGTGCCCCGGCCTGACCGCCGAGACCCCGGACGTTTCGATTGCCTATTGCCCGGAGCGCGTGCTGCCCGGCAAGATCCTCGAAGAACTGACCAACAACGATCGTTCGATCGGCGGGATCACCCCGCGCTGTGCGCGCAAGGCGCTGACCTTCTACAAGCTGTTCGTGCGTGGCACCTGCGTCGTCACCGACAGCCGCAGCGCCGAAATGACCAAGCTGGTCGAGAACGCCTATCGCGACGTCAACATCGCGTTCGCCAACGAACTGTCGATCGTTGCCGACCGCATGGGGCTCGACGTGTGGGAAGTGATCCGCCTCGCCAACCGCCACCCGCGGGTCAACATCCTGACCCCGGGGCCGGGGGTCGGCGGGCACTGCATCGCGGTCGATCCGTGGTTCATCGTCCACGGCGCGCCCGAGGATACCCCGCTGATCCGCACCGCGCGCGGGGTCAACGACGGCAAGATCCACCACGTGGTGCGCCGTGCCGAAGCACTGATCGAGGCCCATCCCGGCCAGACCGTGGCCTGCCTCGGCCTGGCCTTCAAAGCCAACATCGACGATTTCCGCGAAAGCCCGGCGCGCGCCGTCGCCGCACGGCTGGCACGCCAATATGGCGAACGGATCCGCCTGGTCGAACCCTATGCCGCCGCCCTGCCGCGCGAGTTCGAAGGCACCGGGGCGCAGCTGATCGACATCGACACCGCGCTGGAAAGCTGCGGCGTGCTGATCGTGCTGGTCGACCATGACCAGTTCAAGGCGGTACCCTTGGCCGAACGCGCGCGCCACCATGTCTATGACACCCGCGGCATCTGGCTCGACCAGCCCAAGCCCGCTACAAGCCCGGACCGCGAGACCCTCAAACTGGCGAGCTGATCGGCGTGGAAAGCTGGTTCATCTACGGCGGAATTGCCATGTGCGTGTTCGCGCTGTGGTCGATCGGGCGGCGCGACTGGGCAAGGCTTACCGGCAGCAACCGCGAGGTCGATGCCACGGTGCTCAGCCACCGCATCAGCCGCGACAATGATGGCACCAGTTACGGCGCGGTCTATCGCTTTTCGGCCGAGGGCAAGGACCACGAGGTCACCGACGAGGTGCTGCAACCCAGCCCGCAGCCGCCGGTCGGAGCCCGGGTCAAGCTGACCTATCCCTATGGCCGCCCCGATCTGGCGCGGGTTCCGCGCCGGGCGATGTGGATCACGGTCTATGGCTTGCTGCTGTTCCTGATCGGCATACTGATCGCCAAGGCGCTTGGCATGCTGCCCGACTAGCCGGGGCACGACGGACGACTACCCCCGCGGGCAGCCAATCGGACCGCCGCAATCGCTCGGAAATCGCCGGAAATCGCCGGAAATCGTATGCACAAGATTGCAGCCGGGCCAGCGGCGTGGGATGAGACGTGCCGATGGATGAGGGGGATGCGATGGCGGAAAGGTTGATCGGCGCGGTCGAGGCGGGCGGCACCAAGTTCGTGCTCGCCCTGGCGCGCGAAGATGGCACGGTGCTGGCGGAAACCCGTATCGCGACGCGGACTCCGGCGGAATGCTTTCCCGATATGGCCGCCTTTTTCGAACAGGCCAGCGCCGCGCACGGTGCGATCGCCGGGTTCGGCGTCGCCAGCTTCGGCCCGATCGACATCGATCCCACCTCGCCTGCCTATGGCACTTTCACCACCACCCCCAAACCGGGCTGGTCGGGCGCGCGGTTCCAAGACGTCCTGGCCCGCTTCGGAGCGCCGATCGCGGTCGATACCGACGTCAACGGCGCGGCGCTGGGCGAATGGGAAAAGGGCGCAGGGCAAGGCTGCCGCACGCTCGCCTATACCACGGTCGGCACCGGGATCGGCAGCGGGGTGCTGCAGGATGGCCGGTCGCTGATGGGCTTTTCGCACTTCGAAAGCGGCCATATTCCGGTGGCGCACGACCGCGCCGCCGATCCCTATGCGGGGTTCTGCCCGTTCCACGGCGATTGCCTGGAAGGGCTGGCGGCCGGCCCGGCGATCAAGGCGCGGTGGGGGCAGAGCCTGTCGGAAATGGCCGAGCCTGCCGGAAAGGTCGACCTGATCGCCGGCTATGTCGCGCAGCTCGCGGTCAGCCTGGTGCTGCTCCACATGCCCGACCGGCTGATCTTCGGCGGCGGGGTGATGAAGGCGCCGGGGCTGCTGGCCGCGCTGCGCCGCAAGACCGAGGCGCGGCTGGGCGGCTATATCAAGGCACCACAGCTCGATCCGGGGCTGGAACGCTACATCGCAGCGCCGGGGCTGGGCGAAGAGGCCGGGATCACCGGGGCGATCGCGCTGGGGCGCAAGGCGCTAGGTTAAGGCCGGACGGCGAATGTCGAAAGCGATGACCAGCCGCTCGCCCTGATCGAACGGCACGGTGCCGTGCCACATGGTCGAGGGGAACAGCGCCAGCCGGCCCGGTGCCGGGGCAATCGTCCGATAGGGTTCCAGCGCCAGCCCCAGCTCGGGCGGCGGAGCGCCGAAGGCGATGTGCCCGGCCGGCGGCGGCCCCATTGCCTCTGCACCGGGCAGGCTGACGTAGAACGCGCTCGACAGCCAGCCCAGCGCATGGGTGTGCGGCACGTTGTGGCCCTGGCTGGCCAGCCGCACCGACCAGCTCCCTTCGATCAGCGGTTCGGCGTCGCGCCGTGCCCCCAGCAGCGGGTGCGCCGGATCGGGCGGCGGCAGGGCCGCGACATAGCCGCGCACCAGATCGAGCAGATGCGCCTTGATCGCCTGCAGTTCGGGTTCATGGCGCAGCAGGACCGAGCGATCGGTCTGCGTCCCGCCGCGCACCGACTGTTCGATATAGGGCGCAGCTGCGGTGTGCAGGCCGCGCAGGACCGCGGCGAGGCGGTCCAGTTCGGCACCGTCCAGGCCGCTGTCGATCGAGCGGATCAGGTCGCCGGGCCGATCGAGCCACTCGGCGCGCGCATCGCCGAGCAGCCGCCAGGCGAGCGAGAGATAGGGCCAGTACAGCGCCGCCGAAGGACCGGCGGTCAGCGGCAGCGCCTCGGCCTCGGCGCGGCGCGGGTCGCCGCTGCGCAGGGCGTGGCGGATGCGGCACAGGCTGGAGACGTCGCCGCGGTAGTGCGCGGTTGCCTCGATCTGCGCGGCGGCGGCCGGATCGCCGCTTTCGACCGCGACGAACAGCCGCGAAACCTCCAGCGCCGGGGTGCGGCCAAGGTGCCGTTCGGCCTGATCCAGCACGGCCAGCGCCGCTTCCCAGCGGCGCGCCTGGGCGAGATTGCGGAACCAGGCCAGCCACAGCTCGGCGCTGCCCGGCCGGGCACGGCAGGCGGCGGCGAGATGGTCGCAGAAATGGTCCTGATCGCCGCCGGTCCACAGCAGGGTGGACAGCGCCTTGTGCCCGTCGAGCCAGTCGGGGTGATCGGCGAGGCGCGCTTCGAGCAGTGCGCGCGCTTCGTCGCGGCGGCCTTCCGAAACAAGCGCAAGCGCCTGATTGCGGACGATGTCGGGGTGCCCCCCTGCCAGCGCCGCCGCGCGGGCGAACAGATCCGCGGCGGGATGGCCCAGTTCATAGCGGGTCTGCGCCAAGCCGAAGGCCAGCGCGGGATCGTCGGGAAACTGCGCCGAAGCGGCGCCGGCCAGTGCCGCGGCTTCGCCCAGGCGCTGCTCCGCCCGCAGCCGGGCAATCTGTACGCGCGCATCGCTGGACGACAGCGCCGGAGTGGGGCCGGACGGCATGCGCGCGCTCAGCTGCCCGCCTTGCAATGCCGGTCGATGAATTGCTGGTGCGTGGGCATGCGCGCGGCTTCGGCGACCATCGCCGCGTTGAGCTTGGCCAGCCAGGCCGCACCGTCGGCGCTGCGATAGCCCAGGATCGGATCGGCCGCTTCGGGGATGTTGAACTGGCCGATGTGCACCGCGGTCCACGATGCCGGACCGAACAGGTCGAAATCCTTGGCGATCGGCCGTCCGAAGCGGCGAAAGTGATCGATCTTGAACTGCACCGTATCGGGAATGTCCATCGCCGCGCAATAGCGCCACAGCGCGCTGTCGTCGCGCTCGGTCAACTTGTAGTGGAGGATCAGGAAATCCCTGATCCGTTCGGTTTCATGCGCGGCGACGCGGTTGAACTCGTCGATCACCAGCGGATCGAAATCGCGGGTCGGGAAGAAGGCCAGGATCTTGGCGATATTGGCCTGGATCAGGTGCAGGCTGGTCGATTCGAGCGGTTCGAGAAAGCCGCTCGACAGGCCGACTGCGATGACGTTCTTGTTCCAGCTTTTCTTGCGCCGCCCGGTGACGAAGCGCAGCGTGCGCGGGTCGGCCAGCGCCTGACCGTCGAGGTTGGCCAGGAGGTAATCGGCCGCCGCGGCGTCACCCAGCTGCGCCGAGGCATAGACATAGCCGTTGCCGGTGCGATGCTGGAGCGGGATCCGCCATTGCCACCCCGCGCTGCGCGCGGTCGACCGGGTGTAGGGGGTGAAATCGGGGGTGGAGGCACAGGGCACGGCCACCGCGCGGTCGCACGGCAGCCAGTGCGTCCAGTCCTCGTACCCGGTCTTCAGCGCATCCTCGATCAGCAGGCCGCGAAAGCCCGAGCAGTCGACGAACAGATCGGCGTCGAAGGCCGTGCCGTTTTCCAGCGTCACGCTGGTCACGAAACCGCTCTGCCCATCGAGCGCGACCGCGGCGATCTTGCCTTCGATGCGGGTCACCCCGCGCTGTTCGGAATAGCTGCGCAGGAACCGCGCATAGAGCCCGGCATCGAAATGATAGGCATAGTCGAAGGTCGACAGCACGCTGCGCGGATCGGCCGAGGGATAGTCGAACTTGCCCGCGCGTGCCGCCTGCCAGGCCATGCAGTAATCATCGAGGCTGGCGGCGGTCTTGTCGGCCAATCGCGCTGCAACCCAGTGCTGGTGGATCTCGGAGATGTCGAAAGCGCGACCGTAAGTGCCGAACGGGTGAAAATAGCGGTGGCCCAGCCGCGCCCAGTCGACGAACTGGATGCCGAGCTTGAACGAGCCCTGGGTCGCCTTGACGAACGCGTTCTCGTCGATGCCGAGGGTGCGGTTGAACAGGCGGATCGTCGGGATCGTCGCCTCGCCCACCCCGACCGTGCCGATCTCGTCGGATTCGATCAGCGTAATCGCGCAGCCGTGCTGCAGCGCATTGGACAAGGCGGCCGCGGTCATCCACCCGGCCGAGCCGCCGCCGACGATGACAATCTTGCGGATCATGCGATCAGGGTCGGGCAAGAGTCTTCCTTCCGCGTTGCGGCTGCGTCAACAGACCTAACCGAATTGGAATGGGGGCGGAAGTTGCCTTCCGCCCCCATCCACCCCCATTTCGTGGGAGACCCGATCGCAATCAGCCTTAGAAGCTGACCTTGACCGAGGCCTTGATCGCGCGGCCCTGCGCACCGCCCGCGTTGATATGGGTGGCGTCGGTGAACCCGGCGGCACCCTGCAGCGCGAAGGTGTCGAACAGGTTGTAGGCCTGCAGCCCCAGTTCGATGTTCTTGACCGGGCTGAACTTGACGAACCCGCCGAACACGGCCGAACCCGGGTACTTGTGGCCGTCGCCGCCCAGCACGCTGGTCTGGCCGGTGACGCTGAGACCCACCGAGGCGGTGTCGGCGACATCGTAGCTGATCAGACCCGAATAGGTCAGATCAGGGATGTTGGGCGAGGTCTTGAAGGCAGCGACCTGCGACGCAGCGACCTTCGACTTGTCGTAGGTGGCGCTGAGCACGAGGTTGAACCCGCCGTTGCGGTAGGTCGAGAACAGCTCGATCCCGTAGTCCTTGTACTTGCCCGAGATGACGCAGGTCGGCGCATTGATCCCGAGGATGTTGAAGCAGTTGGTCGCCGAGATTTCCTGCGAGGAGATGCTGTACTTCGAATAGAACCCGGTCAGTTCGAGCGTATAGCGGCCGCCGGCAAGATCGCCGCGGTTCTTGAGACCGATTTCGTACTGGGTGACCGGCGCCCGGGCCGAAGCCAGACCCGCGGCATTGAGCCTGCCGTCGGCGGCGAACCAGCTGGGCGAGCTGCGGGTCAGACGATCCGCGACAAAGCGCGTACCGTGCGAAGCGCGGCCGAACAGCGAGAGCGACGGGGTGGCCTTGAACAGGGCACCGATCGACCAGTTGGTCGCGCTTTCGCTGAAGTTGATGTTCTCCTTCGGGGCGTCATAGGCATAGTACGGGATCGCCGTCGTGACCTGCGCACCGGTGCGCGGATCGGTCTGGACGATCGAGCGGGTGCCGGCAATGGTACCCGAGCTGCCCTGCGCCCAGCCCGAACCGTTGAACAGCTCCTGCCGGATGCTGCCATCGAGGTTCAGATCTCCGACGTCGACGCTGAGGTTGGCGTAAGGCGCGTTGATCGTGAAGCTGGTATCGAAGTTCTGGTTCCAGCCCTGGTTGAACGAGGTCTGGCCGCTTGCCGAAAGCAGTGCGCCCGTGCCGTTCAGGCCGCTGACCAGATCGAGCTGCGCCGGGCTGTTGCCGGTCGCTTCGACGATCGAGCCGTTCGAGTGCCAGTTTTCCGCAATCCGCTGATTGTCGTAGAACCAGCCGAGCTTGACGTTGAAGCGGGGACCTTCGCCCTCGCTCTTGTACGAGACCGCGAGATCGTTGGCGACATGGTCCATGTGGTCCATGTTGGTGTGGACCGAAGCGCTGCTCGAGACATAGGCCCCGGTGAACACCTGGCCGGCGTTCGGGCCGTTGTGGTAGATCAGCGACTGGCCCGCGGGAACGGCGTTCGCGGTTGCGGTTGCGCCATAGAACTGGACCGCGAAGGTGCCGCTCATCCGGGCAACGCGGGCGTTTTCGTCAACCGTGATGCCGCCGCCAAAGTCATAGTGCAGCTGCAGCTGGCCGTACTTCTGCTTGGTGCTGATGCCGTTGAGGTTCTGGGTCTGCAGCGTCGCGTTGTCGGCATTGAGGAACGGCACGCTGTTGTTGAGCACCGAATAGCCCGAGGCGTCATGGCGCAGGTCGCACAGCGACGACGGACCGATCCCCGAAACCTTGCCGCCGCTCACCGTGGCGTTGCTGATGCAGCCGTTGTAGCTCGGCTCCTGCGTGTCGGAGACCTTGAACAGCAGGCGGACATAGCCGCGGTTGTCGCCCAGTTCCTGAGTCAAGTTGCCCTTGAGCAGGAACGAGTTGTGGACGTTGTAGCCGGCGTGGAGAATCCCGCGGCCGACGTCATAGTAACCGCCGATATTGAAGTGCAGCGATTCGTTGATCGCGCTGCCAAGACGGAAGTTGAGCTTGGTGAAATCGTAGTTGACGCCCTTCTCGACCTCGACAAAGCCGCCGTCGTTCGGGCCGGTGTAGCTGATGTGGTTGAGCACGGCGCCGATCGCCTGCGAGGCCAGCGTCGATGCGGTGCCGCCGCGGATCGCTTCGACCCGCTCGGTCAGCGGATCGGGGTGGGTCCAGTAATCGTTGTTACCGAACTGGATGTCGCCGAACAGCACGGTCGGCAGGCCATCTTCCTGGACCTGGACGAACGGCGAACCACCGGTCGGGGTGCGCAGACCGCGAACGCCGATGTTGGAGTTGCCGCCGTCGCCCTGCGTGCCGGCCACCTGGATGCCGGGGACGAGGCGATAGAGTTCGGCCGTGCTGCTGGCGTTGAACTTCACGATGTCGGCGCTGGTCACCGAGCTGATCGAGGCGGACGTATTGAGCTTGCTCTTGTCGCCGACCGAAGCGGTCACCACGATCGTATCAAGCGTGTCGGCCTGCTCGGTGTCGCTGGAAGCGGCGGCGGCGGGCGCGTCCTGGGCCAGTGCAGGCGCGGCGGCGATCGCGGCGCTGGCAATTGCTGCAAACGAAGCACAGCTCTTCAGCATGGATTTCTTCATAACCTCTCCCTCGTTCACGCCGGGCGCAGACCCGCATCGTGTCGATTTAGGTCACTGACACATGCAACAATCGATTGCAATGGCATTTGTCAATCGATTGCACATTTGCTTGACCTGTGGCAGTTGCACCACACACAGGTTCGCCGCATAGGGCCCATCCGATGCGGCGCGGGATACTGGAGTTGACATTGCCGCACTGCGCTACCCATCTTTGGCAAGACGTCTCCGCGTCCAAGGTTCGCCACGCCCGATGAACGATTCCACTGCCCAGCCCGGCCGGATCCGCAACATTGCCGAACTCGCGCGCCTGGCCGGGGTTTCGACCGGGACGGTATCGCGCGCGCTCGCCGGAAAATCGCTCGTCAACACGGAAACGCGCGAACGGATCCAGGCCTTGGCGCGCGAACACGGGTTCCGCCCCAACCAGATGGCGCGGCGGCTGCGCGTGCAGGAAACGCGCGTGATCGGCGTGGTCGTGCCGCTGGGGCACGAACGCCGCCAGCACCTGTCCGATCCGTTCTTCATGGCGATCCTGGGCCATCTGGCCGATGCCCTGACCGAAAACGGCTATGACATCATGCTCAGCCGGGTCATCCCCGATGCCGACGACTGGCTGGAGCGGATCGTTACCTCAGGCATGCTCGACGGGGTGCTGCTGATCGGCCAGTCGAACCAGTTCGACGCGATCGAGCGGGTGGCGCAGTGGTACCGCCCGATGGTCGTGTGGGGCAGCCACCAGGCCGGGCAGACTCACTGCACCGTCGGGGTCGACAACCGCAAGGGCGGCCGCCTGGCCGGGGAATGCCTGATCGCCGCAGGCCGGACCCGGCTCGCCTTCCTTGGCGAAACCGTCGCGCCCGAACTGTCGATCCGTTATGATGGCCTGTGCGATGCCGCTGCGGCTGCCGGTCTACCGGCCCCGGTCAAGCTCGACACTCATCTGGCATCGGACATCATGGCCGAAGAGATCGCCGCGCATATCGCGCGGATCGGCACCGGCATCGACGGGATCGTCGCCGGGTCTGACCTGATCGCGATGCACGCGGTCCGCGCCCTGGCCGACAAGGGCATCGCCGTGCCGCAGACCGTGTCGGTCACCGGGTTCGACGACCTGCCGCTGGCCGAGCAGACCATCCCGCGCCTGACCACGATCAGCCAGTCGATCGGCACCGGGGCACGGCACATGGTCGACCTGCTGTTCGCCCGGATCGCCGGCCAGGACTCCGCCTCGATCGAGATGGACCCGGTCCTGATCCGCCGCGATACCGCCTGACGCGGCTGCGGATTATTCCAGCGGCGCTTCGGCGGTCTGTTCGAACTGCACAGTCAATGCCGCGCCCTGCAGGCGGTGCTGCAGGGTCAGCGCCGCGCGCCCGTCCTGCGACAGCAATTCCAGGCTGCCGCCGTCGAGCCACAGGGTGACCTGGGCGTCGTCCGGAACATCCACCGCGCATTCGGCATTAAGGAACGGCGACACCGGATCGCGGCGCGCCGCAACCAGCCGGCTGCCGCGCCGCTCGAGCACCAGCTGGCGGCCTGCCGGATCGCCGATGACCAGCCTGAAGCCGATCGCACCGGGCGGTTCCAGCCGCGCCGCCTGGTCAATCGTTGCACCGTCGAGCGCGGCAAGGGGCACCGCCGCGATCGCCGCCGGTTCGGGCTGCTGGCACAGCGCATAGCCCGTACCGGCCGGAATCAGTGACAGCCGGCGCGGCAGGCTCATCGCGCCGCGCCAGCCCTGCATGGGCAACTTGCCCTGATAGGCATGGTTGCCCATCCAGCCGATCCACACCGGCCGCCCCGCCGCGTCGCGCGGCTCGTGCCAGGCAACCGCGGCATAGAAATCGCGGCCGTGGTCGACCACCTGCCAGGCTGGTCCATCTGGCACGAAGCGCACGCCGTCGAACTGCCCGGTCTGGTAGATCGCCCCCGATCCGGGGCCGTCGTGGAGTACGTCGACCTTGAACAGCCAGCGGGTTTCCGTGCTGTCTTCGACTGGAAGCTCGATTAGCAGCGGGCATTCCCAGATCCGCCCCGGCGCGCCTGTGCCGGGGATCTCCGAAAGCTCGTCCCACTGCTTGAGATCGCTTGAGCCATAGATCAGCGCGCGGTTTTCGGCCGAAAGCACCACCACCATGATCCAGCGGCGGCTGGGTTCGTGCCAGAACAGGTTGGGATCGCGAAAGTCCGCCAGCCCGCGGTCGAGCACCGGGTTCTGCGCGTACTGCTGCCAGGTGCGGCCCTTGTCGCTGCTCCAGGCCAGCGCCTGGCTCTGGTGGGCCGGGCCGTGGTTGCTCGCCGCAGTATAGAGCGCGATCAAGGCACCCCGGCCGAAACCCGCCGCGCCCGCCGCATCGGCCACGGCCGCGCCGGAAAAGATCGCGTGGTCGGCGGTTTCGGCGATCGCCACCGGCAATTCCCGCCACTGCGCCAGATCGCGGCTGACCGCGTGGCCCCACGACATGTGGCCCCATTCTTCGCCCTGCGGGTTGTACTGATAGAACAGGTGCCATTCGCCATCGGCGAAGACCAGGCCGTTGGGATCGCTCAGCCAGTTGGCGGCGGCGGCGTAGTGGTAGTGCGGACGCAAGGGAAATCCTGTGGTCAGGCGATCGTGACGCGGTCGCCGGCAAAGGCCAGATGGAAGGTCGGGGCGGGGGTGCCGCCGAACTGGCTGCGCAGCAGCGCGGGATCCTGCTCGAAGCTGCGGCCCTGCATCCCCCAATGGTCGATGAAGCTCCACACTTCGCCTTCGCCGGTGACCCACCAGCTGTAGCCCTGGGTGGGTTCGGCAGCGGGATTGCCGGCAACCAGGCAGGAGCCGTTGACCGGACGATACGGACCGTCGAGGCGGTCGGCGACCATCGCGTAAAGCCCGTTGGGGCCGCTGACCTCGCCGGGGGCAAAGGTGCGGCGCTGGGTCGACCAGAACAGGTAATAGTGCCCGCCCCGCACGATGATGTGCGGCCGCTCCAGCTCGTTGTTGACGCCGACTGCCTCGACCAGCGGATCGGCCAGGTGCCAGGTTCCGTCGGCGCCGCGCGTCGCCAGGCCGACCACCCCGTTGTACGGATCGTCGTCCCAGCCGGCGCTGGCGGTGAACAGGATGTGGCATGACCCGGTCGCCGGGTCGCGGAACCAGGCGGGATCGCGAAACGCCTTGATCATGCCCGGCAGGCCCGCGGCTTCGGCGGCGAGCAGATAGCGCCGGCCATCGGGGCGGACCAGCTCGACCGGTTGCTCCCAGGCACCCGGACCGTCCTGGCCAAGCCGGCCGGAGGAGGCGAACAGGCGCTGTTCGAACGATTGCGGCAGATCGCGCCGACCCGCGGCGGTGAAGAACAGCGTGACGCTCTCCCCGTCGTCATGGAGCACGGCCGAGCCGGCCCATTCGCGCGAGCCGGGGTTGAAATCGTCGGGCAGGGCATTGCCATGATCGCGCCAGCCGTCCGGCCCGAGCGAGGCCAGCCGGATCCGCGCCGCATCGTGCCGCGCGCCGGGATCGGGAAAGCACGGCGCGCTGAGGAAGAACCAGTATTGCCGGCCTTCGATCGATGCGGTCCGCCCGTCCTCGTGCGCCAGCGGCCAGCTGTCCCACAGGTCGAGACCGGAGATCGCCGGGCGTACCGCATCGGCGCCGATCAGCGCGATCTCGGCGCCGGTGATCGCCGCGCTGGGCCGCCACGCGCTGCCGGTCGCAATGCCCGGGCGCGATCCCTCTTTGTTTGCCTGGGTCATGTCGGCCATCCGGCTGTCTTGCTCCGCCATTGTCGTCAGACCGCCGCCTGGGCCTGCGGCACCGGGTCCTCGTGGACCCGCCAGATCGCCACCGCGGCGCACAGCATCAGCACCCCGCTGAGCATCAGCACATTGCGCGGATCGCCGCCCAGCAGCGGTTCGTAGAACAGCCGCATGGTCGCGGCATAGATCAGCATCGGCGCGCAAATCATCACGTTGAACAGCCCCATGTAGACCCCGGTGCGTTCCGCCGGGATGGCATTGGCGAGGACGATATAGGGATTGCCCATGATGCTGGCCCAGCCCAGGCCAAAGCCGATGGCGGGCAGGAAGATCAGGCTCTTGTCGCCGATCTGCGGCAGCGCGAAGAAGGCCAGCGCCATGGCCACCAGGCAGGCCCCGTGGAGCCGCGCAGCGCCGTAGCGCTTGGCCAGGAACGGCATCGCAAAGGCGGTGAGGAAAGCGATGAAGTTATAGAGCGCACCGACCTTGCCATAAAGCAGCTGGGCGTGCTGGAACTCGAGGCTCTGGTTATCGGCGGTGTGGAACGCCGAGCGCGCGACCGAATTGGTGGCATAGCCCCACAGCCCGCACATCGCGTACCATTGGAACAGGCTCATCCAGGCCATCGTGCGCATCTGCCGCGGCATGTCCTTCATTGCCCCGAAAATCTCGGCAAAGGTGGCGCCGACGCCCTTGGGCAGCGCGGCGATGCGGGCGCGTTCCTCATCCGACAGCGGCAGTTCGGGCACGCGCAGCACCGACCAGGCGATCGTGGTGAGCGAGAGGAACGCCCCGATCCAGAACGAGATCACCACGAATTGCGGAATGGTCCCGCGCACGTCGGCGGTCTGGCTGATCCCCAGCCCGACCAGGATCGACGGGGCGAGATAGGCCAGCGTCTGGGCCAGCCCGGTAAAGGCGCTCTGGCTGAGGAAGCCCCAGGTGCGCTGGTCGGGATTGAGCCGGTCGTTCACATAGGCGCGGTAGGGTTCCATCGTCACGTTGTTGCCGACGTCGAGCAGGAACATCAGCGAGAACGCCATCAGCACCGCGTTCGACAGCGGCATCAGGAACAGGCCGAGCGAGCACATCAGCGCCCCGATCAGGAAATAGGGTGTGCGCCGCCCCCAGCGTCCGCCGGTGCGGTCGCTCATCACCCCGATGATCGGCTGAACCAGCAGCCCGGTCAGTGGTCCGGCAATCCCCAGCCATGAAAAGTCCGCCTCCTTGGCCCCAAGGTAACCCCAGATCGGCCCCATGTTGGCCTGCTGGAGTCCGAAACTGAACTGCAATCCCAGGAAACCCAGGTTCATTTCCAGGATGCGCACCAACGAAAGGCGCGGTCTGCGGGTTTCCATTGCACTCTCCCAGTACGGCTGTTGCGCCGCTTCATCGGCAATCTATCGCACAAGTCCGGACGCGCGGCAACAATCGATTGCAGCGACCCTTTGCGTCAGGCTCGATGTGCCGACCGCAGCCGGACAATGCAAAAGATCGCTGGCGGTAAGGGAGAGCAGCCTGGAGCGGGTGAAGGGAATCGAACCCTCGTATTCAGCTTGGGAAGCTGCTGCTCTACCATTGAGCTACACCCGCAAATCGGCAGAAATCTAAGGATTGTCTGCTGACATGGCTGACCAGTTTACAGGTCAGTTTACAGCACTCCGACGAATGCGGCCCGCCATTGCCACAACAACAGCACGATGGTCAACGTAATGACGACGGATTTGTGCAACTTGGTTGGGTGACCACCCCATGACATCGGCGATCTCCTGATCCGTCAAAGGAGGGTCCATCAGCGTCATGAGGCGAGTAGCAAAAGTGCCCCGAGCGTCATGGAGGTGCTTGGTTCGCGCTGAGCCATCTTCGGGGTCGATATGAACTATTCCAAGACTGTCCCTGACTTCGCCAACTGCCTTGGTGAGGCGAGCCGGGGTTAGTGGCTTGCCATCGTTTCCAACAAGCACAGTTGTCACGTCTGGCGCGTGTGCTCGGCCCTGAAACTCAAGTAGAAGCTGGTCCAGTTGTGGAGTGCGCATGATCGTGGCGTAGCGGCGGCGGCCCCGGC
>JBJTLX010000039.1:0-11097 GCA_046063245.1 Novosphingobium sp.
CTGATCATCGAGGCTAACGGCCTCAAGGCGCCCTATGCGCTGAAGATCGGGCAGAAGCTGGTCATTCCGCGTCGCCGCGGCCACACGGTCAAGGACGGCGAAACCGGCTTCGGCATCGCGCTTGACCACGGCGTGCCGTGGAGCGCGATCGCCACGGCCAGCGGGATCGATCCCAAGGATGCAGTCAAGCCGGGGCAGAAGCTGACCATCCCGACCGCGGCAAAGACCGCCCCTCCGGCGCCTGCCCCCACTCCGTCGGCCAGCGCATCGCCTGCGCCAACCCCCTCGCCCAGCGCCTCCCCCGCGGCGCTGACCGACACACCCGCCCCGGCCTTCCGCTGGCCGCTTGAAGGCAAGGTTCGCCGCCCGTTCATCGCCAGTCCCAAGGACACGCACGAAGGCATCGACGTCCTCGCCGACAAGGGCACCGCGGTCCGCGCTGCTGCCGCGGGCAAAGTGATCTTCGCTGGCGACGGGCCCAAGGAATATGGCAAAACAGTGATCCTGTTCCACGGCGGCCGCTGGACCACGACCTATTCCTACCTCGACCAGATCACCGTCAAGGACGGTGAGGACGTCGGCGCGGGTGAGCGGATCGGCTTCAACGGGCAGACCGGGCTGGCCGACCAGCCCCAGCTCCACTTCGAGATCCGCAAGAACCGCGTCGCGCTTGACCCGGCGAAGTACCTTCCGAAGGCCAAGGCCGCACCCCCGGCCAAACCGGCGGACAAGGCCAAGCCCGCCAAGCCGAAAGCCAAGGCGACCTAACCCAGCAGCACGAACACCGCCCCGACGATCGCCATCCCCACCACCAGATGTCCGGCATCGATCAGGAACAAGGTCACCGGCTTCCTTTGGTGGAGATAATTGATCCCCAGCGCCGGGGCCATCACGGCCACCGCAAACCCCACCGCCATCATCATCACCACATGCGGCGCGGGCTGGGTGCGGGCGAAGAGGTGAGCCAGCATCGCCACGACCAGGAATTCGCACAGCAGCGTCAGCGCCACCACCCGCACCGCAGCGAGCCCGCGCTGCGCCGGGCCGACCCCGACCAGCCGCTGCCACGGCACCGCGAACAGCGCGCCATACCACACCGCGCCCACCGCAAAGAACAACACCGTCCCGACAATCACCGCCACCCAGTTCACCGCACCCATTTTTGTTCTCCTTTTGCGTGCCCTGCGCACGGCAGTAGCACTTTCGCGTCGCGCGGTGTAAGGGCCGCCCCCCATGGCAACTGTTATTCCCGATCAGAAGCGCGTCGGTATGGTTTCGCTCGGCTGCCCCAAGGCGCTGGTCGATTCCGAACGCATCCTTACCCGGCTGCGCGCCGATGGCTATGCCATGTCGCCAGACTATCAGGGCGCCGACGTGGTGCTGGTCAACACCTGCGGCTTCCTTGACAGCGCCAAGGAGGAAAGTCTTGCCGCCATCGGCGAGGCGATTGCCGAGAACGGTCGGGTGATCGTCACCGGCTGCATGGGCAATGAGGCAGAGCTGATCCGGGCCAGGTTCCCCGCGGTCCTGGCCGTTACCGGCGCGCACCAGTACGAGGCGGTGGTCGAGGCGGTGCATGAAGCCGCGCCGCCCACCCAGGGGCCGTTCATCGACCTGATCCCCCAGCCTGACGTCAAGCTGACACCGCGCCACTACAGCTACATCAAGATCAGCGAGGGCTGCAATCACGCCTGCGCCTTCTGCATCATCCCCAGCCTGCGCGGCAAACTCGCCAGCCGCCGGATCGACGCCGTGCTGCGCGAGGCGGAGAAACTGGTCGCCGCAGGGACGAAGGAACTGCTGGTCATCAGCCAGGACACCAGCGCCTACGGGGTCGACGTCCGCCACGAGGAACGCCAGTGGAAGGACCACGCGGTCCGCACTCACATGACCGACCTGGCCCGCGAACTCGGCGGCCTGCGCACCCCCGAGGGAACCCCGCCCTGGGTCCGCCTCCACTACGTCTACCCCTACCCCCACGTCGACGCGGTGATCCCGCTGATGGCCGAAGGCCTGATCACCCCCTATCTCGACATCCCGTTCCAGCACGCCGCGCCATCGGTGCTCAAAGCGATGAAGCGCCCGGCAAACGAGGCCAAGGTGCTCGAACGGATCAAGGCCTGGCGCGCCATCGCGCCCGATCTGACCATCCGCTCCAGCTTTGTGGTCGGCTTCCCCGGCGCGACCGAGGCCCACTTCCAGTACCTGCTCGACTGGCTCGACGAAGCGCAATTGGACCGCGTCGGCGCCTTCCGCTTCGAGCCGGTCGAAGGCGCCGCCGCCAACCTGCTGCCCGATCCGGTGCCTGAGGCGGTCAAGGAAGAACGCTATGCCCGCATCATGGAAAAGACCGAGGCGATCAGCGCCGCGAAACTGGCCAACAAGGTCGGCCGCCTGCTCCCGGTGATCGTCGACGAGGTCGGCGCGCCCGACGAGGACGGCGATGTCGGCGCCACCGCGCGCAGCCAGGCCGATGCCCCGGAAATCGACGGTGCGGTGTTCCTGCGCCAGGTTCCGGCCACGCTCCAGCCAGGCGACATCGTCCTCGCTCGAATCGAGGATGCCGACGCCCATGACCTGTTCGGGGTGATCGAGCGGCGCTGATCGGCGTCCCTCGCCGCCGCGCCCATTCCGGCCAGCCGCGCAATTTCCTTGCTTTTTGTCGCAACGCAGCATAAAGGGCGCGCAACACGACCGGCCTTGTGGGCAAAACCGCAAGGAATCTCGGCGCAGCGTGAGGCCTCCTTTCCAGGAATGGCCGCCCCGAATGCCCGGTCGATCCGAACCTGAAGCCACCTTCTTCACGCAGGGTCGCATCGAAACGAACTTGCTTCGTGTCGAGCGGATTTCCCGTGCGCGCGCTGCTTCAATCTGAAAGTACTCCATGACCTATTTTTCCGACCTTGGCCTGGCCGAGCCGCTGCTTCGTGCGCTTGATGCCAAGGGCTATAACGATCCCACCCCGATCCAGAAGCAGGCGATCCCCGCGCTGCTCGAAGGGCGCGACCTGTTGGGCATCGCCCAGACCGGCACCGGCAAGACCGCGGCGTTCTCGCTGCCCTCGCTCCACCGCCTGGCTGCCAATCCCAAGGGCCGCCTGCCGGCCTCGTGCCGGATGCTGGTGCTTTCGCCGACGCGTGAGCTGGCTGCCCAGATCGCCGAGAACATGCGCGGCTATGCCAAGTTCCTCAACCTGTCGGTCCAATGCGTGTTCGGCGGGCTGCCGGTGGGCAAGCAGGCCCGCGCGCTGGTCGGCGGCACCGACATTCTGGTCGCCACCCCCGGCCGCCTGCTCGACCTGATCGACCAGCGCGCGCTGACCCTGCGCAATGTCGAGATCTTCGTCCTCGACGAAGCCGACCAGATGATGGACCTGGGCTTTATCGTCCCCCTGAAGCGCGTCGCCGCGATGCTGCCCAAGGAGCGCCAGAGCCTGTTCTTCAGCGCGACCATGCCCAAGGCGATCGCCGATCTGGGCCGCCAGTTCATCAATAACCCGGTGCGCGTCGAAGTCAGCCCGCAGGCGACCACCGCCGAGCGGGTCGAACAGTACGCGATCTTCATCAACCAGGCCGAAAAGCAGGCGCTGCTGACGCTGTCGCTGCGCAAGGGGCTGGCCATGCGGGAAGACGGCACCAGCGAGATCAACCGCGCGCTGGTCTTCACCCGGACCAAGCACGGCGCCGACCGCGTCGTCCGCCACCTCTCCACCGCCGGGGTCAACGCCGCGGCGATCCACGGTAACAAGAGCCAGGCCCAGCGCACCGCCGCGCTGCTCGCCTTCCGCAAGGGCACCACCCCGGTGCTGGTGGCGACCGACATCGCCGCGCGCGGGATCGACGTGAGCGGGGTCAGCCACGTGTTCAACTATGAACTGCCCAATGTGGCCGAACAGTACGTCCACCGCATCGGGCGCACCGCGCGCGCCGGGGCCGATTGCGCCGCGCTGAGCTTTGTCGCACCCGACGAGAAGCCGTACCTGCGCGACATAGAGAAACTGACCGGGATCAAGCTGGCCCAGGTGCCGATGCCCGACAACTTCCAGAAGGACGCCGCCAGCCTGCCCGCGCCCAGCCGCAAGCCGGCCGAGGCCGAGCAGGACGCCCGCCGCGAGGCGCGCGATGCCCGCGGCCGCGGCGGCCAGCGTGGCGGCGCGCGGCCCGCCGGCAACCGCCACAACAACAACCGCTCCACCGGCGGACAAAGCCGCGACGGCCAGAGCCGCGACCAGTATATCCGCAACGAGCGTATGGGCGATGCGCGCAAGGCCTCGGCCCCGCGCGGCCCGGTGTTCAATCCGCTGGGCGATGACGCCCGGCGCGATGAGCGTCCGGCGCGCAGCGAGCACCGCGGTGAGCGCAGCGAACGTCCGGTCGCGCAGCACCGCGACGCGGTCCGCCCGGCCGGTGCTCCGCCCCGCGGCGACGGCCAGGGCAAGCGCCCCGGATCGCACGGCAAGAAGCCCAACGGCGGCGGCCAGCGCCGCTGGGGCTAAGCGTCCGGCAAGCCAGGCACTATCGAGGCGGCGGTTTCCCAGCGGAAGCCGCCGCTTTCGTGTGGCTCAGCCGTCCGCCGGGTCGAGCGGGCGGACATAGACCCGGGTGACGATCGGGAACTGCGCCGCCACGGTGCGTTCGATGTCGCGCACGGTCTGTTCGACCGCGCGCGCGGTGATCGCATCGTCGAAATCGGCGCTGATCACGCTGACAACCATGTCCGGCGCCTGGTGCACGGTCAGCACCTGGTGGACCTTGTTGACCCCGGCGTGGCCCTCGGCGCAGGCGCGGATCGCCTCGACCAGCGCGGGATCGGCCGCCTCGCCGATCAGCAGCCCCTTGGCCTCGACGATCAGCATCACCGCGATGGCCCCCAGGACCAGCCCGATCAGGACCGAGGCGATCCCGTCCCACAGCGGATTGCCGGTCGACCAGGCCAGCCCCAGCCCGGCCGCGGCGATCGCCAGCCCGGCCAGCGCGCCGGTGTTTTCCAGCAGCACGATCAGGGTCGGCGCGTCCTTTGTATCGCGCAGCGCGCGGAGCAGGGATTTGTCGCCCTTGGATCCGTTGAACGCCCGCAGCGCCTCCCACGTCGACCAGCTTTCCAGCGCGGCGGCCACGCCCAGCACGGCGAAGGCAATGCCCAGATCGCTGGTCGGTTCGGGATGGAACAGGTGCAGCACACCTTCGTAGAGCGAGACCCCGGCGCCCAGCGCGAAGACCAGGATCGCCACCACGAACGACCAGAAATAGAGCTCGCGGCCATAGCCCAGCGGGTGCATCGCATCGGCCGGGCGGCGGCTGCGCCTGGTGCCGTAGAGCAGCAGCACGTGGTTGGTCGAATCGACCAGGCTGTGCACTCCCTCGGTCAGCATCGCCGACGATCCGGTGATCGCTGCCGCGGTGAACTTGGCCACGGCGATGCCGACATTGGCCGCCAGGGCGGTCAGGATTACGCGGTTGCTGCCGTGTCCGGCCATCGGTCTCTGCCCCTCGAATATCGTGCGCTGTTAGCCGTTCGTCGATCAGGGGGAAAGTGCGGGGTTGATCGCGGCATCGACTGGTCTAGCCTGCGGCGATGCTTCGTCATGCCCTTGCGCTCGCCGCACTCGCCCTGCCCCTGCCCGCGCTGGCCCAGGCGCTGACTTCCGCCGAACAGGCCGCGATCGACGCGGCGGTAACCACGACGCTGAAGGACACCGGCGTCCCTTCGGCGCAGGTCGCGGTGGTGCGTGGCGGACAGATCGTGCTCGACAAGGCCTGGGGCAAGGCCAGCGAGCGGATCCCGGTGGCGACCGAAAAGCTGCCTTACCAGATCGCCTCGAACTCCAAGCAGTTCCTCGCCGCGCTGCTGCTGCTGCTGGAGGACGACGGCAAGCTCAGCCTGGATGACCCGGTCGCCAAGTGGCTGCCCGAAGTCTCTGGCGCGGAGCGCATGCGCGTGCGCCAGCTGCTGTCGCACACCGCGGGCCTGCAGGATTTCTGGCCGCAGGATTACCTGTTCTCCGACATGACCAGGCCAACCCAGCCGCAGGGCATTGTCGATCGCTGGGCAAAGAAGCCGCTCGACTGCGCACCGGGCACGCGAATGCAGTACTCGAACACCGGCTATGTTGTCGCCGGGCTGATCGCCGAAAAGGCCGGGGGCAAGCCGCTGTGGCAGCAATTCGACGAACGGCTGTTCACCCCGCTGGGGATCAAGCCGCACAAGCTGGATGAAACCAATGGCCCGGCCTTCCCGGAAGGCTATCACCGTGCCGCGCTGGGCCCGGTGCGCGCCGCGACGCCGCCGGCCAGGGGCTGGCTGTGGGCGGCGGGCGAACTGTCGATGACCGCGGCCGAACTGGCCAAATGGGATATCGCGCGGATGAACCGTACCCTGCTGCCGCGCGACGACTGGGAAGAAATGGAAACCCCGGTGCGCTTGGCCGACGGGACCGCGAGCGGGTACGGCCTGGGCGTCAGCAAGCACCAGGTCAAGGGCCGCACCGTGGTCGATCATGGCGGCGAATCGGTCGGCTTCCTCTCGCAAAGCAGCACCTGGATCGACGACAAGGTCGCGGTCGTGGTGCTGACCAATGCCGACTTCGCCGGGGTGCCCGATACCCTGACCGACAAGATCGCCGATTTGATCCTGCCCAAGGCGGTCCAGGCCGACATCGGCGAAGCCGCGCGCGACGAGGATGCCCGCGCCACCCTGGCCGAACTGACCGCGGGCAGGCTCGATCCGGCGCGCTATACCGCCAACGCGCGGTTCTATTTCACGGCGCAGACGCTGGGCGACTATGCGCAGAGCCTGTCCCCGCTGGGCACCCCGCAAGAGGTCAATGCGCTGGGCAAGCCCCGCCTGCGCGGCGGCTTCGTCAACCGCAATTTCGCGCTGAGCTACAAGGACGGGCCGAAGCTGGTGCTGATCACCTATGCCGAACCGGGCGAAAAGGGCCGGTGGGAACAGTTCATCGTGATGCCAAGATAATCCTCCCCCTTGGGGGAGGGGGACCATGCGCAGCATGGTGGAGGGGTACGCGCCGGTGATCACAACGGTGCCGGCCAGCGGGGTCGGGATCACTTGCCCGTACCCCTCCACCACCTGCGGTGGTCCCCCTCCCCGTGCCGGGGAGGATTACAGCCAGCCGATCTTCCGGAAGCGCAGGAACAGCCCGCCGCAGATCGCGATGATCACGCCCCACACCGCGGGATAGCCCCACTTGCTGTGCAATTCGGGCATGTAATCGAAGTTCATCCCGTAAATCCCGGCGATCGCGGTCGGCACCGCCAGGATCGCGGCATAGGCCGCCAATTGCCGGGTCATGTCGCCCTGGCGGTGCTGTTCGAGCAGCGCCGCGGTCTCAACAATGCTGGCCAGCGTTTCGCGCAGCATCGACATCCGCGTCATCGTCCGGCGGACATGGTCGAGCACGTCGCGGAACCACACCCGCGCGGCGGGATCGATGGTCGGCAGTTCGGTGGTGACCAGCCGTTCGCACACTTCCTCCATCGGCCCGACGATCCGCGTGAACTTGCGAAAGCTGCGGCGCAGACGGAAAATGCGGCGGATCGTCGAGGGTTCGGGGAAGCTATCGATCGCCCGTTCTTCCAGGCTCTGCACCCCGTCCTCGAGCCGGTCGAGCACCGGCTCATACCCGTCGACGATGAAATCGAGGATCGCGTGGGCGACGTAGTCCGGCCCTTCGATCAGCCGTTCGGCGTGGCTTTCCAGCCGGTCGCGCAGCGCCGAATGGGCGCGGGTCGATCCCATCCGCACGGTCACCACGAAATCGCGGCCCAGGAAGATCGCGGTCTGGCCATAGGCGATATTCTCGCCCTCGGTCAGCGCGGCGGTGCGCGCGACGATGAACAGCTGGTGGCCGTAAATCTCGACCTTGGGCATCTGCGTCGGGGTCAGCGCATCTTCGACCGCCAGCGGGTGGAGGCAGAACTGGCGGCGGACCAGATCCATTTCCTCAGCCGTCGGATCGGCCAGCCCGACCCAGTCGAACACGTGCGGCGGCAACTCGTCACGCGCCGTGCCGGTGACCGGCGGGTTGTCGGGCGATACCTTGCCGTTGGCGTAACGGCGCGATGCGATGATGGCCATGCCCCCTCCCGTGCCAAAGCGGCAAGCCGCTGGCAATCCCGCAACGCTTTTGTTAAGTGGTCGATCAAGACTGAATGACAGTCGCGCAGTGGGAGGAACCCGGAATGAACGCAGTGGCTGCCATCGAGGACCAGGTCGACGTCTTGATCGTCGGCGCCGGGATTTCCGGGATCGGCATGGCGGTGCACCTGACCCGCGATTGTCCGGGCAAACGCTTCGCCATTCTCGACCGGCGTGAAAACCTGGGCGGAACCTGGGACCTGTTCCGCTATCCCGGAATCCGTTCGGACAGCGACATGCACACGCTGGGCTTCTCGTTCGAACCGTGGAAGCACGAAAAGGCGATTGCCGACGGCCCGGCAATTCTCGACTATCTCCACCGCATCGTCGGCAAATACGATCTCGAACGCTCGCTGCGGATGGGCCGCAAGGTGGTCAGCGCCGATTGGGACAGTAGCACCGCGCGGTGGAGCGTGGTGAGCGAGGATGCGGCGGGCATGCAGTCGCTGACCAAGGCGCGGTTCCTGTTCCTGGGATCGGGCTACTACGACTACGACACGCCCTATGATGCGGAATTCCCGGGCCGCGACGCCTTCAAGGGCCAGGTCGTCCATCCGCAATTCTGGCCGAATGATCTGGACTACACCGGCAAGAAGGTGGTGGTGATCGGATCGGGCGCAACCGCGGTGACGATCGTGCCGGCGATGGCCGACGGCGGCGCAGCGCATGTCACCATGCTGCAACGCACCCCGACCTGGATCATGTCGCGCCCGGCCAAGGACGCCATCGCCAACGGGCTGCGCAAGCTGCTGCCCGAAAAGGTCGCCTATGCGATCACCCGCGCCAAGAACATCGTGCTGGCCGACTGGATGTTCAAGCGATCGCGCGAGGCGCCGGAAAAGGTTATCGAATTCCTCGAAAAGGGGCTGCGCGACAACCTTGGCCCGGATTACGACCGCGAAGCCTTCACCCCGCCCTACAACCCGTGGGAACAGCGGCTGTGCTTCGTCCCCGATGCCGACCTGTTCAATGCGATCAAGGCGGGCAAGGCCGATGTCGTGACCGACCGGATCAAGGCCTTCGACAAGACCGGGATCCAGCTCGAATCGGGCAAGCACCTCGATGCCGACGTGATCGTCACCGCAACCGGCCTGAAGCTGAGCTTTGCCGGCAAGATCGCGGTCAGCGTCGATGGCCAGCCAGTCGATTTCGGCAAGACCTATTTCTACCGCAACTGCATGTTTTCCAACGTCCCCAACATGGCGGGCGTGTTCGGCTATCTCAACGCCAGCTGGACCCTACGGGTCGACATCGTCGCGCAGTACCTGACCCGGCTGTTCCAGGCCATGGATGCCAACCGGGTACAGATCGCGGTACCCGCAATGCCCGCCGGACAGGAGCCGGAGGAAGACGACATCTTCGACTTCTCCTCGGGCTACATCCAGCGCGGCAAGCACCTGATGCCGCGCAACGCCGCCAGTCTGCCGTGGCGGCTCAACCAGGACTACCGCAAGGACCGCGCCGACATGCGCCAGGCGCCGATCGACGACGGGGTGATGCAGTTCCGCCGGGTGCGGGAGAAGGTCTCCGCCTGACCTTGCCCTTGGCCGCGCGGTGACCTAACGCTTTTGCCATGAGCAAAGCCGAACGCATCTGGACCGCCGCGCTGCTGGTCATCGGCGACGAGATTCTCTCGGGCCGGACCCAGGACAAGAACGTCGCCCAGGTCGCCACCTGGCTCAACGTCCAGGGCATCCGCCTGGCCGAGGTGCGCGTGGTCGGCGATAGCGAGGACGCGATCGTCGAGGCGGTCAACGCGCTGCGGGCGCGCAACGACTACCTGTTCACCACCGGCGGGATCGGTCCGACTCACGATGACATCACCGTCGATGCGGTCGCCGCGGCGCTGGGCGTGGGGGTGGTGATCCATCCCGAAGCGCGGGCCATTCTGGAACGCTATTACGAGACCCGCGGCGGGCTGAACGAGGCGCGGCTGCGCATGGCGCGGGTGCCCGCCGGGGCCGAACTGATCCCCAACCGCATGTCGGGCGCGCCGGGCATCCGCGTGGGCAACGTCTTCCTGATGGCCGGGGTTCCCTCGATCACCGCCGGCATGCTCGACGCGCTGACCGGCACGCTCGAGGGCGGGCTGCCGGTATTGAGCGAGACGATCGGCAGCTGGGTCGCCGAAAGCGAGATCGCCGACCTGCTGCGCGAGACCGAGGCGGCCTATGCGGGCAGCGCAATCGGCTCTTACCCATTCTTCCGCGAGGGCCGGGTCGGGGCCAATTTCGTCATCCGCGCGGTCGATGCCGCGGTGCTGGCGGACTGCGCCGAGGCACTGCTGACCGGGCTGCGGGCGATGGGCCGCGAGGCCGTGCCCGGTGGGATCTAGGGCGGCAATCGTGACCCTTGCCGCCGCTGCGGGGCTCGCCGCTGCCTGCTCCGCCGATCACCACAGCATCGCCGCGCTGGAACGCGCGCTGGGCACCAATCCCAGCGCGACCCGCGCGCTTGAAAGCTGGTGCGCGGCGCGCGGGCTGGCGCAAGATCCGCAGATCGTCGCGCGGCGGCTCAAGGGCGAGGCCGGTCCGGAGCGCGAAGACCTGCGCGCACGGCTGGGCGTGGGCGGCGATGCGCCGCTCGGCTATCGCCATGTCGAACTGGTCTGCGGGCAGCGGGTGCTGTCCGAAGCGCACAACTGGTATCGCCGCGACCTGCTGAGCGCGGAGATGAACGCCGCGCTCGACACCAGCGACACCCCCTTCGGCAAGGTCGTCGGCCCGCTGGACTTCACCCGCGAAACGCTCGACAGCCGCCATGGCGGCGAGCCGGGCTGCCCGGCCGGCACGGTGCTGTCGCAGATCGCGCTGCTGCGCCTGCCCGATGGTCGGCCGCTGGCGCTGGTGACCGAATGCTACACCCGCGCGGCGATCGAACCGTGACATAGCAAAAGGGCCGGAGGTTTCCCCCCGGCCCCGTTTGTCTTCAGCCTTGGCTGAG
>JBJTLX010000040.1:0-11931 GCA_046063245.1 Novosphingobium sp.
GTCCACGGGATGAGCCGGCCCATAGGCGCGCATTTCCACGTCAGCCACGGCCTCAGCAACGCCATGCTAATGCCGGTAGTCACCGCGTGGAGCGCCCCCGCCGCCCTGCCCCGCTACGCCGCCTGCGCCCGCACCATGGGCGTGGCGGGCGATGCGGAAAGCGACCAGAGCGCCGTCGGCCGCCTGGTCGAGGCGCTGCACCGGATCAACGCCGACCTGTCGGTGCCCAGCCCCAAGGCCTACGGCATCGACAAGGCGCGCTGGGACGACCTGCTGCACTGATGGCCGAACAGGCACTGGCGAGCGGCTCGCCGGGGAACAATCCGCGGGTGCCGGATACGGTGGAGATCGTCGGTCTGTACCGGGCGGCGTGGGGCTAGCCCGGCCGTTCCGCGACCTGGCCTTCGAATATTACACCCAGCACCGCTATCTCACGCAGCCTCGCCGCGCCGATGGCATAGGGATCGGCATTGAGCGCAGTGAAATCCGCCTTCTTGCCCGCCGCTATAGATCCGACCATATGGTCCATCCCAATCACCTGCGCAGCCTCGATGGTGATTGCGCGCAGGGCCTTGTCGAGGCTTAGGCGTTCCGCGGGAGCATGGACATTGCCGTCGAGGGTGATGCGGTTGGCGGCGATCCAGGCGAGGTAGAGCGGATCGATCGGCGCCATGTTGAAGTCGCTGTGGAGGCCAAGCGGCACGCCCTTGCGTTCGAGCGAACCAAGCCGGTTGATCGTCGCCGCCCGGTCAGGCCCCAGCCCGGTGCGGGCATAGGCATCGCCGAGCACCCGGATGTAATTGGGCTGGGCCGAGACCATCAGCCCAAGTTGCGCGATCCGGCGGTTCTGCGCTTCGCTCGAAAAGCCGAGATGCTCAAGCGTGACCGTTTGCATCCGCCGCTGCGGCAGTGTGGCCAATCCATCGAGCACGACGTCGAGCCCTTCATCGCCGTTGACGTGGATGTGCAGCGAAAAGCCCGCATCCCAGAAGCGTCTGAACTGCGCGACCAGCACGTCGGGCTCGGTAATCCATTTGCCCAGATGCCCGTCGCTGTAACCGGGCGCCTTCATCCGCATGTTCTGCGCGAAGAACGCGCCATCGGCGAGCATCTTGACCCGCCGGTCAACCCGCACATGCGGCGAGGCAAAGCGCCGCTCGACATCCCGCAGCCAGGTTACCGGATCCGCGACCCCGGCAAGCGCCATGGCCATCGGCATCAGCATCACGCGTGACGGATTGCCGGATTGTTCGAAGGCGGCATGGATCAACTGTGCCTCGGTCTCGAAGCCTGCAAAGATCCCCGTGCCCATGTCGGACATGGTGGTGACGCCGCTGCGCAGCATCATCTGCTTGAGCGCCTTCATCCCGCTGGTGATCTTGTCAGGCGAAAGGATCGCTCCTCGCATCCGCTCAAGCGCGACCGGCAATGCCGTCTCCGAAAACCGGCCTTGCGCAAAATCGGAGTGGCGGGGATCGCCCTTCGCCGCAGCAATCGACGCGTCGAAGGTCTCCTTGTCTTCGAGTTTCCATTCGCGGAGTGCCGCACTGTTGACGATGACGTCATGGAAGCTGCGCTGCCAGACGACCACCGGGCGGTCCGGCGCGAGAGCATCGAGCGCCGCGCGATCGAGCGGCCCGTGAAACAGCTCATGATAGCCCCAGGTGATGAAGGGCCGCGCCGGGCTGGCGGCGAGCATTTGGCTTAGCCGCGTGCGATAGCCTGTCGCGCTCCTTACCCCGGGATAGGTGCCCGAGGGCAAGGTCCAGTCATCCGGCGCGATGAATGGCAGGTTGAGCATCACCGCCGATTGCATCGGGTGAACGTGCGGATCGATCAGACCCGGCATCAGAACGTCGCGCGCAAACCGGCGATCGACTGTCACTGAACGGCCGCTCGTCCACGGTTCAAGCGCCGCCAAGGTATCGGCAACGCCCCGGATGATCCCGTCGGCCACGGCGACAAACCGCGCCAGCGGCAGCGACGGCTCCATCGTGATGATCCGGCGTGCCTCGAACACCGTCACCGGCGGCAAGCCGCCAAGCTGAGCCGCCACCGGCGCGGCACTCAGCAGCGCCAGGGCGCCTCTTCTATCGACGATCATGGTTTCACTTCCCCTAATTTCCCCTCAGACCACCTGCAGCGCCTCAAACCCCAGCGGCACGCTCTCCAGCACGATTCCGTCGCCCACTTCAACCAACCCGCCGGTCACCACCACTGCCATTACCCCGGCCTTGCGTACCAGGCTGCCGTCCGCCGCCTTGTCCAGCGTGGCGGCCATCAGGCCTTTGGCGAGGCCGTCGATCTGGGCGCAGGGGTTGCGCAGGCCGGTAATCTCGATCACCGCCTCGGCTCCCAGCCGCAGGCGGGTACCGGCGGAGAGGCCGAGCAGGTCGATCCCGCGGGTGGTGATGTTCTCACCCAGCTGGCCGGGCGTCACGACAAAGCCCTTGGCGGCCAGTTCATCGAACAGTTCGGCGTGGATCAGGTGGACCTGGCGCAGGTTGGGCTGGCCGGGATCCTTGGCGATCCGCGACAGGTGCTGGACGGTGTGCCCGGCGTGGGCATCGCCCTCCACCCCCAGCCCGGCCAGCAAGGTCACGCGCTGGCACGGCTGCTTGGTAAAGCGGTGATCGGCGTCGCGGGCCAGGGCGATCACATTGGGATGCATGGGATCAGCCTAAGGCAAACGATCCGACTGCCAAAGGTCAATTCTGCTCCTACCGGGAAGACTCTTGCGGTGTCCATTTTCCTACTTCGCGCCTGCGCGCTACGCTGGGCGGCATGACCTATCGTGATTTCGCCGGGCCTAACGCCTCTACTCCCTTCCCCGGTGGGGTCGGGTCGGGATGAGGGTTCCACGCAGGCATTCACGCGCGGCCTGGCGGCCACGCTCCCCCACCCCAACCCCTCCCCGCCGGGGAGGGGCTCTTCTGGCCGGGCGCGATTCAGCCGGAGCGCGACGGAAGTTGACACAGGGTGACGCCTGCTTTTCCCCTCCATGCACCCTGTGAACTCTGTCAAGTTCCAGCCCCTCGACAGCGGCAATCAAGTCTCATAGTAAAACCGAAACCGTCAGAGGATGAACCACCCAGATGCCGCTTCCCGCCCCGTTCGATCGCTTGCGCCTGCCCGTCATCGGCTCTCCGCTGTTCATCATTTCCGGCCCCGAACTAGTCATCGCGCAGTGCAAGGCGGGGATCATCGGCAGCTTTCCGGCGCTCAACGCGCGGCCCTCGGGCGTGCTCGACGAGTGGCTGCACCGCATCACCGAGGAACTGGCGGCGCACAACCGCGACAATCCCGATCGCCCCGCCGCGCCCTATGCGGTCAATCAGATCGTCCACAAGTCGAACAACCGGCTGGAAGAGGACATCGAGGTCTGCGCCAAGTGGCAGGTGCCGATGACCATCACCTCGCTCGGCGCGCGCGAAGACATCAACAACGCGGTCCACGCCTGGGGCGGGATCGTGCTGCACGATGTGATCAATGATCGCTTTGCCCGCAAGGCGGTGGAAAAGGGCGCCGACGGGCTGATCCCGGTCGCGGCCGGCGCCGGGGGCCACGCCGGGGTGCTCTCACCCTTTGCGATGATGCAGGAAATCCGCCAGTGGTTCGACGGCCTGATCGCGCTGTCGGGCGCGATCGCCTGTGGGCGCTCGGTGCTCGCCGCCCAGGCGATGGGGGCGGACTTTGCCTATATCGGCAGCGCGTGGATCGCCACCAAGGAAGCCAACGCGGTCGAAGGCTACAAGAGCGCGATCGTCGAAGGCCGGGCCGACGACATCGTCTATTCCAACCTGTTCACCGGGGTTCATGGCAACTATCTGCGCCCCTCGATCGTCGCGGCCGGGCTCGATCCCGACAACCTGCCGGTCAGCGATCCCAGCGCGATGAATTTCGGATCGGGCGGCAATACCGAGGCCAAGGCGTGGAAGGACATCTGGGGCTCGGGCCAGGGCATCGGCGCGGTTTCGGCCGTCGAAAGCGTGGCCGAACGGGTCGACCGGCTTGAGGCGGAATACGACGCGGCCCGGCGCGAGCTGGCCGAAAAGGCGCGGATGACGCTGGCCTAAGCGGGTTCGAGCACGGTGGCCGGCCACAGCTGGTCGGTCATCGCATCGAGCAGGGCGAAATCGATCCCGCTGCCGAGCGGATCGTTGCGGTTGAGCTTGAGCCGCCGCTGCTGGTCCATCAGCCGGCGGCGCAGCGCGCGCTGGAGCAGCTCGAGCCGCTCGAGCGTGTCCTGCAAGGCCACTTCGGGCGCGCGCAGCCGGGTGCTGGCCCAGCCCTGTTCGATCTGGCCGACCCGCTCGATCACCATCTCGTTGTAACTGCGGTGCGGACCTCGGTGCAGCGGCAGCCCGACCCGCAAGGCGGCGTCATCGTTCGCCGGGAGCAGCAGGCCGTTGCGGCGGAAGTCCTCGAAGCACAGCCGCTCGGGCCCGATCGCGCTGAGCATCGGACGCAGGCTGGCCCGGGACAGGATCTGGCGGGGCAGGATGTGGTGGCGTTGCAATCCCGGATCGTAGTCCGGCGCGGTGCGGCTGTTGACCGCGCGAAAGCTGATCCGCTGGCGTGCCGTCTGACGCAGCCCCAGGCTGCCGCGGGTCAGATCAGACACGGCACGAAGCCCGCATCGGCCCTGCGATCACTTGCGCACCATGACCCGCAATTGCTCCCCCCCGCGCACCGGCACGGCCAGCAGGGTTTCGCCGTCGATCCCGGCAAACTCCCTCGGCTCGCTCAGCGGTCCGCTGGCGATCAGTTCGTGGATCAGGCGCACCGAAATGCGCGCCACCGCGCCGGCGGAAATGTTGCGCTCCGGCTCGAAGCGGAGTTCCTGCCCGATCAGCAGGCCCAGCCCGAGCGAAACCATCGCCCCGTTGCTTTCACGGCGCAGCGAGGTGAGGCCGAGCGAGGGGAAAGCCCCGCCGCCCAGCCAATCGCCCACGACGCGGCGGTAATAGCCCGGCTCCATCCAGCTGCCCGCCGGCTGCCAGCACACCGCGCGGACATCGGGCAAGGCGGCAAAGCGCAGCCCGACCGCGGCCATGATCCGCACCACGGGCAGCATGCCCTTGCCCTCGGCAATATGATTGCCGGGGCGCAGCGAAACCGCCTCTCCGCCCGGAGCCGCGTCGAGCCCGAGCAGCGCGCCGCGCGGGGCCAGGGGCGTTCCTTCGGCCGGGGTCAGGCCGGCACAGTCGAAGGTCAGGCCGCTGGACAGCAGTTCAAGCCAGCCCTCTGCCGGGTCCGGACGAAGGCTGATCGTGAAACCGCCAACCGCCGGGTGGGCCCCAATGTCGGCCCCAGTGTTGGCCGAACCGGCGGTAGCAATCGCCGCGGCATCCGGCCGCTGCCCCGCTGCGAAGACGAACGAAAGGATCGCGCCGTCGGCAAGTTCGCCAGTGTTGCGCGCGTCTACGATGACTAAACCCCCCGATCCGCCCAAACGACTGTTCATTGTGTGACACTATTGCAAGGGCTTAGTCGAGTCCCGTTGGCGACAATTGCTCGATTTCGGTGCCAATTGCTTTCCGGTTTCAGAACAGGCCCAGGGCAAGACCTTCGGCCATTGCCGCGCCGCAATCGTGGCACGCGGCCAGCGCTTCGGCCGGAACCACTTTGCGGGCCAGGATCTGCTCCGGCGACTGCGCCCCCAGGTTGACGATGATCGGCGCCGCCACCCGCCGCAGGCGCCAGCCGGTGGCGATCCGGTCGATCTGCGCCTGGGCACCGTGCCCGTCGGAACCGGCGGCGATCAGCGTGGCATAGGCCCGCCCCTCGACCTGGCCGAGCAAGGGGTAGTAGCAGCGATCGAACATCTCTTTCATCGCCCCGCTCATCGTCGCGAGGTTTTCGGGGCAGACGAACAGATAGCCCGCGGCGGCGAGCAGGTCTTCGGCTTGCACCGTCTCCGCCCGCAGCAGCCGCGCGCGCCCCGCCGCGCCCGCGGCCGCGGCCGCGGCCATTGCCTCGGCGGCGCCGGTGCGGCTGTGCCAGACGATGGCGAGCATGGCGCGTCCCCTTGTGCAGCGAACCGGCATTGAAGGCGCTTGGCGCGGCGGCGTCAATCGCCGCCACGCGGCAACAGACCCTTTGCGCGGGGCATGCATTGGTCTAGCGCTGCACCCATGACCTCTCCCTCCGCGTCCGTGCTTGGCCTTGATCGTTCGCTGTCGGGGCGAATCTGGCGCTGGCGCGGGGGCAACATGGACGTGCGCGGGGGCACGGTCTCGCTCGACCACGATCTGGTGGCGCAATTGCTGCTCTCGCGCGGGGTCGCACCCGACCAGATCGAGCGCCACCGCAATCCCTCGCTGCGCGCCTTTCTGCCCGATCCCTCGCAGTTCCGCGACATGGATGCCGCCGCCGAGCGCATCGCCCAGGCAATCCTGACCGGCGAGCGGCTGACCGTCTACGGCGATTATGACGTCGACGGGGCGACCAGCGCCGCGCTGCTGATCCGTTTGCTGCGCGAACTGGGCCTCGATGCCGGATATTACATCCCCGACCGCCTACTCGAAGGCTATGGCCCGTCGGGCGAGGCCTTGGTCCGCCTCGCCGAGCAAGGGTCGAGCCTGATCGTCACGGTCGATTGCGGGGCAATGGCGCACGAGGCATTGGCCATGGCCCACGATGCCGGGGTCGATGTGATCGTGGTCGATCACCACAAATGCGCGGCCGAGCTGCCCCGCGCGGCGGCGCTGGTCAATCCCAACCGGCTCGACGAGAGCGAAGTCGGCGCGGCGCACGGCCATCTGGCCGCGGTTGGCGTGGCTTTCCTGCTGGCCATCGCGGTGGTCCGGACGCTGCGCCAGCGCGGCCATTTCGAAAACCGGGCGGAGCCCGACCTGTTCGCCCTGCTCGATCTGGTGGCGCTGGGCACGGTGGCCGATGTCGCCGCGCTCCACGGCCTCAATCGCGCCCTGGTCGCCCAAGGGCTCAAGGTGATGGCGCGGCGCGACAACGTCGGCATGGCCGCGCTGATCGATGCCAGCCGCCTGACCCGCCCGCCCTCGTGCAGCGACCTCGGCTTTGCACTGGGTCCGCGCATCAATGCCGGCGGGCGCGTCGGCGAATCGACCCTGGGGGTGCGGCTGTTGACCACCGAGGATCCCGACGAGGCCCGCGCGATCGCCGCGCAGCTCTCGGCCCTCAACGAAGAGCGCCGCGCCATCGAGGCCGCCGTGCAGGAGGCTGCCGAAGCCCAGGTTGCGGCCCAGCACAACCGCTCGGTCCTGACCCTGGCCGGGCGCGGCTGGCACCCCGGGGTGATCGGCATCGTTGCCGGACGGATCAAAGAGAAGACCGGCAAGCCGACCCTGGTGATCGCGCTCGACGCGGACGAGGCGGGCAATGGCAAGGGTTCGGCCCGCTCGATCTCGGGGGTCGACCTGGGCGCCGCGATCATCGCCGCGCGTGCGCACGGGCTGCTGATCGCCGGCGGGGGGCATGCCATGGCCGCCGGGCTGACGGTTGCCCCCGACCGGCTCGATGCGCTGGGCGAATGGCTCGACGCGCAGCTTGGCCAGGATGTGGCCCATGCCATGGCCAACCCTGCCATGTTGCTCGACATGGCGATCGCGCCGGGCGGGCTGGTTCCCGCCCTGGTCGAGGCGATGGAGAGCGCCGGCCCGTTCGGCGTGGGCTGGCCGGGGCCGCGGGTCGCGGTCGGCCCGGTGCGGCTGGTCAAGGCCGACGTGGTCGGCACCGATCACCTGCGGCTGATCGTGCGCGGCGACGACGGCGGCAGCTTCAAGGCGATCGCCTTTCGCGCCGCCAACAGCGAAATGGGGCAGACCTTGCTGCACGCGGCGCACCAGCGGCGACTGTGGCTGGCGGGCCGGGCCCGGATCGACGACTGGGCCGCGCGCCCGGCCGCCGAACTGCACCTCGAAGATGCCGCGTTCTGCGATTGAGGAGACACAGCGATGTTCAGCCACGTCACCCTGGGTACGAATGACTGGGCTGCCGCGCGGCCGTTCTGGCTCGCCGTGATGGACGTTCTGGGTCACCCGGTGATGTTCGAGCGACCCGGCGGCATAGCGTTCGGCTCCCCGACCGGCCCAAAGACCTTCGTCGGCCCGACGTTCGATGAGCGACCGGCGCAGCCCGGCAACGGTGTACATATCGCCTACCTGGTCGGCAGCCGCGAGACAGTCGACGCATTCCATGCCGCTGCGCTCGCCAATGGCGGTAGCGATGAAGGCGAGCCGGGTCTGCGCCCCCACTATCATCCCAATTATTACGGGGCTTATGTTCGTGATCCCGATGGCAACAAGCTGCAGGCGGTGTGCCATTCCGCGCGCGACTGATTGCCCGCGCACAAACTGCAGGCTTGCCCCTTGACCACTCCGATACTGCCGCCTAAAGGCGCGTGCCTGCCCACCATAGCTGGTGCGGCCCCTTCGTCTAGCGGTTAGGACGCGGCCCTTTCACGGCTGAAACACGGGTTCGATTCCCGTAGGGGTCACCATCCAGCACGCGGTGGGCATTTCGATTCGGGGCTTGATGCCCTATAGGCCAAAATCGACCATGCGGCCCCTTCGTCTAGCGGTCAGGACGCGGCCCTCTCACGGCTGAAACACGGGTTCGATTCCCGTAGGGGTCACCACCTGCAAGCAATGTCCGGCAATCTTTGCCGCAGCGCCATTTGCGACTGGCGGGTTGCCCGCGGCTTTCCTAGAAGCCTCCCGGCATGAGCAGATCGCGCCCCTTACCTTGGCCCAGCGCCATCCTGGCCGCCGCCACAGCCCTGGGGCTCTTGCTGGCGGGAACCGGGCTGTGGGCAGCACTTGGCGTGCTGGCACTGTGGCTGGGGTCGCTATGGCTGGCCATGCCCGAGCCCGAGATTGCCGCGCCGCGCATCGATCCGGTCGAATTGACCCGCGACGCCGTGCGCGAAACGATCGAGCCGCTGGGCCAGCCGCTGTTGGTCCTGGAAAGCGGCCGCATCCTGCTGGCCAATGCCGCCGCGCGCGCAGCCCTGGGCGCGCACGTGGTCGGCCAGGACGCGCGGATCGCCTTGCGCCATCCCGACGCGATGCGCCTGCTCGACATGAACGACGGCGAGAGCGTCAGCATCCCCGGCTTCACCGGCGGGCGCAGCCTGTGGCAGCTGACCCGGCGCCAGGTCGACAGCCAGCGCTGGATGATCGAACTGATCGATCGCACCTCCGAAGCCGATGTCAGCCGCGCCCATACCGACTTCGTCGCCAATGCCAGCCACGAACTGCGCACCCCGCTGGCGGCGATCATCGGCTATGTCGAGACGCTGTCGGATGGCGGACCCGCGGTCGATGCCGCGGCGACCAAGCGCTTCCTTGCCGTGGTCGAGCGCGAAGCCAAACGGATGCTGACCCTGGTCGAAGACCTGATGACGCTGAGCCATGTCGAGGCGGAAAAGCACGATCGTCCGGCCGAGACGGTAGACCTGAGCGGACTGGTCAGGCGCGTCGTATCCGAAGTCAATTCGCTGCAGGGCAAGGACCGGGTCAGCCTTGCCGCGGTCGAAACCAACGCGATGATCGCCGGCGATTCCGGCCAGCTGGAGCAGGTCCTGCGCAATCTGATCGACAATGCGATGAAATACGGCGCACCCGACCAGCCGGTCATCGTCGCGCTCGAAGCGGCTGCCGCGGGGCAGCATGTGCTGACGGTTGCCGATCGCGGCCCGGGCATCGCCCCCGAACATCTCCCCCTGCTGACCCGCCGCTTCTATCGCACCGATCCGGGACGCAGCCGGGCGTCGGGCGGGACCGGGCTTGGCCTGGCGATCGTCAAGCACATCGTCGAGCGCCACGGCGGCGAGCTCGATATTGCCAGCACGGTCGGGGAAGGCACCCGCGTCAGCGTCACCCTGCCCGCCACCGAGACTTAGAAGTTGGCGGCCAGCCCGACGGTCATGACATGGTCCGATTTGTCGGCTCCGCCGCGGACGATGCCGAGTTGGTTGAGATAGCCGAAATCGACGCTGACCTGCTTGTTGAGCGGGGCCGAAACGAACACCGCGTTGCGCATCCGGTCATAGCCGTCGACCTTCTGGAAGGTCGTGGTGTTGAGGTTGATGAAGCTCTCATGCGTCAGGTTCAGCGTCGACTTGCCGATCAGCGGCATGCTGGCCTTCAGGTAGGGCCGCAGGCGCCAACCGGTGCCAGCGATGTTGTCGCGCCAGCGCTGCTCCAGCCGGACCCGGCCGGTCAGCTTGACGGCGCCCAGCGTGGCGAAGTTATCGTAGGTCACCTGCTCCCGAAAACGATGCTCCATCGCCATGAAGTTGCTCTGCAGGTACGTCGGGTTGTGAACATAGCCCGCCGCGACCGTGATCTGCTTGGTCGCCTTGTAGTTGAGCATCGTCACATTTTCGAACTCGTAGAAGCCGCGCGCTTCGCTACTTCGCGCGACGAATTCGTTCGAGATCTTCACTTTGGGCGAAAGCGCGACGCTGACGTTTGCCGTCTGCCAGTACTGGGTGTCCTCGTCGGCCAGAGCGGGAACGGCCAGACACAATGCGGGCACGGCGGCGGCAAACTTGAGATAACGCATCAATCGATCCCCGAACGGTAGCTGTGACGCGGCCACTAAGACGTTTTTATGACACTTCCATGACGATTTGTGCCAGTCATGCGACATTGGTCTGACACGCCGGGTTTGACATCTCTCTGGCAGGGGTTTGACACGAATTGTCATGAATCTGTCACGAAAGCGAGCCAGAGCGGCGGCAATATCAGCGAATGAGAGAATCGCCATGACCAAGAAGATGTTTTCCATCCTTTCCGTCGTTTCTGCCACTGCCCTGCTTGCTGGCTGCGGGGGTGCGCAGAGCGGATCGCGCGACCAGATTCGCGCGGTTGGTTCGTCGACGGTCTATCCCTTTGCCAAGGCGGTGGCAGATTCGCTGGCCAAATCGAACGCCGCGATCAAATCGCCGATCATCGAATCGACCGGCACCGGTGCCGGCATGAAGCTGTTCTGCGCTGGCGTTGGCGTCTCGTTCCCGGATATCGAAAACGCCTCGCGCCGGATGAAGAAGTCCGAGTATGAGGACTGTGCCAAGAACGGCGTCGACAAGATTGCCGAAATCCAGGTCGGGCTCGACGGCGTGGCCTTTGCCGAAGCCAAAGGTGGTCTCGGCATCAAGCTGACTCCGGAAGATGTCTACAAGGCGCTCGCCGCCAACCCTTATGGCAAGCCCAACACCGCCAAGACCTGGAAGGACATCAACCCGGCGCTCCCGGCCGAACCGATCCTGGTCTATGGCCCGCCCAGCACCTCGGGCACCCGCGACGCGCTGAAGGAACTGATCCTGACCAAGGGCTGCGACGCCAATGCCGAGATGAAGGCGCTGAAGGACAGCGACAAGGACAAGCACGACAAGGTCTGCGGCGAAGTGCGCAGCGACGGTGCCTATGTCGATTCGGGTGAGAACGACAACCTGATCGTCCAGAAGTTGGAAGCCAATCCCAAGGCGATCGGCATCTTCGGCTTCTCGTACCTCGAAGAAAACGCCGACAAGCTGATCGGCCTGACCATGAACGGCATCACCCCGACCTATGCGACGATTTCGGACTACAGCTATCCCGGCGCCCGTCCGCTCTACATCTATGTCAAGGTTGCCCACCTCGACGCGATCAAGGGGCTCAAGGATTTCGTTGCCGAATGGGCCAAAAGCTGGAGCAAGGACGGTCTGCTCGCCAAGCAGGGCATGGTCGTTGCGCCCGACGCCATTCTTGCGCAGAGCGCCAAGACCGCGAGCGATTTCGCACTGCTCGATCCGGCCAGCCTGAAGTAAGAGCAGGGCGAATCGCCCACAGAAAGATCTGACACCGCAAATGCCCCCAGCCCTTCCGATCCTGCTTGCCCTGGGCCTGGGCTTGATCGGCTGGCTGGCGGCGCGATCGCGGGCCTGGGCGATGCGCAAGGCAG
>JBJTLX010000004.1:0-3363 GCA_046063245.1 Novosphingobium sp.
CCAACTCCGTTAAGGATCGAGGCTTGAACTCTGAATGAACCCGCAGGTTGCTTACTTGATCTTGGCTTCCTTGAACTCGACGTGCTTGCGCACGACCGGATCGTACTTGCGGAAGGTCATCTTCTCGGTCGTGTTGCGCGGGTTCTTCTTGGTGACATAGAAGAAACCGGTGTCGGCGGTGGAAACCAGCCGGATCTTGACGGTTGCGGGCTTCGCCATGGTCTTGTCCTGAACTCTCGATTCGGGCGCGAAGGCCCATGAAACTGCGGAAGGCGGCACGCCTGCGCCGCCCCGGAAGTGCGCGCCAATGCGTCAGGGGCGGGCGAAAGTCAAGGCTTTGCCCCGTTCAATCGGGATCGTAGGGCTTGATCGGCTTGATCACGGCATAGCCTTCCTCGGAAGGCTCGTGTCCCAGGGGGACCAGGTCGATCGCATCGGGCGGGACGGTGGTATCGGGCAGCCGGTCGAGCAGATCGCGGATCAGCGTCAGGCGGCCGCGGCGCTGGTCGTTGAAGTCGACCAGGGTCCACGGCGCCTTCCTGGTATGAGTGGCCTTGAGCATCTCTTCGCGCGCCAGGGTATAGGCATCGTACTTTTCGCGCGCGGCAAGGTCGATCGGCGACAGCTTCCAGCGCTTGAGCGGGTCGGCCAGCCGTTCGGCAAAGCGTTCTTCCTGCTGCTTCTGGTCGGTGGTCAGCCAGTATTTGAACAGCAGGATGCCGTCCTTGACCAGCATCTCCTCAAGCCGGGGAACCTGGTCGAGAAAGGCGGCAACCTGCGCGGGCGTGGCATAGCCCATCACCGCTTCGACCCCGGCGCGGTTGTACCAGCTGCGGTCGAACAGCACGATCTCGCCCGCCGCAGGCAGGTGCGCGACATAACGCTGGAAGTACCACTGGGTCTTCTCGCGCTCGTCGGGCCTGGGCAACGCCACGGTGCGGCACTGGCGCGGGTTGAGCGGGGTGCGCACCGCGTCGATTGCGCCGCCCTTGCCCGCCGTGTCGCGGCCTTCGAACAGTACCAGCACCCGCGCCCCGGTCTTGGCCACCCAGCGCGACATCGCCACCAGCTCTTCCTCCAGCGGGGCATAGAGCTCTTCGAACTTCTTGCGCTTGAGCGGCTTCATCGGGTCAGGTCCTTTCACCGGTCAGCTTGCGCCAGCGCTGGCCGGGGCGCAATGCTGTCGTGAACAGCGTTGCTGTCCCGCTTTGAACAAGTTACACCTGTAACCATGTCCGACGCAGCCGCACTCGACCAGCCCGACTTTGCGCGCCTCCCCGATGGCGATCCCGCGGTCTACACCGCGCCGCTGAAGCGCCCCGATCACATCGGCGAGGACTGGATCGAACCGCAGCAGCGCATCTATTCCAGCGATGAGGACGCGATCTGGAACGATCTCTATTCGCGGCAAATGGACCTGCTGCCCGGGCGCGCGGCCAGTGCTTTCCTGGCCGGAACGCAGAAGCTCGGGCTGGGCCGCGGCGGGGTCCCGGCCTTCGCCCGGCTATCCGAAGAACTCGGCGCGCTGACCGGCTGGTCGGTGGTGCCGGTGCCGATGCTGATCCCCGATCACGTGTTCTTCTGGCACCTGGCCAATCGCCGTTTCCCCGCCGGCAACTTCATCCGCACCCGCGAGACCTTCGACTACATCCAGGAACCCGACGTGTTCCACGACGTGTTCGGCCACGTGCCGATGCTGGCCGATCCGACCTATGCCGATTACATGCAGGAATACGGCCGCGCCGGGTGGAAGGCGATGCGCTACAACCGGCTGAAAGCGCTGGGTTCGCTCTACTGGTACACGGTCGAGTTCGGACTGATCCTCGAAGGAAGCGACCTGCGTGCCTATGGAGCCGGGATCCTGTCCGGCCCCGCCGAGGCGGTGTTCTGCCTAGAGGCGCAAAGCCCCAACCGGATCATGCTCAATGTCGACCGGGTGATGCGCACCGACTATGTGATTGACGATCTGCAGCCGACCTATTTCGTGATCGAGAGCTTTCAGGACCTCTATCACCAGACCGTCGACCGCGATTTCGACCGGCTCTATCGCAGCCTGGCGCCCGGCTTCACCTATGCCAACACCGCGGTGATCGACATCGACGATGTGCTGCACCGCGGCAGCCTGGAGTACTTCCTGCGCGGCGGGCGGGGCAGCGGGGCGCGCGCGGTTTAGCGGCTCAGCAGAAATAGCGCCAGCGCGCCGGCCGCGATCCGGTACCAGGCAAAGGGGGCAAAGCCGGCGCGGCTGACATAGGCGACGAAGACCTTGATCACCGCCAGCGCGACGATGAAAGCGACGACGAAGCCGACCGCGATCTCGCTCCAGCCGACCGGCCCGGTCCCGGCCATCAGTTCGGCGCGCGAATCCCACAGCTCCAGCGTGGTCGCCCCGAGCATGGTCGGTATCGCCAGGAAGAAGCTGAACTCCGCCGCGGTGCGCCGTTCGATCCCCATCGCCAGCGCGCCCATGATCGTCGCGCCCGAACGGCTGACCCCCGGAATCATCGAGACGCACTGGAACAAGCCCACGCCCAGCGCCTGGCGCATCGGCAGCTGGCCGACTCCGTTGGGTCCGCCCGGCTTGGCCATGCGCTCGATCGCCAGGATCGCGATCCCGCCCAGGATCAGCGCCCAGGCCACGATCATCGGACTGCCGAGCATGGCGCGGATCTGGTCCTTGAGCAGCAGCCCCAGCACCGCAGAAGGCAGGAACCCCAGCAGCACGTTGCGCACGAAGATCAGGCTGACCCTCTCCATCCGCAGCAGGCCCATGCCCACCGCCCAGAACGTGCGCCAGTACTGCACCACCACGGCCAGGATCGCGCCGAGCTGGATGACCACGTTGAACACCGCCCAGGTCTTGGCATCGTAGCCGAAGACTTCGGAGGCCAGGATCAGGTGCCCGGTCGAGGAGACCGGAATGAATTCGGTCAGGCCCTCGACAATGCCGAGCAGGATCGCGGTGATGATCAGGTCCATGAACTATGCCTTCAGTGCGGCCGCAAAGGCCTTGTCGTCGAATTGCAGCGCCGCCAATCGCGCATAGAGCCCGCCGGCCTTGCTCAGCTGGTCATGGGTTCCGGTCTCGACAATCCGGCCCGCGTCCATCACCACGATCCGGTCGGCCGCGCGGACCGTTGCCAGGCGGTGCGCGATCACCAGGGTGGTGCGGTCTTCCATGAGGTGTTCGAGCGCGTCCTGGACCAGCCGTTCGCTTTCGGCATCGAGCGCGCTGGTCGCTTCATCGAGCAGCAGGATCGGGGCCTTGCGCAGCACCGCGCGGGCGATCGCGATGCGCTGGCGCTGGCCGCCCGACAGTCGCGCTCCACCTTCGCCCAGAAAGGTGTCGAGCCCGTCGGGCAG
>JBJTLX010000041.1:0-21471 GCA_046063245.1 Novosphingobium sp.
CGGACGGAGGGGAAATTGTCGTCACCGCCCAGCGCAGGTCTGAAGCGCTCGAAAAGACGCCCGTCGCCGTTGCCGTTGTAAGCAGCGAAATGCTGGCAAAGCAGGCGATCACCAGCGAACGCGATCTTCAGTTCGCCACACCGGGCCTGACCGTGCGCGCCAGCCAGAACGATAACCAGCTGAACTACTCGCTGCGCGGCCAGACGGTCGACGCCTATACCAGCTCGCTGCCGTCGGTGCTGCCCTACGTCAACGAAGTCCAGGTTGGCGGTGCCGGTTCGACGGCGTTTTTCGATCTTCAGTCGGTGCAGGTCCTGAAAGGCCCGCAAGGCACGCTGTTCGGGCGCAATTCGACCGGCGGCGCGGTGCTGTTCACCACGGCAAAGCCGACCCGCAGTCTGTCCGGCTTTGCCGCGGCGCGGATGGGGCGGTTCAACGACGTCCAGTTCGAAGGCGCGATCAGCGGTCCGCTGGCCGGGGACAGCGTCCTGGCCCGCATCGCCGGTTCGTACCGCACCCGCGACGGTTACCAGCTGAACCTGTTCAATGGCGAAAAGCTGGGCAAAGTCGATCGGCTGGGCCTGCGCCTCAGCCTTTCGATCGCGCCCGACGGCCCGGTCAGCAACGAATTCGTCGCCGACTATTACCGCGCCAACGGCACCAGCATTTCGCCGGTGGTGTCTTACGTTGTGCCGGTGGCCAACAATGTGCCGGGCAATCCGTTCGTGCCCTTCAACGTGATCCTCGACGCGACGAACTTCGCGCCCGGCCTGGTCGCCTTCGGCGCTGCCCAGAATGCGCGCGGGCCCTATGTGGTCGACGTCGATTCGGTCAGCAAGCACCGCACCCGCAAATGGATCGTGTCAAACGTCACCACGTTTGAACTGAACGACAGCACCAAGATCAAGAATGTCTTCGGCTATGTCAGTTCGGACTATTTCGATGCCGGCGACATCGACGGTACCCGCTTTGGCATCGATGGTCGCGGCAACGCCGCCACCGGGCCGTTTGGCGGTGACGGCCAGATCCGGCAGGTTTCGGAAGAACTGCAGCTGCAAGGCAAGACCTTGAGCGACCGCCTCGAATATGTGCTTGGGGCCTATTACTCCAACAGCAAGGAGCACCTCCACAACACCAGCTTCATCGCCAACGCAGTGGGCGCGCCGCCGCAGATCAATTCGGGCACGACGCGGAGCAAGGCAATCGCCGGCTATGCCCAGGCAACGCTCGACACCGGGCTGGCCGGTTTCAAGCTGACCGCGGGGCTGCGCTATACCTCGGAAAAGATCTCGTTCGTGCGCGATGCCGACGATCAATGGGTCCAGCCGGCCTATGACGCCTTCTTTGCCGACGGCCGGTTCACCCGGGTCCAGGAAGACACCTTCAAGAAGCTGAGCTGGACCTTCGGGTTGCAGAACCAGCTGACGCCGGACCTGCTGCTCTATGCCAACACCCGGCGCAGCTTCCGCAGCGGCGGCTTCAACTTCCACGCCCCGCCGACCCCCGGCTTTGCCAACACCTCGGGCGGCGAGTTCCGCCCCGAAATCGCCACCGACATCGAGCTTGGCGCCAAGTACCGCGGCGATGCTGGCGGAGCGCCGCTGCGGCTTAACCTGGCGGTCTACAACATGTGGGTCGAAAACCTGCAGCGCGCCAACTATGTCGCCATCTTCGGCGCGCTGGCCGCAGTCACCGCCAATGTCCCCAAGGCCAAGATCACCGGCTTCGAGCTGGACGGCAACATCAAACCGGCCGACTGGCTGACCCTTGGCGGCAGCCTGAACTACACCAACGCGCGCTTTACCGATCCGCGCGTGGCGGTGCTCGGCACCGACGGCGGGACCACGATCACCAACTTCAACACCTATCCCGATACCCCGGAATGGTCGGGCTCGCTCTATGCCGATGTCACCGTGCCGCTCAGCGACAAGTGGGACCTGACCCTGCATGGCGATGCCTATCGCCAGTCCTCCAACTGGTACAGCTCGACCGGGCGGACGCTCAATCCCAACACCCAGATCCCCGGCTATACCCTGGCCAATTTCCGGATCGGGATCGAGGAACCGGGCGGCAAGGGCTGGGCGGTGTCGGCGCTGCTCAAGAACGCCTTCGACCGGACCTACTATAATGGCGGGATCGGCTTCGCCAGCCTGTTCGCGCTCAACATCGTGGTGCCGGGCGAGCCGCGGACCTGGATGATCGAAGCGCGCTATCGCTTCTGATCACCGGCCCGGCACGTTCGGGGGCAAGGAACGTGCCGGGCCAAACCGGCCAAGCGAAGACTGGAACGGACGATGATTACCGCTGACGACTATCGCTTCCACGCCTGCGATCCGGCCGACGACACCTGGACCGAGACGGTCTTCCAGATCTTCTCGGTCCCCGAGTTCGCCATCAGCGGCAACATGTATGTGCTGGCCAGGCCCAACCTGGGCGTCTGCCACAGCTCGATCGAGATCCACCAGGGGCTGTGCATGCATCCCTGGCAGCTGCATCACAACGATTCCCAGATGCACATGCGCTGCCCGCCGGACTATTCGGACTTCACCCTGGCCAATGGCCTGCGCTTCAAGGCGCACAATGAGCGCGAGCACGAATGGCACTATGAATCGCGCGACGGGGTCTGCGCCTTCGATCTGGAATATACCGCGATCTGCGAGCCGACCGACGCCCGCGATCCGGCGCAGGTGCCCCAGGCGGTCAGCAAGATGGACGGCTACAGCGGCTGGAACAACGGCCACCTTGAAGGCAAGGGGCGGGTCACCGGCCAGCTGCGACTGCGCGACAAGACCTATCAGGTCGACTGCATCGAGGGCGTCAACAAAAGCTGGGGCCCGCGCAACGACTGGGGCAACAAGGGCGGCACCTGGGTCCATGTCGATCTGGGCGAATCGATCCGCGCCTTCATGATCCTCGACATCGCCTTCGAAAACCGCACCCTGGTCTATCCCAGCTTCCGCTATGGCTATGTCCTGGTCAATGGCGAGCGCCGCCCGCTGATGACGGCAGAGCTGACCACCCAGCGCACCGACATGCTGGCAACCAGCGCGCAGGTGCGCTTCGTTGACGATCAGGGCCAGGTCTACACCGCCAAGGGCAAGACCATCGCCGCCGGGCCGTGGTACAACTTCAACCCCTCGAGCGTCGGGTATCAGGTGCTGATGCGCTGGGAATCCGGCGATCTTGTCGGGCATGGACACATCGCCGATTTTGTCGGCCAATATGCGTTGTCGCAGAACATGACGGACGCACTGTACGCCTGAGAGGAGCGATGGCCATGGCCGGCGAATACCAGATCATCGACGAGTCCGCGCGCCGCCGTCCGACCGAAGCGACGATCGCGGCGATCCGCGCGCGCTATCCGGTCGAGCGCGAGATCGACGTGGTCCTGACCCGCAAGATGCATCGCCGCAATGGCCCGGGCTATGAAGGCGTCACGCTGGAACGGCTGCTGGAGGGGATCCAGGCGCTGGTCGAGGCGCGGGTCGGTTACGGCGTTACCATCACCGAGGGCAAGTGGCTGTCGGGCGGTGCGTCCAAGCTGCAGGTGCTGTTCGATCTGCACTGGCGCGGCCCGGCCGGCACCGGCGAACAGACCGACCGCATGGTGCTGCGGATGGAACCATCGGCATCGGTCACCGAATCGAGCCGCCACCGCGAGTTCGAAGTGCTCAAGGCGGTCGAGGGCATCATCCCTTCGCCCCAGCCCCACTGGGTCGATGGCGAGGGCGAGTTCCTGCCCTATCCGGCGATGATCTATGGCTTCGTCACCGGCGCGGCCAAGCCGTCGTACGATTCGGGTAAGGTCTCGGGCCTGGGCCAGAACTTCGGGCCGGACCTGCGCGCCAAGCTGGCCCCCGAATTCGTCGGCCTGCTCGCCAGGCTGCACAAGATCGATGTCGCCGCATGCGCCGGGCTGGAACATTTCGAGCGGCCTGAAGTCGGCTCGAACGCCTCGGTAATCCGCCAGGTCAACGCGATCCGCCGGGTCTGGGAAGAAGACCGTATCGAAGAAGAGCCGATCCTCGAGATCGTCTATCGCTGGCTGGTCGATAACGCGCCGGTGCTCGACCATGTCTCGATCGTCCACGGCGACTATCGCAGCGGCAATTTCCTGTTCGACGAGGCCAGCGGGCGGATTACCGCCTGGCTCGACTGGGAAGGGGCAACGCTGGGCGACCGGCACCAGGACCTGACCTATGCGGCGATGCCCTCGTTCTCGCACTATGCCGAAGACGGGGTGACCCTGCTCGGTTCGGGGATGATGTCGAACGAGGCGATGTATGCCGCCTACGAGGAGGCTTCGGGGCTGAGCGTCGATCCGGTCCGGCTCGCCTACTTCAACATCTACAACCGCTATCTGATCGCCGTGCTGTGCCTGGGGGCATCGGCCCGCGCCTCGCGGATCCGCGGTACCCACCAGGACGTGCTGGTCAATTACGTCGTCGCGGTCGGCCTTGGCGCGTTGGCCGAACTGCGCGACCGCTATGTGGGAGCGTTCGCATGAACCTGACCTTCGATGCCCAGCTGCAAGTCGCGCTGCGCGCGCTTGAGGAAGTGGTCGCGCCCGCGCTGGGCAATGCCGAAAAGCACGTGGTCGAACAGCTCCATCTGGCGATGCTGACGATCGGTTTCGTCAAGACCCGGCTGCCCGATGTGCGGCGCTATGCGCGGATGGAGCTTGCCGCATTTGCCCGGCTTGCGGAAGATTCGGTGGCCGCGGCGGGCCACGCGCCGGCGGCCGCGGCCGCGGCCGCGGACGGGCGCGCGCTGCTGGCCGATCCGGGCGCCGATGTGGCCGATCTCGAAGCCGCCATTTGCCGCCTGCGCGACGAGGTCACCGCGCTGGGCAGCCGCTGCGCCGATCCGGCGCTGCGCGCCGCGCTCGACCGCCTGGTGCTCGATTCCGGTGCGGCGATGATCGCCCAGGCGCGGCAGTGGACCACCCCGTTCGGGTTCGAGCTGAGGCCCGAAGACCTCCCGCCGCCGGCGTGGTAAGTCCGTCCAGACCCTGTGCGATAGCGAGTACAATTCGATGATCACCGACCGCGACCTCGATCTGCATAACGATACCTCGCCCGCGCTCGATCATGCCGAGACGATGTTCCTGATCTTTTCGGTTCCCGAAGAACGGATCAGCGGCAACGCCTATATCCTCGCCCGGCCCAACCTCGGGGTCTGCCTGTCTTCGATCTACATTCACCAGGGGATGCACGCCAACGCCTGGACCGCGGACTATTCCGACGCGCCGATGCACCTGCCGTGCCCCCCGACTATGGCCGATTTCACCCTGGCCAACGGGTTGTCGGTCAAGGCCGGCAACGGCGCGCGCGATTACCGCTTCCGTTATGACGGGCAGGACGGGCTGTGCCGCTTCGACCTGTCGTTCCGCGGGCTGATGGATCCGTTCGATCCGCTCGATCCGGCGCACAATCCGATGCTCGCAGCCTTCAACGGCGATGCCGAAGCCTCGACCGGGGCAGGGGATGCCTGGACCAAGGGGCATTACGATCTGGTCGGGCGGATCGAAGGCCAGCTCGAACTCCACGGCCGCACCTACGCGGTCAACTGTGTCGACGGGCTTGACCGCAGCTGGGGCCCGCGCGCCGAATGGAACTCTGCGCCGGTGTCGTGGATGCACATGACCTTCGGTGACGACCTCGCCTTCCACCTGGTCGTCACGCTCGACGTGGTGAACGGCCAGCAGGTCTATACCACCTTCCGCTTCGGCTATGCCGTGGTCGATGGCGAAAGCTGCGCGGTGGTCGCGGCCGAGGTCGAGGGCGAGAGCCTCGGCATGCTCGGCATGCACCGCGTGGTGCGGATCACCGACGCCAAGGGGCGGCAATGGGAAATGACCGGCGCGGCGATCGCCGCGGCGCCGTGGCACAGCGCCTATCCCAGCTTCATCTCGTTCCAGAGCCTCTATCGCTGGACCATGGGCAGCCGTGTCGGTTTCAGCAACGTCACCGACGTGATCGGGGTCACCACGCTATCCAACCGGCTGTCGCGGCTGGCGAACCGCTGAACCAAGGACCGAACGATGCCCGAACAGACCGCGCGTTTTGCCGCCTATCCCGATGCCGAGGCGTTCAAGCACAAGCTCGCTTCCGATGGCCGCGAGGCGGTGGCGCACATGCTGATGCTGCCCGATCTGGGGATTGCCGGGTTCATTTACCCATCGTTCCACGCCGAAGGCATGGGCAAGGCCCGCGCCAAGCTGTTCGGACCGGGATTGGAGGTGCCGATCGAGGAAGAGGTCGACGCCGCATATCCCGCCGACATGGACTTCGACGATTTCCGCCTTGGGCCGCTGCACATGGCGATCCGCGAACCGCACAAGACCGTTGATCTGGCCTGGAAGGGTGAGCGACTGCAGTTCGACGGGCGCTATACCGCGCTGCACCCGCCCTATGCCTTCAGCCAGCATCCCGATGGCGTGCCGCCCTATTACGGGGTCGACCGGACCGAGCAGCACGGCCGGATCGCCGCCGACATGGTGATCGACGGGCGTCCGGTGCGGCACGAGGGCTTCATGGCCCACGACCACAGCTGGGGGCCGCGGGTGTGGGGGCTCAACCAGCACTACAAGTGGATCCACCTGATCACCGCCAACACCTCGGTCCACTTCTTCGAGATGCAGTCGTTCGGCCGGGTCCACGTCTGCGGCTATCTGTGGAAGGACGGCGCGATGCGCCACCTGGCGCGGGTCGATTACGACATCGTCTATGACGAGACGATGTGGCAGAAAGAGTTCGACGTTCGCGCGACCGATACCGACGGGCGCACCGTTGTTGTGCGCTGCAAGACTTTCGCCAAGACCCAGCTCGGCTGGACCCCGGGGGTCTATCTCAACGAGGCGGCGGTCACGCTGGAAATGGACGGGCAGACCGGGACCGGCTGGGTCGAGTTCTGCTGGAACCGCGACTACTTCGACTTTGCCAGCCAGCACGTCACCCGGTTCGGGGCCAGCGCGTCGCGCACGGTCACGGCGTAATGCCGCGGGCCTGGCAGTTCCTTGCCATCGCCATCGTCAGCGAGATCGTCGCCACCTCGGCGCTCAAGGAATGCGACGGGCTGCGCCGGGTGCTGCCCGTCGGGATAGCCGTGATCGGCTATGTCATCGCTTTCTATTTCCTTGCAAAAACGTTGCAGTCGATGCCGCTGGGGATCGCCTATGCGGTGTGGTCGGGGGTCGGGATCGTCGCGCTCACCGCAATCGGGGTGCTGGTCTATCGACAGCCGATCTCGCTGCAGCAATACGCCGGGATCGCCGCGATCCTGGGCGGCGTGGTGCTGGTTTACGCTGCCGATTGAGCCAGCGCGGCAAGGCCGGTGGCACCGCCCAGATAGGCTGGAATGCTGCCATCGCGCACCACCGCGTGATCGAGCTGCAGCGCCTCGGCCTCGCTCAGGCCGGCCGTGATGGCGCGTAGCTGCCCGGCAAGGCCGGCAATCGCCGCGGCCAGGGCCGGCTGGCCTTCGAACCAGAATCCGTCCGCCGGGCGGGGCTGGACGGGCTTGTCCCAGGTCCCCGGGGCAAAGCCGGCCAGCGCCAGCGCCGGGGTAGCGGCAAGGGCCGTGGCCGCGGCGTCCTTCACCGCCTCGCGCGCCGCCGCAACTGCATCGCCCAGCGCGCCTTCGCGGCTGGCCTTGTCGAAGGCCTGCTTGCCCAGGAACATGGTGCGGATGGTGTTGCGCGGCTCACACCGCTGGATCAGGTGGGCGAAGACCGACATCTCGGCGCGGATCGCGCCGTCGATCGGCTGCATCAGGCCGAACTCGACGCAATCGAGGATGGCTTTCGGCGCGGGCTCGTGGCCCAGCATCCGCTCCAGCTCGCGGGTGCGGTGCGCGGCGATGGCCGCGGCGTAGTCGGCGTGGGCCAGCGGCACGTGGCCGGTGCGGTCCCATGGCTGGACGGCATGTGCGGCGTCCGACAGCAGCCATGCCTCGGCCGCGGCAACCTCGTCGCCGTCGTCGACCAGTGCGTCGACCAGCCCGGCCGCCACGGCTTCGTCGCCGTGCAGGTTGCGTCCGCGCAGCAGCACCTCGAGCCCCAACTCGACCCCGACCAGCCGGGTGATGCGCTGGGTCCCGCCCGCGCCGGGGAGCAGCCCCACCGCGCATTCGGGCAGGCCGAGCATTGCCCGCGGCGAGCGCGTGGCGACGCGGTAATGCGCCCCCAGCGCCAGCTCGCAGCCGCCGCCCAGCGCAACCCCGGCGATCGCCGCGGCGACCGGCTTGCCCGCGGTCTCGAGCCGCCGGACCGCGTGGCTTAGCGGGAAGAAGTGGTTGAAAGCGATGTCGAAACGGTCGGCCTTGGGCGCGGCGACGATCATGTCATAGGCGACGCCCAGCTCGGTCAGGTCGGCGCCCGCGCAGAACCCGGTCGGCTTGCCCGAGCGTACCACCACGCCGCGCACATCGGCGTTGTGTAGCCATTCGGCGAAGGCCCCGAGTTCGTGGATCGCCGTGTTCGCAAAGACGTTCATCGACCGCCCAGGACAATCGAATACCAGGTGGATCAGGCCGCTCTGCTGCGGTTCGGCGCGGAACTGGGTCAAGGCGGGAAGGGCGGCAGTCATAGGATCTCCGTGGCACGGGGCTTGCGGAACTTGCCCGCATCATCGCGGACGGGTGATGGGGTAAGCGTGATCGATCGCGGGTGCTTGGCCTTGGCGATCCGGGTTTCGAGAAAGGCGCTGAGCCCCTCAACCGTCAGGTCGGCCGTGGTTTCGATCACCGCGTGGACCGCCGCGCCGAGATCCCCGGCGGCGACGCCATAGACCGCGCAGCTGGCGATGTCGGGGTGGCTAAGCAGCGCCGCCTCGACCTCGGCCGGCCAGACATTGATCCCGCCGGTAATGATCAGGTCGTCCTTGCGGTCGGACAGGAAGAGATAGCCCTGGGCATCGACCCAGCCCATGTCGCCGACGCTTTCCCAGCCGCCTTCGATCATGCGCCGCTCGGCCCCGATATAGCGATAGCTGGTGCCCGGACCGCCGGCGGGCATGGCGTAGACCTCACCCAGTTCGCCCGGCGGCACCTCGCTGCCGTCGGGGGCGGTTATCCGCAGCCGCGCGCCGCCGAGCGGCCGGCCGACCGAGCCGGGGCGCTCGCGCCATTCGGCTCCGCCGATCCAGCAGCGCACCAGCCCTTCGGTGGCGCCGTAGACCTCCCAGATGTGGTCCGCCCCGCGCCACTCGATCCACGCCTGCTTGAGCCAGGGGGCCATCGGCGCCGCGGTGTGGACCACCGTCTGCCACGCCGACAGGTCATACCGGTCGCGCTGCGCCGCGGGCAGGGCCATGATCCGGTGGAGCATGGTCGGGACCATGATCGCCCAGCTCAGCCGTTCCCGGGCGATCAGGTCGAGCGCCTCCGCCGCGTCGAAACGCGGCATGGTGACCACGCAATTGCCCCGCCACAGCGCAAACACCGCCGCGCTGAACGGGGCGTTGTGATAGAGCGGGCCGGGCACCAGAACCTGGCTGTCGCGGGGGATGGCGATGAATTCGGTCGCCGCGGCGAACCCGGCGGGGCGGCCATCGACGATCACCTTGGGCCGCCCTGTGCTGCCGCCGCTGGTGCAGGCCTTCCACGACGCCGCGACGTGGAGCGGCGGAAGCGGTGCCGGGGTGTCTGCGGCGGACGGGGGCAGGTCGCTTTCCGCGACGAAGCAGCGCGGGTTCATTGTCGTCAGGATCGCCGCGCGCTCCGCTTCGGCCAGCTTGGGTGAGAGCGGTGCCGGGGTCGCCCCGCAGCGATAGATCGCGAAGGCCAGGGCGAGGAAATCGGGGCCATTGGGCAAGGCGAAGGCGACCAGATCGTCGCCAAGCACCCCGCGGCCGCTCAGCCACTGCGCCAGCGCGGCCGAGCGGCGATCGAGGTCGCCGAAGCTCCAGCGCTGGTCGCAATGGACCAGCGCCAGTCGCCCGGGCGGAACCCGCGCGAACAGATCGCCAAGCGGCAGGAAGGGATCAGAAGCCGACGGCATCGCCGCCCTTGAGCTGCAGGATCTCCCGCGCCTCGGCCGGGCTGGCGATTTCGAGCCCGAGGCCTTCGATGATCTGGCGGACCCGGGTCACCTGCGCGGCATTGCTCGGCGCCAGCTCGCCGCGGCCGAGCCACAGCGAATCTTCGAGGCCGACGCGGACGTGCCCGCCCATGCTCGCCGCCATCGCCGCGACCTTCATCTGCGCCTGACCGGCGGCGAGCACCGACCAGCGGTAATTGTCGCCAAACAGCCGGTCGGCGGTGCGCTTCATGTGCATCACGTCGTCGGGATGGCTGCCGATCCCGCCGAGCAGGCCAAAGCAGGTCTGGATGAACAGCGGCGCCTGGACCAGCCCCTCGCTCCAGAAATAGTGGAGGTTGTAGAGGTGGCTGGTGTCATAGCATTCGAACTCATAGCGGGTGCCGGTCGCGTTCAAGGTTTCAAGCGCATAGCGGATGTCCTTGAAGCTGTTGCGGAACACCAGGTCATGGCTGGCCTCGAGCATTTCCGGCTCCCAGGCGTGCTTCCACTGGCGTTCCTTGCGTAGCATCGGGAACAGCCCGAAGTTCATCGAACCCATGTTGAGGCTGGCGACTTCGGGCTTCCACACCTCGGCCGGCTTCACCCGGTATTCGACCGGCATGTAGGGCGATGCGCCGGTGGTGATGTTGACCACGACGTCGCTCGATTGCTTGATCACCCGCAGGAACGGGGCGAAGTCCTCGGGGGTGTGGACCGGCTGGCCGGTCTCGGGATCGCGGGCGTGGAGGTGGACGATCGCCGCCCCGGCCTCGGCCGCGCCCAGCGCGCTCTCGGCGATTTCCTCGGGCGTGACCGGCAGGTGCGGCGACATCGACGGGGTGTGGATCGAGCCGGTGACGGCGCAGCTGATGATGACCTTGCTCGAAGCCATGGGGCTCTCCTCTCAGATGTGTGCGGCGACGGCGTGCCAGGCGCGGTCCAGCATTTCGCGGTGTTCGGGCGCGGCAATGGCGATCAGGGCCTTGGCGCGCCGATCGTAGCTGGCACTGCGCAGGTCGGCCGTGCCGTGCTCGGTCACCACCACGTCGACGTCGAAGCGCGAGAGCGAGACCGGGCCGCTGCCCGCGCCCGGTGCGACGATCCGGCTGGTCTGCCCGGCAGTAGCGGGCAGGGCGATGATCCGCAGCCCGCCTGCGCTTGCCCGGGCACCGCGGGCAAAGTCGCTCGCCCCGCCGGGTCCCGACTGGAACCCGCGCGACGAGGCTTCGGCGTGGACCTGACCGAACAGGTCGACCTCCATCGCCGAATTGATCGTCACCAGACGGTCGATCGCGGCCAGCGTGGTCAGGTCGTGCGTGACCGTGACCGGGCGGAACTGGAAATGCGGATCGGACAGGCCGGCGTAAAGTTCGGCGCTGCCAATTGCCACCCCGACCAGCGCGGAGTTTCCTTCGGCCATCGCCCCGGACCGCACCAGCGCCAGCGCGCCGTCACCGGCAAGCCCGGTGTGCAGGCGCAGGTTGCAGTGCCCGCCCAGCGCGCGCAGCACGGCGTCGGGGATCTTGCCGAGGCCGGTCTGCAAGGTCGCTCCATCGGGGACGAGTTCTGCAACTTGTGCGCCGATCGCGCTGCTGACCGGGTCGGCCTGGGCGGCCGGCATGCCGCGCAGCGCCTGTTCGCCTTCGAAGCAGGCGGTCAGCTGGGCATAGGGAATGCCCGGATCGCCGGGCGTGCGCGGCATCGCCGGGTTGATGTGGGCGATGCGCACCGGAATATCGCGCCACAGTGCCGCAATCACCGCCACTTCGGTGCCGAAGCTGCAATTGCCGGCGTCGTCGGGGGGCGAACACATGAACAGCGCCGCTTGCGGCTGCTCGCGGCGAAGCAGGGTCAGGATGTCCTGATAGCACAGCGGCAGGAACCGCGCCGCGTCGCCGCGCGCGCGCAATTCGGGGGTCTGGAAGAAGGTGGTGGCGCGCGAGGCGGGGCCGGCGGCCCAATCGTGGCGGTTGAGCCCGGGTACGAAGATCCCGGCAAAGTCCATCGAGCCCAGCGCCGCGCCGGCCGTGCCGACTTCCCCCGCCAGCAGATCGGATTCGGCCGAGCAGGAGGAGACCAACGTCAGCCCGCCCGGAGGCAGGGCCGACGCCAATTCGCCCGGGCGCAGCAGACGCGGGGACGGGGCCATGCGCTGCGTCCCCGCGTCCGCTTACTTCACGTAGGCGTGGAAATCGGGGGTGCGGCGCTCGTGGAAGGCGCGCATCCCTTCCTTCGATTCTTCCGAATCGTAGTACAGCTTGACCGCGTTGAGCGAGAGCATCGAGATACCGCGGATGTTGTCGCTGTCGGCATTGAACGAGCGCTTGGCCAGCGCCAGTGCGGTCGGCGAACGCTCACCCAGCGCCTGGGTCCAGGCGTTGACTGCATCGTCGAGCTCGGCGGCGGGAACGACCTTGTTGACCAGTCCCATCTCATAGGCCTGCTGCGCAGTGTACTGTTCGTTGAGGAACCACATTTCGCGGGCGCGCTTGTCGCCGATGTGGCGGGCGAGCAGGGCCGTGCCCCAGCCGCCGTCGACCGAGCCGACCTTGGGCCCGACCTGACCGAACTTGGCGGTGTCGGCAGCGATGGTCAGATCGCACAGCGTGGCGAAGACGTTGCCGCCGCCGATGGCGAAGCCGTTGACCCGGGCGATCACCGGCTTGGGGATGTCGCGGATGATCGACTGGAACTCGTCGATCGGCAGGCCGACGATGCCGCGGCCGTCGTACTGGCCGTCCTTGGCGCTCTGGTCGCCGCCGGTGCAGAAGGCCTTGTCGCCCGCGCCGGTCAGCACCACGCTCGACACGCCGCGATCGTCGGCGGCGAGCTTGAAGGCGGCGATCATTTCCTCGATCGTCTGGGCGCGGAAGGCGTTGTAGAGCTTGGGACGGTTGATGATCACCCAAGCGGCGCGGCCGCGCACTTCATAGATGATGTCTTCGAATTGCTGGGACATTGCCAAAATCCTCTCAAATCATGTTCATGCCGCCAGAGACCGAAATGGCCTGGCCGGTGATGAAGGCGCCGTCGTCGGAGGCGAGCAGGGCGACGATCCCGGCATAGTCCTCGGGCTCGCCCATCCGCTTCAGCGGAATGCCGCGAACCATCGCGTCCTTCCACTTTTCCGCCTCCGGACCCTCGCCGACCACGGATGCCATCATCGGGGTGTTGGTCGGCCCCGGGCAGACGCAGTTGGCCAGCACATTCTTGCGGGCCAGTTCGCGGGCGATCGACTTGGTGAAGCTGATCAGCCCGCCCTTGCAGGCCGAATAGACCGCCTCGTTGCTGGTGCCGACCTTGGCGGCGTCGGACGCGATGTTGATGATCCGCCCGCCGCCGCGCTGGGCCATGCGCCCGGCGACCGCGAAATGGGTGTTGAGATTGCCGGTCAGGTTGATCGCGATGACCTTGTCCCAGAACGCCGGATCGGTCGCCAGGAACGGCTGCGGCTTGTCCCAGCCGGCGTTGTTGACCAGCGCCCAGACCGGGCCAAGCTCGGCCTCGACCGCGGCGACGGCGGTTTCGACCGCGGCAAAGTCGCTGATGTCGACCTGCCAGGTCTTGACCACGGCGTCGCCCGCAAGGGCAGCGGTTTCCTCGCCCGCGGCGACGCTGAGATCGAAGATCGCGACCTTGCAGCCTTCCGCGGCCAAGCGCAGCACCAGCGCGCGGCCGATGCCTTGTCCGCCGCCGGTGACGATCGCAACCTTGCCTGCCAATCCTTTCACGTCTTCCTCCTTTGAAGTGCTGCGGTCAGAGGACGTTGTCCTGACCGTCGTCGGTTTCGCCGCCCGCCATTTCGAGCAGGCGCTTCTTGATCTTGACCAGCGCGCGCGCGGCATCCTCGAGCTCGTCCTCGCTGACCGCTTCGAGAATGTCGGTCTCGACTGCATCGACATTCTCGCGGATGGTCAGGACCAGCTTCTGCCCGGCGCGGGTCAGGTAGACCCGGCGCGCCCGGGCATCGCGCTCATCGGCGCGGCGCTCGACGAAGCCGCCCTGTTCCATCCGGTCGATCAGCCCGCCGATCGCCACCTTGGTCAGATCGAGGTCGGCCGCCAGCGCGGTCTGGGTCATGCCGTCGCGGCGCGACAGGAAGGCCAGCACCCACCACTGCGAACGGGTGATGCCCAGCGGCTTGAGCGCGCGATCGACCACGATGCGGCGCAGCCGCGAGACGTCGTGGATCAGGAAACCGAAGCGCAGGTTGGCATCGAGATTTTTTTGCACAGGCGAAACTCCGACAGGGGACCCTGCCGGACTATCGTCGTTGCTGCGCGCTGCAAGCGGGATCGACAGTTCGGTCATCGCCGTTGCCCCAGTTTGCCCTTGAACAGATCGCGCGAGATGATCGTCTTCATCACTTCGATCGAGCCGCCGGCGATCTTGACGATGCGCGCATCGGCATAGGCGCGGGAGATCGGGTACTCCCACATGTAACCCCAGCCGCCGAACAATTGCAGACACTTGTCGACCGCTTCGCAGTGCAGTTCCGAAGTCACCATCTTGGCCATCGCGGCGTCGACCGGGTCGAGCTGACCGGCCATGAACAGTTCGATGCACTTGTCGGTAAAGACCCGCGCCATCACGCTGCGCGCCTTGAGATCGGCCAGCACGAACTGGGTGTTCTGGAAATCGGCGATGGTCTGATCGAAGGCGCGGCGCTCGCTGGTATAGTCTACCGTCCATTCGATCACCGTCTCGGTCACCGTGGCCGAGCGGATCGCCTGGGCCAGCCGTTCCTGCGACAGCTTGGTCATCATCAGCTTGAAGCCTTCGCCCTCGCCGCCGAGCATGGCGTCCGCCGGGATGCGCAGGTTGTCGAAGAACAGTTCGGAGGTGTCCTGCGCCTTCATCCCCAGCTTTTCGAGGTTCTTGCCGCGCTTGAAGCCGGGCAGGCTGGTGTCGACCAGAAACAGCGTCACGCCCTTGGCCCCGGCGTCGCTGTCGGTCTTGGTCGCCAGCACCAGCACGTCGCACATCTGGCCGTTGGAAATGAACACCTTCTGGCCGTTGACCATGAAGTGATCGTTGCCGTCGCGTTCGGCCTTGGTGCGGATCGCCTTCAGATCGCTGCCGGCGTGCGGCTCGGTCATGCCGAGCGAACCGATCGCTTCGCCCTTGACCATCCTGGGCAGCCAGGTGCGCTTCTGCTCTTCGGTCCCGGCGGTGAGGATATAGGTCGCGACCAGATCGGTGTGGATCAGGAAGCCCGGGCCGCTCGCCCCGGCGCGCCACAGTTCCTCGAAGACGATCACGTCGAACAGGTAATCGAGCCCCAGCCCGCCGTATTCCTCGGGCACGGTGCAGCACAGCATGCCCGCTTCGCCGGCCTTGAGCCACAGTTCGCGCGGGACGATGCCGTCCTTCTCCCACTGGTCGTGGAACGGCACGATCTCCTTTTCGACGAAACGGCGGACGCTGTCGCGCCACATGTCGTGTTCGGGGCTGAACAGCTTGCGCTCGATCATGCTTTCGGTCCTCCGTCCCGCTGGCTCTTTTCCCTGGCGGCCGAAGCCGCGATCGCCTCGCGCGCGGCCTGCCACTGTTCGTCCGTCAGGTTCGACAGATCGGCAAAGGTGCCCGGCCCGGCGAGATGCTGGCCGCCGTCGATCGCGATCGTCTGCCCGGTCAGATAGTCGCAGGCGTCGGACAGCAGGAAGGTGACCAGGTTGGTCAGTTCCGGCATCCGTCCGAAGCGGCGCATCGGCACCGTCTCGGTGCTGGTCGCCGACGAGGTGGTGTCGGGGATCGGGTTGAGCTTGTCCCACGCGCCTTCGGTCGGGAAGGGCCCGGGCGCGGTCGCGTTGAGGCGGATGTTGTAGGGCCCCCATTCGGCGGCCAGGCTCATGGTCATGGCGTGGATCGCGGTCTTGGCCATCGCCGAAGGGACGACGAAGGCCGATCCGGTCCACACCCAGGTGACCAGGTTCGACACCACCGATCCGGGCAGGCCCTGCTCGATCCAGCGCTTGCCGCACGACAGCGTGACGTGGAACGTCCCGTCCATCACGGTCGAGGTTACCGCGCGAAAGCCGCGCGCCGACAGGTCCTTGGTCGGGGCGATGAAATTGGCCGCGGCATTGTTGACCAGTCCGGTCAGCGGGGCATCCTGCCAGATCGCTGCGATCATCGCGTCGACCGCATCGGCATCGCGGATGTCGCAGGCGTGGGCGACGACGCGCGATCCGGTCGCTGCCGAAATCTCGGCGGCGGTGGCTTCGAGCAGGGCCAGCCGCCGTCCGCAGATGTGGACCGTGGCCTGGCGCGCGGCCAGCGCCTGGGCGATTTCCCGGCCGAGTCCGCCGCCGCCGCCGGTGACGAGAATCACCTTGCCGGCCAGCGCGTCGTCGCGGAAAACGTCAGCGGAACTGCCCATGAAACCTCCAGAATCGGCCAGGGTGGGAAAACCCTCTTGCCAAGCGATAGTGAACGTGTTTACGAATGTGTGAGCCGCTGTCAAGGCGAAGTTTTCGATTCTTGGCCTCGGCGTCGGTAATCACGTGAATGGAATGGGACGTGCGGATGCAATTCGGCCTGGATGCGATCGGGGGATACCTTCCGCTGCTGCGGCTTGACCGCAAGCTGGCGGCCAAGGGGCTGGCGTGGTCGGGGCTGGCAATGCCGCGCAGCGGCCATCGCGGCGTGGCCGGGTGGGACGAGGATCCGCTGACCATGGCGGTCGAAGCGGCGCGCGATCTGGCCGCCGTGCCGTGCACCGCGCTGCGCTTCGCCTCGACCTCGGCCTATTTCACCGACCGGGCGCAAAGCGCGCTGCTGCTTGAGGCGCTGGCCCTGCCGGCCGCGACGCGGACCAGCGACCATGCGGGCAGCCGCCGCGCCGGAACCACCGCGCTGCTCGACGCGCTGCTCGGCGGCAAGGCCGAACTGATCGCGGCGTCGGAAAAGCGCGATACCCAGGCCGGCAGCGCCGCACAGCTCGCCTATGGCGACGGCGCCGCTGCGGTGCGCACCGGACCCGATGGCGCGGCGCGGCTGATCGGCCACGCCAGCCTGAGCGCGGACTTTGTCGATCGCTACACCTCGCGCGAACACCCCACGCCCTACGCCTATGAGGAGCGCTTCGTCCGCGACGTGGCGGTGCGCGACATGCTGGCGCCGACGATCAAGGCGGCATGCGCTGCGGCCGGGATCGAACCGGCCGCGCTGACCCAGGTTGCCTGTGCCGAACCGGTCAGCGGCTGCTGGAAGGCCGCCGCGCGCATGCTTGGCTGCGCCGCGCCGAACCACGGCGAGGCGCTGAGCGAGGCGGCGGGCGACCTGGGCGCGGCGCATCCGCTGTTCGCTCTGGGCCTGGCGCTGGCGGCGGCCAAGCCGGGCGACCGGGTGCTGCTGGTTGGCTTCGGCAGCGGTGTCGATGCGCTGGTGTTCGAGGTGACCGGCGCGGTCGCCGGGGCCGCGGCGCTGGCCGAAATGCTCGGGCAGGGCGAGCCGATCCGCGACCTCACCCGTTTCCTCAGCCTGAGCGGCGCGCTCGCGCTCGACTGGGGGATGCGCGCCGAGTTCGAGCAGAAGGCCCAGGCCACCGTGCTGGACCGCATCGGGCGCGACATGATCGGTTTCATCGGCGGCCGCGACAGCAGCGGCAACGTCCAGTTTCCCAAGAGCGCGATCCCGGTCAACCCGGCGCTCGGCGCGCCCGAGGCGCTGGCCGACGTCCGCCTGGCCGACGACGAGGCAACGATCGTCTCGGTCACCGCCGACCGGCTCAATTCCTCGCCCGATCCGCCGTTCGATTTCGGCCTGGTCCAGTTCGACAACGGCGCGCGGGTGCTGATGGAGATGGTCGATCGCCCGGCCGGCGGCTTTGCCGTGGGCCAGCGGGTGCGGATGCGGCTGCGGATCAAGTCGCACAATGCCCGGCTGGGCTTCCGCACCTATTTCTGGAAAGCCGCGCCGCTGACGCGGCCGCAGCTGGGAGACGTCTGATGGCCAGCGGAATCAGGGACAAGGTCGCCATCGTCGGGATGGGCTGCACCCGCTTCGGCGAACGCTGGGAGGTCGGCGCCGACGGCCTGATGGTCGAGGCCTTTGCCGAGGCGCTGGCCGACGCCGGGATCGAACGCAGCCGGATCGAGACGGCCTGGGTCGGCAACGCGCTCGACGATATCAACGTCGGCAACAGCGCACTGCCTGCCGCCCACGCGCTGCGGCTGCAGCAGGTGCCGGTCACCCGGGTCGAGAACATGTGCGCGACCGGGACCGAGGCGCTGCGCGGCGCGGCCTATGCCGTTGCCTCGGGCGCGGTCGACGTGGCGCTGGCGATCGGGGTCGAGAAGCTCAAGGACACCGGCTACGGCGGGCTGCCGCTGCGCACCAAAGGCGTGCAGAACGACCTGTGGATGCCCTATGGTTCGGCGCCGGGTACTTTCGCCCAGCTGGCCGGGGCCTATGCCGCGCGCCACGGCATCGACGCGGGCGATCTCAAGCGGGCGATGGCGCATGTTTCGTGGAAGAGCCACCAGAACGGCGCGCATTCGCCCAAGGCGCACCTGCGCTCGGCGATCGACATGGACAAGATCCTCGGCGCGCCGATGATCGCCGACCCGCTCGGCATCTTCGACTGCTGCGGGGTGTCCGACGGCGCCGCCTGCGCGATCCTGACCACCCCGGAAATCGTCCGCAGCCTGGGCCGGGCGAACCCGGTGACGATCAAGGCGGTCCAGCTTTCCGCCAGCAACGGCTGGGAAATGCAGTTCGGCGAGTGGGACGGGGCATCGGTGCCCAACACCCGCGCCGCCGCCGCCCGCGCCTATGCCGAGGCCGGGATTCGCGATCCCCGCGGCGAGCTCGACATGACCGAGGTTCACGACTGTTTCTCGATCACCGAGCTGGTGATCATGGAAGACCTTGGCCTGTCGGACGAAGGCCGCGCCCCGGCCGACATCCTCGACGGGCGCTATGACCGGGACGGCGCGATTCCGTGCCAGCTCGACGGCGGGCTCAAGTGCTTCGGCCACCCGGTCGGTGCATCGGGATTGCGCATGGCCTACGAAGTCTACAACCAGTTGCAGGACCGCGCCGGCGAACGCCAGCGCGGCAAGGTCGATCTAGGGCTGACCCACAACCTGGGCGGTTCCCCGTTCAACAGCGTCGCGGCAGTCGCGATTCTCGGCCGGCTCGATTGAGGGAGAGGAAACATGGCAGGCCTGTGGTTCGATGAGTTCACGGTGGGGCAGGTGTTCCGCCACGAAGTGCGCAAGACCGTACTCGATTACGAGAACAGCCTGTTCTCGTCGCTGACTTACAACCCCGCGCAGATCCATATCGATCACGCCTATTGCGCGGGGACCGAATTCGGCCAGCCGCTGATGAACTCGATCTTCACCCTCGGGCTGGTGATCGGGCTGTCGGTGCAGGACACCACGATGGGGACCACGGTCGGCAACCTGGGGATGACCGATACGACCTTTCCCAAGCCGGTGTTCTCGGGCGACACCCTGCGCGCCGAAACGCGCGTTCTGGACCTGCGCGAGAGCAAGTCGCGCCCGACCCAGGGCATCGTCACCTTCGAGCACATCGGGCTTAACCAGCGCGACGAGATCGTCTGCCGCACCGTGCGCAACGCGCTGATGCTGAAGCGCCCGGCATGAGGCTGCGCTCGCTCCTGTTCGTCCCCGGTGACAGCGAGCGCAAGTTCGCCAAGGGCCGCGCGTCGGGTGCCGACGTGCTGATCCTCGACCTTGAGGATGCAGTCGCCCCAGCGATGAAGGATGCGGCGCGCGAACGGGTCGCGGGCTGGCTGGGCGAGGCCGGGTCGATCGACGCGAAACTGTTCGTCCGGGTCAATCCGCTCGATACCGGGCTGACCCGGGTCGATCTGGCCGCGGTGGTGCGCCCGGGGCTGGCCGGGGTTCTGGTCCCCAAGGCCAACGGCGCGCACGACATCGCGGCCATTGCGGCGATGATCGATCCGCTCGAAGCCGCCGCGGGCATGGCGCCGGGCACGGTCAGGATCATGGTCGTGGCGACCGAGACCCCGCTCGCGATGTTCAACCTGGGCAGTTACACCCCGCCGCATCCGCGGCTGGTCGGGCTGACCTGGGGGGCCGAAGACCTGGCCGCGGCGATCGGCGCCACCGCCAACAAGGAGGCCGACGGCAGCTGGACCTTCCCCTATCAGGTCGCTCGTTCGCTGTGCCTGTTCGCCAGCGCTGCCGCCGGGGTCACCCCGGTCGACACGCTCTACGCCGATTTCCGGGACAGTGCCGGGCTTGAGGCCGATTGCCGCCGGGCACGGCGCGACGGGTTCCTTGGGCGGATCGCGATCCACCCCGACCAGGTCGAGACGATCAACCAGGCTTTCTCGCCTTCGGACGAAGACATCGCCGAAGCGCGCAAGATTGCCGCGGCCTTTGCCGCCCAGCCCGAACTCGGGACGATCGGGATCGACGGCAAAATGTACGACATTCCCCACCTCAAGGCCGCGCACAAGACGCTGGCCGCTGCCGGAGAACAGGCATGAGCAACCCCCGTCCGCTGCCCACCGAAGACGATCTGCTGGCGATCCGCGAAGGCGTGCGCGCCGCGTGCTCGCCGTTCGACGACGAGTACTGGCTGGCCCGCGACGATGACGGCAAGTTCCCGCGCGAGTTCCACCGGGCGATGGCCGACGGCGGCTGGCTGGGGATCACCATGCCCGAGGAGTTCGGCGGTTCGGGCCTTGGCGTGACCGAGGCGATGACCATGATGAACGAGGTCGCGGCCTGCGGCGGCGGATTCGCCGCGGCATCGACCATCCACATCAACCTGTTCGGGCCGCACCCGATCGTGGTCAAGGGCACGGCGGAGCAGAAGGCGCGCTGGGTCCCGCGGCTGGTCTCGGGCCAGGACCAGTGCTGCTTCGGATTTACCGAGCCCGATGCCGGCCTCAACACCACGCGGATCAAGACCTTCGCCGAGAAGGTCCCGGGCGGCTATGTCGTCAACGGGCAGAAGGTCTGGACCTCGACCGCGCAGGTCGCCAACAAGATCATGCTGCTGACCCGGACCACCAAGTACGAGGACTGCGCCCGGCCGACCGACGGGATCACGATCTTCTACACCGATCTCGACCGCAGCAAGATCGACGTTCACCTGATCCCGAAGATGGGCCGCAAAGCGGTCGATTCGAACGCGATCTTCATCGACGGCTTGTTCATCCCCGAGGAGGACCGCATCGGCGAGGAGGGCAAAGGCTTTTCCTATATCCTTCACAGCCTCAACCCCGAACGCGTGCTGATCGGCGCCGAGGCGATCGGGATCGGCCGCGATGCGCTGCGCCGCGCGACCAAATACGCCCAGGAGCGCGTCGTGTTCGACCGTCCGATCGGGATGAACCAGGGCATCCAGCACCCGCTCGCCGAAAAGTGGATGTACCTCGAAAGCGCCTGGCTGATGGTCGAGAAGGCGGCGCGGCTCTATGACAGCGGCGAGCCTTGCGGGGC
>JBJTLX010000042.1:0-15542 GCA_046063245.1 Novosphingobium sp.
CAGAAGTGTTCGATCTCAAGCTGGGCGGCTGCCATGTCGACCTCGCCCGCGTCGAGCATCCGCGCGACCTCGACCTGCTTCCGGGTGAATTCCTCGGTGCCCTTGTTCTTGAGCGCGCGGACCGGGATCACCGGCAGGCGCGGATCGACCTGGACCGAGGCCACCGCGTCGCGCGCGTTGGCGCGGAAGAAGGCCTTCTTGAAATCGGGGTGGGCGATGCTCTCGCTGGCGCAGGCAAACCGGGTGCCGAGCTGCACGCCCGAAGCGCCCATTTCGAGGTAGGCGGCGATCATGTCGCCGTGGCCGATCCCGCCGGCGACGAAGACCACGTAATCCTCGGCGAGGTGGGGGAGAAACTCCTGCGCCAGCACCGAGGTCGCGACCGGGCCAATGTGGCCGCCGGCCTCGCTGCCCTCGATCACCAGCGCGTCGGCGCCGCTGCGCAGCAGCTTTTTCGCCAGTGCCAGGGTGGGAGCGAAGACCAGCACCTTGCCGCCAAAGTCCTTGATCGCCTCGACGCTGCCCTTGGGCGGGATCCCGCCGGCCAGCACGACATGGCTGACCTTGTGCCGCGCGCAGACCGCGATCAGATCGAACAGCATCGGGTGCATGGTGATCAGGTTGACCCCGAACGGCCGGGCGGTCAGCGCCCTGGTCGCGGTGATCTCGGCATCAAGCAGTTCGGGGGTCATCGCCCCGCAGGCGATCACACCGAACCCGCCGGCATTGCTGATCGCGGAAACGAGGTTGCGTTCCGAGACCCACGACATCGCGCCGCACAGCACGGCGTATTCGGTGCCCAGAAAGTCGATGCCGCGTTGCATCAGGCGGCGCGTATGGGGGAAGCTGGTCATGGCCGCGACGCTTAGGCAGGGCTTGGCCCGACGGCAAGAGGCGGGCTAAGATCGTTGCGCGGCGCCGGCGCAGCACTTATCGGATAATCGACAGACAGTAAGCGAAGATGATCGTTTCCAGCGATTAATGCGATGGGCTAGCGTAATGCAAATTCCGTCCAGCGACTCAGGAGAGACCCCATGAACATGAAGACCGAAACCAGCGGCGGATGCCCGGTACACCCCGGCGGCGTGCGCGCGCTGCTTGGCCGGCAGAACAGCGACTGGTGGCCCGATGCCTTGCCGGTCAATATCCTGGGCCAGAACGGCAGCGCCGACCCGATGGGATCGACCTTTGCCTATGCGCAAGCGTTCAAGCAGCTCGACTACAAGGCGCTGAAGGCCGATCTGACCGCACTGATGACCGACAGCCAGCCGTGGTGGCCGGCCGACTATGGCCACTACGGCCCGTTCTTCATCCGCATGGCCTGGCACGCCGCGGGTACCTATCGCACGGCTGACGGGCGCGGCGGCGCCAATTCCGGCCAGCAGCGCTTTGCCCCGCTCAATTCCTGGCCCGACAACGGCAACCTCGACAAGGCGCGCCGCCTGCTCTGGCCGATCAAGCAGAAGTACGGCCCGTCGATCAGCTGGGCCGACCTGTTCATTCTGGCCGGCAATGTCGCGATCGAATCGATGGGCGGCCCGGTGTTCGGCTTCGGCGGCGGCCGCGCCGACGTTTATGAGCCTGAGCGTGACATCTATTGGGGCCAGGAAGACAAGTGGGTCAACGAAGGCGTTGCCACCCGCATCCGCCCCGAAGACAAGGCCGAGCTGGAAAATCCGCTCGCCGCGATCCAGATGGGGCTGATCTACGTCAATCCCGAAGGTCCGGGCGGCGTCGCCGATCCGCTGCTTTCGGCCCGCGACATGCGCGAGACTTTCTTGCGGATGGCGATGAACGATGAGGAAACCGTCGCGCTGACCGCCGGCGGACACGCCTTTGGCAAGGCGCATGGCGCCAAGCCGTCCGATACCTTTGGCCAGGCGCCCGAAGGCGAATCGCTTGATCGGCAGGGCTTTGGCTGGCTGATCGACCAGGCCGAGATCGCCAAGGGCAACATCACCACCTCGGGGATCGAAGGCGCGTGGTCGAACAACCCGACCAGGTGGGGCGGCGATTATTTCCGCCTGCTGTTCAAGTACGATTACGAGCTGGTCCACAGCCCGGCGGGCGCGCAGCAGTGGACGCCGATCAATCCCGATCCGGCCGACCTGGCCCCCGATGCGCGCGATCCTTCGAAGAAGGTGCCGACGATCATGACCACCGCCGACATGGCGCTGAAGATGGATCCGGAATACCGCAAGATCTCGGAACGGTTCCGTGACGATCAGGCCGCGCTCGACGACGCCTTCGCCCGCGCCTGGTTCAAGCTGTGCCACCGCGACATGGGGCCCAAGGTCCGCTACCTCGGCCCCGAAGTTCCGGCCGAAGACCTGATCTGGCAGGATCCGGTCCCGGCGGGGACCAAGCCGTCGGATGCGGATGTGGCAGCCGTGAAGGCGGCGATCGCATCGAGCGGCCTGACCGTCAGCCAGCTGGTCAAGACCGCCTGGGCCTCGGCCAGCACTTATCGCAAGTCGGACCACCGCGGCGGCGCCAACGGCGCGCGCGTTGCACTGGCTCCGCAGAAGGACTGGGATGCCAACGAACCGGCCGAGCTGGCCAAGGTGCTGTCCGTGCTGAACGGTCTGCGCGGTTCGCTGTCGCTGGCCGATGCGATCGTGCTGGGCGGCGTCGTCGGGATCGAGCAGGCGGCCAAGGCGGCCGGGCATGCGATTTCGGTGCCGTTCAGCGGCGGGCGCGGCGATGCCAGCGCCGAGCAGACCGATGCCGAGAGCTTTGCCCCGCTGGAACCGCAGGCCGATGCCTTCCGCAACTATCTGCCGAAGAAGCTGTCGGTCCGCACCGAAGAGCTGATGCTCGACAAGGCGGCCCTGCTCGGCCTGTCGGCACCTGAACTGGCGGTGCTGATCGGCGGTCTGCGCGTGCTGGGTGCCAACCACGGTGGGCGCGCGCACGGCGTGCTGACCAAGCGGCCGGGCCAGCTGACCAACGACTTCTTCGTCAACCTGCTCGACATGACCACGGCCTGGTCTGCGGTCGAGGGCAGCGATGCGGAAGAATTCGTGGCCAAGGCCCGCAGCGACGGCGGCGAAGTGTGGCGCGCGACCCGCGCCGACCTCGCCTTCGGCTCCAACAGCGAACTGCGCGCCGTCGCCGAAGTCTATGCCGAAAACGGTGCGGAAACGAAGTTCGTGGCCGACTTCGTCAAGGCCTGGACCAAGGTGATGAACGCCGACCGCTTCGATCTGGCCTAGGATAATGGCCCCGCTTCCGGTCTGGACCGGGAGCGGGGTCGCTCGGCTCGTCCGGATGCAACAATCGATTGCAGCGATGCGCCGATCGCGATAGTTTCCCCCCGAACTGGGGAGAGCGGCCATGCGCGCCTTGCTGACCGGACTGCTGCTGGTGTGCACCTTGTGGACCGCGACTGCGGCCATGGCCGAGACCGGCCCAGCGCAATGGCAAGTGGCCGCGCCCGGCGGCAAGCTGGTGGCGGCGGTGCGGCAATCCGCCGCCGGCGGCGCTGAATATGCGGTGACGCTGGACGGGCAAGCGGTGGTCGAATGGTCGCCGCTGGGGCTGACCCTGGCCTGGGGCGATCAGGGCACGGCCGAGCCGGTGCAGCGCGCCGACTTTGCCCGAACCGTCGCCATCGCCGCCGGACCGCGCCGCAGCGTGGCCGATGCCTATACGATGGTCACCGGCAAGCGGCGCGCGAACCGCTATGCCGCCAATGCCATGACCCTGGCGCTGACCGACGATGAGACCGGGCGGCGGCTCGATCTGGAGTTCCAGGTCGCGGACGACGGCGTGGCATTCCGCTATGCCGTGCCGGGGCGGAGCGCGCTTTACAGCTGGGTCGAGCGCGAGGACACCGGCTTCGCCCTCGGCCTCGGCGGAACCCATTGGGGTCAGCCCTACGATCCCCCCAACGCATGGCAGCCGGCCTACGAAGCGCCGTGGAACAATGGCCAGCCGATCGGCACCGCGGTCCCGCCCGGCACCGGCCCGGGCTGGACCATTCCGGCGCTGTTCCGCGACGAGAACGGGGTGTGGATCCTGCTCCACGAAAGCGGCCTGACCAGCGACTATCACGCCTCGCACCTCGCCGCCGACGCGCCTGGCGGCACCTATCGCATCGCCGGGCCGCTCGCCGCCGACGGGCTCGGCTTCGGCGATACCCGCGCGGCGATGACCGCGCCGGCAGCAATGCCGTGGCGCTTCATGGTGATTTCGCGGCGGCTGGGCGACATCGTCGAATCGAACCGGGTGTTCGATCTGGCCCCGCCCAGCACGGTAGCAGACACCGCCTGGATCAAGCCCGGGATTTCGTCGTGGTCGTGGCTGACCGACCACGACAGCTCGCAGGACCTGCGCAAGCTCAAGGCCTTCATTGCCCTCGCCGCCGACAGCGGCTGGTCCTATTCGCTGGTCGATGCCAACTGGGAACGGATCGGCCCCGACGTGATCGAACAGCTGGTCGCCGAAGGCAACGCGCGCGGCGTCGGGGTGCTGCTGTGGTACAATTCCGGCGGGCGTCACAACGCGGTCACCGAGGGCCCGCGCAACATCATGGATGACCGGATGCGCCGCCGCGCCGAATTTGCCCGGCTCGAGCGGCTGGGCATCAAAGGGGTCAAGATCGACTTCTTCCAGTCTGACAAGCAGGAGCGGATCCGCCAGTACATCGAGATCCTCGAGGACGCGGCCGACTTTCACCTGCTGGTCAATTTCCACGGCTGCACCGTCCCGCGCGGCTGGCAGCGGACCTATCCCCACCTGATGACGATGGAGGCGGTGCGCGGGGGTGAGCACTACACCTTCGACAGCGAGCCCGATTTCGGCCAGCTGTCGACTGCCCAGAACAGCGTCCTGCCCTTCACCCGCAACGTCATCGGCTCGATGGATTTCACCCCCGTCCTGTTCAGCCGGCAGCGCCGCACCCGGCTGACCACCAGCGCGCACGAGGCCGCGCTGGCAGTGGTGTTCGAAAGCGGCATCCAGCACATGGCCGACGGCGCGGCGGGTTATGACGGGGTCAGCGCCGATTATAAGCACTACCTGGCAAGTGTACCGACGGCGTGGGACGAGACCCGGTTCCTCGCCGGCAGTCCCGGCCAAGGGATCGTGCTGGCGCGGCGCGCGGGGCCCCGCTGGTACATCGCCGGGATCAGCGGCGCGGCGGCGGCGCAGACCCTGACGCTCGACCTCAGCTTTCTGGGCAGGGGCGCGGCGGCGCTGGAATTGAAGGACGGGCCCGACCGTTATGGGTTCTATTCGGGCCGCAGGCGGCTCGCGGCCGGGCGGCAGAAGGTGACGCTGAACCCCTATGGCGGTTTCGTCTGGGTCGTCGCTGCGGCGAACTAGCTGCGCGCGCGGCACCAAGAAACCCCGCCCTGGCCGATGCCGGGGCGGGGTTTCGCTTTAGGGGCCGACCAAAGGGAGGGGAAACGTCAGCCCCCGGGGGGTCAGTCGTTGAGCCGCGCGGCCACGCCGGCGACGCGTTCGCCGTAATGGCGCGCGCTGGCCAGATCGCCGCTGTGGATCTCTTCCACCGAAGCATCGGAGGGCGAGCGCACCAGCAGGCCGACCGAGCCGCCGAGGTTGTTGAGATCGGCAGTGGTCGCCGCCTTGTGGTTGGTCGGGGCCAGGCCCAGGCTGACCCAGATCCCGCCGTGCTGGCTGGCCAGGGTCTGCATCTGGATCAGCGTCACCTGCTTGTCGCCCGAAGGGCTGGCCGAGTTGGTAAAGCCACCGAACACCTTGTCGGCCCATTCGCGGGTGAACCACTTCTTCGAAGTGGCGTCGGAGAACTTTTTGAACTGCCAGCTGGCGCTGCCCATGTAGGTCGGCGCGCCGAACACGATGGCATCGGCAGCGTCGAGCGCGGCCCAGTCATCGTCGCCGATGTCGCCTTCGGGGCTGATCGCGACAAGCGCGGCGCCAGCGCCGGCGGCGACATGTTCGGCGACAACCTTGGTGTGGCCATAGCCCGAATGGTAGATCACGACGGTCTTGCTCATGGTAGTGTCCCTATGCTTGCTGGTTTCAAAAAGTAACCTAATGACGAATCGCTACATAGGCACTATATGAAGGCTGAAAAGAGGGCACGTTTGCGAAAGCTGGTTTCGCTTTGGAAACCGCCCGGAAGGATCCGCCGATGAGCTATGACGTCTACAGCGCCGAATGCCCCGCCCGCGCGGTGCTCGATCACGTGGGGGACAAATGGGCGCTGCTGGTGCTGCACCGCCTGTCGCAGAGCGCGACCCGTTTCAACGCATTGCGCCGGGATATTCACGGCGTCTCGCAAAAGGTGCTGAGCCAGGTGCTCAAGCGGCTCGAGCGTGACGGGCTGATCGACCGGCAGGTCTTCCCGACCGTGCCGGTCACGGTCGAATATTCGCTGACCCGGATGGGTGAGTGCCTGACCGCCAATGTCGGCCCGCTGCTGCACTGGGCCGAAAACAACATGGACCAGATTCGCGCCGCGCAGGCGCATTACGACGCCCGCCTGGCCGAAGCCGCCTGACCGGGCGGCGTTTGGTGCTTGCGATCCGGGCACGCAAGCGGCATGGGCGCGCCGGGGCACGGGATCGGCGGACTCTGCACTGTTCCGCGCGCAATGATTGAGGCTTCGTGCTCGAACTTCAGACCCCGCTGAACGACACCCTGCTCGCCCGGCTGCGCGCGCGCTATGGGCAGCGTGCGCCGTCGCTGGCGCTGACCCTGCTGGTCGAACTGGTGCTGATCCTGGCGGTGCTGTCGCTCGGCTTTGCGCCCGATCAGCAGAAGACCAAGCCCGGAACCCGGCTGGTCAGCATTGCGGTCAAGCCGGCCGATGACGACAAGCCCAAGACCGAGAAGGCGGCGCCGGCAAAGGCGGCTGCCACGCAGAAGGTCCAGCGCCCCCAGGCTGCCAAGTCTGCTGTCGCGGCGCCGGTGACTCCGCCGCAAATCACCCCTGCCGCCCCGCCGCCGCCCGCCTTCATTCCCATTCCCAAGAACCAGATGGCGGCGCTGGACATCGCGCGCGTGCCGCGCACGGCCCCTGCCCCGGGGCCGGTCAAAGCGCTCTATGGTCCGGCCGACCTTGGCGTGCCGGGCGACAGCAAGCGCGTCGGCTCGGCCCCCAACGGTCAGCCGCTCTACGCCGCATCGTGGTACCGCGAGCCCTATGACAACGAACTGTCGGGCTATCTCTCGACCGCCGAAGGTCCCGGCTATGCCCTGATCGCCTGCCGCACCGTGGCCGACTGGAAGGTCGACGACTGCGTCGCGCTCGACGAATATCCTTCGGGTTCGCGGCTGGCCCGCGCGGTGCTCGCCGCGGCGTGGCAGTTCAAGGTCCGCCCGCCGCGCCTCGGCGGGGTCTACAAGGTCGGCGAATGGGTGAGGATCCGCATCGACTATGAACAGAGGCGGCGACCAGCGGGTTAGGTGCGGCGATGCAGGCGGGCACCAAGCCCGTTTATCGATCGCGTCGCGTTCTGCAGTGAAACAATAGGCGCCGTTCCGGCAGGTTCGATCCTGAACCGCGCGGCGATCCGCGCTAGAATCACCGCAATCTCAGCCTGTGCAAAATGGGCCGCCACACACATCCGGGGACCGGCACCGAAAGGCATGTAGGCGTCGGGATTGACGTTCTCGGAGGTCCAGCGGTCCGGATCGAAATAATCGGGATTGGCCCAAAGCTTGCGGTGACGGTGCATCGCATAGATGGCGACCAGAACCGTCTGTCCAGCCTTCAGCTTGTGGTCGGCAAAGTCCAGATCACGCATCGCGCTGCGTGCCACGAGCGGCGCGGGCGGAAACATTCGCAGAACTTCGTTCACCACTTGGCGCGTCACAGTCAGTCCATCGAGCAGCGGCACAGCGTCCAGGTCGCGCCCTTCCGCGGCAACCCGTTCCTTTAAATCGGGACGTTGCGCCAGGACGTAGAATGCCCAGCCCAGCCCGGTCACAGTGGTATCCAGCGCTGCCGGTATCAGTCCGCGAATATTGTCTTCGAACGGGCCTTTGCCGTCGAGCAGAGCAATCATGTCGCTGCGCGGCAGGCCCTCGCTGCGGTCTTGGGCCAGACGCTTGCCCAGCGCGCGCACGCGCTGCACGGACGGATCACTGTCGATCCCGCGCAACCGGTCGATCAAGGCTTCAGGCAAGGGCAGCAGATCGAGCAATCCAAACCCGGCGATCCTGCGGACATAGGCCGGCATGTCCGCAGCGGCTGCATCTGGATCGGCCTGCCCGCGGGCATCGACCAGCACCGAGAACACCACCCGCGCAACGATCCGCCCGGCAAATCGCACCAGATCGAGCTCGGTTTCATCGCCGAGTTGATCGATCACGGCATCGCTCGCTGCGACAAAATCGGCCAGGCGTTCTTTGACAGCTTTTGGCGTAAGCTGAGGCACCACGGCGCGGCGCTGGCGCTGCCAGGCTTCGCCTTCGGCCCCGGCCAGGCCGCTTCCCCAGGCGCGGCGGAACATGCGGCGGCTGAACCGATCTCGGCCAAAATGGTCGGAACGGTCGTTCAGTACCGCGCGCGCCAGGGCTGGCGAAGCGACAATGAACGGTGCCCCCGGACCAGGCAGCTGGACGGCGTCGAGCTCAAGGATGGTGTCGGGGATTACGGAGCTCACGTCGCTCACCCCGTGACGCAGCATCGTCCAGAGCGAAGCCTGGTCCTTGCGAAAGCTGTAGGCGGGTAGCGGACGTTCGCTTGGCATTGGCCTATGCCCCTGATTATTGAGGGGGGCTACAGCCGAATTGCACAACTTGCCATTGCATAATCAGCAACACGTCTTGCCGGCTACGCCGCCTCGTCGGCGGCATCCATGCCGTAAGCCGTATGCAAAACGCGCACCGCCAGTTCGGTTTCGTCCTCGTCGATCAGCACCGAAACCTTGATTTCGCTGGTGCTGATCGCCTGGATATTGATCCCGCGGTCGGCCAGGGCGCGGAACATCGTTGCGGCGACCCCGGCGTGGCTCTTCATGCCGACGCCGACGACGCTGATCTTGGCGACCTTGCCGTCGGTGATGATGCGGTTGTAGCCGATCGCTTCCTTCTGCGCTTCGAGCAGGGTCTGCGCGCGCAGCAGGTCGGCGCCGGGGACGGTGAAGGTCACGTCGGTCTCGCCCTTGTCGCGCCCGACGTTCTGGATGATCATATCGACGTTGATGTTGGCCGCGGCGAGCGGGCCGAAGATCGTCGCCACCGCGCCGGGCCGGTCGGGCACGCGGGTCAGGATCAGCTTGGCTTCGTTCTTGTCGGCGGCGATGCCGGTGATGAGCTGGCGTTCCATGTCCAATCCTTCCAGTTCTTCGTCACTGACGATCAGGGTGCCGGGGATGTCGTCGGCGGGGGCGCTATCTTCGTCGATGAAACTCGACAGCACCTGCACCCGCACGCCTTCCTTCATCGCCAGCCCGACCGAGCGGGTCTGCAACACCTTCGAGCCGACCGAGGCGAGCTCGAGCATTTCCTCGTAGGTCACATATTTGAGCTTGCGCGCCTTGGCGACGATCCGCGGGTCGGTGGTGTAGACCCCGTCGACGTCGGTATAGATGTCGCAGCGATCGGCCTTGATCGCCGCCGCCACCGCCACCGCCGAGGTATCCGATCCGCCGCGGCCCAGCGTGGTGATGCGGTTGGCGTCGGACAGGCCCTGAAAGCCCGGGATCACTGCGACCTCGCCCGCCGCCATCGAGGCGAGCAGGGCCTGGCTGTCGATCGCTTCGATCCGGGCCTTGGCGTGGGCATCGTCGGTGTGGACCGGCAATTGCCAGCCCAGCCACGAGCGCGCCCGGCAGCCCAGCGCCTGCAGCGTCATTGCGAGCAGCCCGGCGGTGACCTGTTCGCCGCTGGCGACGACCACGTCGTATTCGGCAGGGTCGTAAAGCGGGTTGGCCTCGCGGCAGAAATTCACCAGGCGGTCGGTCTCGCCGGCCATGGCGCTGACCACCACGGCAACCTCGTGCCCGGCGGCCTGCTGACGGCGGACGATATTGGCCACGCGGCGGATCCGTTCCGATCCGGCCATCGATGTGCCGCCGAACTTCATCACGATGCGGGCCACTGCGGTTACCACCCCTTGCGCAACAAAATTGCCGCCAGCACCCCTCGCGCTGCGGCGGGCGCCCTGTTAGGGTCGAGGCATGGCTAATGCAAGTTCCGCGACGCCCGTCCCCGGCACGATCCGTCCGTCCGAAGCCGCCCATTTCGGCAAGCTGGCGGCCGATTGGTGGGATCCCAAGGGTTCCTCGGCAATGCTCCACCGGCTCAACCCGGTGCGGCTGGCGTTCCTGCGTGAGGTGATCGACCGGCATTGGCAGGGCGATTCGCGCGGCGTGCGGCCGCTGGCGGGCAAGACCGCGCTCGATGTCGGCTGCGGTGCGGGGCTATTGTGCGAGCCGCTCGCCCGGCTCGGCGCAGCGGTGACCGGGGTCGATGCCGCCACGGAGAACATCGCCGCAGCCCGGGATCACGCCGCCGGTTCGGGGCTGGCAATTGCCTATCACCACGGCGAAGTGCACGCGTTGCCGCCGGGGACCTTCGATCTTGTCACGTCGATGGAAGTGATCGAGCACGTCGATGACAAGCCCGCCTTCGTGTCCGCGCTGGCCGCGCGGCTGGCGCCGGGCGGGCTGATGGTGCTGTCCACCCCCAACCGCACCGCGCGGTCGCGTCTGCTGCTGGTCGAGGGCGCCGAACGGATCGGCATGGTTCCGCGCGGCACGCATCACTGGGACGATTTCATCACCCCGCTGGAACTGCACGACCTGCTGGCCGATCAGGGTCTGACGATGGGCAACCCGCGCGGCATCGCGTGGTCGCCAATCAAGGGCCTGCACCTGTCCGACGATTTGGCGCTCAACTACATCGCCGCGGTGATGGCGGCCTGATCGTTCAGGGCCGCGGGGTCAGGTCGCCGCCCGGCGCCGGTTGCTGCGCCCCGGCGGGAAGCAGCGCGGCGCGGGCATCGGCGCGCTTCTTCAGCCCTTCAGTCAGGCACGGCGGCAGCTTGGCCATCACGTCGTAGGGCCGGCCATGCAGCCCTTCGATCACCGCCTGGCGCTTTTCGAGGTACCAGGTCCGCTCGGCGGCATAGGGATCGGGGCAGTCGTCCTTGATCACCGTCAGCAGGTCATCACGCTCAAGCCGCTCGTCGATCGATTTCAGCGCGCTGCTGCCGATGGCATAGACCGGATCGTTGAACGGCTTGCCCACCACGGTCGGGAGCAGCGCCAGATCGAGCGTCCGGCCGATCAGGTCGCGCACCGTCGTGGGCCCGAGCAGCGGGACGAACAGGAACGGGCCGGGTTTGATCCCCCAATAGCCCATGGTGTAAGCGAAGCCATTGACATGATAGGGAATGTTGATCGGCTTGCGCTTGGCCACGTCGAACAGTCCGGCGACCCCGACGGTGCTGTTGATGATGAAGCGGCCCAGGGTCTTGAACGCGCGCCCGATCTTCAATTGGAGTACGTCGTTCACGAAGACGATCGGTTCGGTCAGGTTGATCAGCGCGTTGTGCAGCCCGTCCTTGAGCGGCTTGGGCAGGACCGAGCGATAGCCATAGGCGATCGGTGCGATCACCGCGCTGTCGACCGCCTGGACCACTTCGAAGGTCTGGGCATTGATTGCCTGGAGCGGATCGCTCTTGGGCGGCCGGCCGCGTCCGGTGACGACGATCTCGGTCGGCACCGCCGAGGGCATCGGCGCATTGGCCGGCGGCGGCGCGGAGGGCGCAGCGGGGTCGCTGTTCTGCGGCGCGGCGGCGTCAGCTGGAGGCGGCGGAAGGCTGGCTGGAACCTGCTCCTGCGCCTGCGGTGCGGCAACGGCGGCGGGCACCGCGCTATCGATCTGCGTCGCCGTCGCCGCGGCGGGATCGCCGGCCAGCGCTGCCAGCAAGGTTACGGCTGCGGGAAGGGTCATGCGCTCGTGTTCCGGATATCGTTCTGACGGCCTGTCCGGCCCCAATAGCATTGCATCGCCGAAAGGCAGGTTAAATCGTTACCGCCAAAGCGCAAAAAGAAACCGCCGGGCGCGGTCCACGGCGCCCGGCGGGATCCATCGACTCGATCCGTCAGAGCAGACGGAATCAGTCCTTCTTGGCTTCAGCGGCCGACTGGCCCTGAACTTCGCCTTCAACCTTGGCGGCGCCGTCGGCGGCTTCATCGGCAGCAGCGCCAGCGGCGGCAGCAGCCGTCGCGGCGCCCTGCTCAACGGCGGTACCGGCGGCATCGGCAGCGGCCGACGCGTCATCGGCAGCGGCCGAAGCAGTGGTTTCCGCGGCGTCCTGGGTCTTTTCCGAGCATGCGGCCAGCGAGAGGCCGGCAACGGCCAGCGACAGTACAGCGATCTTGCGCATTCATTCACTCCCAGTTTGGATTCCGGTACGGCGGTCGCCGCCCCGTCGTCTTCGCTATGGAATATCCCTAAACTTGGCAAGCGCATCGCGCACCTGGGCCTCGCGTTGCCCCCAGGATCCCGCCACCGGCTGCCAGCGCACCCCGGCGCGGTCGAGGATCGCCTGGGCCATGGCGGCGAAGGCGCTGCGCTCGCCATCCGCGCCGAAAAAGCGTGTCCCGTCGGCGATCCAGGGAACGTCTGCGGCGAAGTGGAGGTAGAGATCGGCCTTGGGATAGGCGAGCAGTTCGTCCGGCACCGCTCCAAACAGCTTTTGCGCCCAGGCCGCGGTCATCAGCTGATCGGTATCGAGGATCAGCAGCGGGGGCTTGCTCGCCGCGGCGGCGTCGATCGCGGCCTGTTCGCCCTGTGCGATCGTCAACAGGTCGGCCATGGTCAGGTCGGTGCCGTGCGCCTCGCACCAGGCGCGGCCGTATTCGGGCACCCACGGGATGCCCAGCTCGTCAGAAAGCCTGGCCGCCAGCACCGACTTGCCGGTGCTTTCCGCGCCGTGAAAGCAGACCGTGATCACGCCAGGGCGGCGCGCGGCGCTTCACGCTGGCGGCGTTCGGCCTCGACCCATTCCTTGAGGCCGAACAGGCTCATTACCAGCATCCCGCCATAGAGCCCGGCGGTGGGATAGAGCCCGCGGTTGATGTAGAGCAGCACCGCGGCAACATCGATCGCGATCCACAGCACCCAGTTTTCGATCCGGCGGTAACCCAGCAGGATCTGCGCGGCCATGCTGAACACCGCGATCGGGCCATCGACGAACGGTGCCGAGGCATTGGTGAAGCGGTGCATCAGCCAGCTGAGGTTGAGGCTGACCGCGGCCGCGCCGACCAGCCAGGTCATCCGGCTCGGCCAGTCGAGCCAGCGTACCGGCACCTGATCGTCGCTGCCGCCGCCCAAGGCCACGCGGCGCCACATCACCCAGCCCCACACATTGGCGAAGATGAAGAACACCTGCAGCCCGCTTTCGGCATAGAGCCGCTTTTCCAGGAACACGAAGACGTACATCGCCACCGAGAGAATCGCGAAGGCGAAGTTCCATTGCGAGCGGAAGATCAGCAGCGCGATATTGACCAGACCCAGCCCCGCCGCCACCCATTCGAGCAGCCACAGCGTTTCCGCGCTCAGAATCATGGCAGCGCTTCCTCCCACTCCGGCGGCTTGAAGCCGACCAGCAGTCCGCGATCATGTTCCACGATCGGACGCTTGATGCAACTGGGCTGGGCGACCATCAGCGCGATCGCGCCGGCTTCGTCCAGGCCCTCGCGCTCCGCCTCGGGCAGCTTGCGAAAGGTCGTCCCGGCGCGGTTGAGCACGCGTTCCAGCCCGGCCGCGGCGATCCACCGCGCCAGCCGCTCGGGCGCGATCCCGGCCTTCTTGTAGTCATGGAAGGTATAGGCGATGCCCTGCACATCGAGCCAGACCCGCGCCTTCTTGACTGTGTCGCAACCCGGAATGCCGTAAAGTGTAACGCTCATGCCGCAGGACTTTCGAAGCGGTGCGTGCGCGGATTCTCGCAGGTGTAGAGGGTGTAGTCGGCGTAGTATTCGGCGCGGCCGCGGGCCTGGGTGCGGGCGTGATCGGGGTGGCTGCCCCAGGCTCGCGCGGCTTCGGCATCGGCCCATTCGGACAGTGCGATCACTTCGCCATCGTCGGCGGTATAGCTCTTGAACGAGACGAAGCCGGGCTGGGCACGGGCCAGCGCCTCCATCCGTTCGGCATCGGCGGCATAGGCGGCCGCGTCGATAGCGGCACGTTTGCGGTTGCGGAAGACGACCAGGAACATCGTTGGGGCCCTAGCTATTCTCGATGCGCAGCACCACCCCCAACCCCCTCCTCTAAAGAGGAGAGGGCTTAAGACATTTGCTGACCGGCTCCCCCTCCTCTTCAGAGGAGGGGGTTGGGGGGTGGTGCTTGCGCAAACGCAGGTTTTTGGCCAAAGCCGCCCCATGTCGATCAACTCCTTTGGCCGCCTGCTGCGTTTCACCACCTGGGGCGAAAGCCATGGGCCGGCGCTGGGCGCCGTGGTCGACGGGTGCCCGCCGGGGCTGGCGCTGGACGAGGCATGGATCCAGCCGTTCCTCGATGCGCGGCGTCCGGGGCAATCGAAGTTCACCACCCAGCGGCAGGAGCCCGACGCGGTGCGGATCCTCTCGGGCGTGTTCGAGGGGCGGACCACCGGCACCCCGGTTTCGTTGATGATCGAGAACGTCGACCAGCGCTCCAAGGACTATACCGAAGTCGCCAAGGCATACCGGCCGGGCCATGCCGACTATGCCTATGACGCCAAATACGGCCTTCGCGACTACCGCGGCGGCGGGCGGTCATCGGCGCGCGAAACCGCAGCACGAGTTGCGGCAGGGGCGGTGGCGCGGCTGGTCATCCCCGAAGTGGCAGTGCTGGGCTATGTCGCCGAGATTGGCGGCGATGCGATCGACATGGCCAATTTCGACGCGAACGAGATCGGCAACAACCCGTTCTTCTGCCCCGATGCGCAGGCTGCAAAGCGCTGGGAAAAGATCGTCGACCAGGCGCGGCTGGCCGGATCTTCGGTCGGGGCTGTGGTCGAATGCCTGGCCTCTGGCGTTCCCGCCGGGTGGGGCGCGCCGCTCTATGGCAAGCTCGACGCCGATCTGGCCGCGGGGATGATGGGAATCAACGCGGTCAAAGGTGTGGAGATCGGCGATGGCTTTGCCGCCGCGCGGCTAACCGGCGAAGCTAACGCCGATCCGATGCGTCCTGGAAATGACGGCCCGGTCTTCACCGCCAACCACGCCGGCGGGATCGCGGGCGGGATCAGCACCGGGCAACCGGTCAAGGTTCGCGTCGCGTTCAAGCCGACCAGCTCGATCCTTGCCCCTGTCGACACGATAGACCGTGATGGCCAGGCCGCCGAAATCCGCACCAAGGGCCGCCACGATCCGTGCGTCGGTATTCGCGGCGTGCCGGTGGTTGAAGCGATGATGGCGCTGGTGCTGGCCGATCACAAGCTGCTGCACCGGGGGCAACGCGGGTAGAATGGGCACCTACGGGTACTTCATTCTGTGCTTCGTGATTGTCCTGTGGCTCTATCACCGCCAGGCCCAGAAATGGCTTGATGCCGATGAAGGCCAGCATCACCTTGCTAGTCTGATGATCGCAGCCGCGCAAGGGCTGGA
>JBJTLX010000043.1:0-13706 GCA_046063245.1 Novosphingobium sp.
GCCGTTGAGCGTGATCGCCCCCTGGCTCGACAGTTCGGACACTTCCGGGCGGACCCGCATCGAGATCCGGCCATTGGCCAGAACCACCGGGGTATAGGCCAGGCTGACACCGAACTTCTTGTATTCGACGGCGGTGGTACCAAGGCCCTGGCTGATCGGGATGGGATATTCGCCGCCGGCCAGGAACTCGGCCGTTTCGCCCGACAGCGCGGTCAGGTTGGGTGAGGACAGCGAGGTCACCAGACCCAGCGATTCGCCCAGGTCGAGCGCGCCCAGAATGTCGAGCCCGAACAGCTTGCCGACCCCGGCCAGCGTCGAGGTTTCCTGGTTGAGCCGCGGAATGGCGGTACCCGGCAGCACGGCGAGGTTGCCGGTGATCGGATCGATCGCGTAACCCTGAACCGAGTTGAAGCCGACGCCAAGCGGGGCTTCGGGACGGTTGGAGAAGCTGTTCTGCGGCGCACGGCCGGTGGCGATACCGAACTTGAAGCCGCCGGTCTGATCCATCGTCGACATGTTGGTGCCGATCTGGCGGACCAGCGAACGGCTGACCTCGGCAAAGCGGACCTGCAGGTTGACCTGCAGCGGCGTGGCCATCTTGAGCCGGGTGATGACGTTGACGTCCTTGCCGACGAAGGCCTGGACCAGGCGCTGGGCCTCGGCCGCGTCTTCCGGCGCGCCGACCGTGCCGGTCAGCAGGAAGGTGTTGGTCCCCATGGTCGACACTGCGACATGCGCATCGGGCATCGCCATGCGCAGCATCTGGTCGACGCTGTCGATGTTCGATCCGACCCGGACGTTGGCCGACCAGATCACATCGCCCGCGGCGTTGCTGGCATAGACGGTGGTTTCACCGCCGGCCTTGCCGAACACGTAAAGCTGGCGCGGCGACTTGACCTGGACGTCGGCCACGCTTTCGTTGGCGACAAAGACGTCGGTCATGGTCCCGGCAACGGTGACCAGCTGGCCGCGGCCGATCGACAGGACGATCTCGTTGGCCGGGCGCGAGACCGACTGGGCCTGGGCCGCGGTGGCGGGCAGCAGGGCCAGCGGTGCGGCAAGGCACGCGGCGGCCAGGAACTTGGAGGCAAGACGGTTCATCGATCGGCCTTTCGTGGCGGAACGGGTGGGGGTGGCAGCGGTCTTCATCTCAGCGGCTCCCCACGGATTCTTCGGTGGTAACCTTGCCGCGGGTGACGCGAACCACCGGGCCGGGGCGTGCGCCGCCGGCGCGGGCGCCGGCCAGCTGGCCAAAGGCGTTGCCGAGCGCGTTGCCGAACGAGCTCATCGCGCTGGATGCGGCCCGCTGGGTCTGGGCCTGGCTGGGCATGGTGCGGCGCTGGAAGCGCGACACGTCGCCGCCGGTGACAAAGGTCGAACCCGTGTCGATCGGGCGGTTCATCGCCTGCGACAGGAACTTGTCCTCGTCTTCCTTGCTCATCCCGTTGGGCACCTTGACGTTGCCGCTGGCGACCGCGCGGTCAAGATCGGCCTGGCTGTCGGCGAGGCTGCGCAGCGACAGGCTGAGCTTGCCGATGCCATCGGCCACCGCGATCTTTTCGGCCAGCTTGGGGGTGACTTCGAGGGTCACGTTGCTGGCGGTCTTGACCACGGTCTTGCCGTTTTCGGTTTCGGTTTCGGTCGACTGGTCGGTGGCGAGGACGCGCAGGTTGCGGATGATGGTTTCCGCGGTCTTGAGCGTATCGCCGCTGTCGGTCGGCTTGACCTGCTGGGTCAGCACCAGGTCGACGTGGTCGCCCGGGAAGATGAAGCCGGCAACGCCGGTCTGCTTCGACACCGGAATGGTCACGGCGCGCATGCCGGGGCCAAGCGCGGCGGCAAGGAAGCCGCGGTCGCCCGGCTTGACCAGGGCGCCCTGGGTCACCGGCTGGCCGGCCGTGATCGGATAGCGGACCACGGTGCCAAGCAGCTTGTTGATGTCGGATTCGCCGTCGATGTAATAGGCGTCCTGGATCATTTCCTTAGGCCACTGCTGGTACGAGACCGAATCGGCCGTGATGATCGTGCCGACCGGCAGCCCGCGCTGGGCGACCAGCACCTTGGGACCCTTGGGCGCCACCTGGGCGGCTTCGGCCTTGGGCGCGGCGGCGCCTACGAACAGGCTGCGGGCCGCCAGGGCCGTGCCAATCGCCACGACCATTGCACCCAACAGCAACGCTAGCTTCTTCTTATCCATGGCTAAGCAAGCCCCCTCGTAGTGTCCCGAAATCGTTCCATGCTTATTCGGGCAAACTGGTTAAAATCAGGTTCACTGCAGCCCGGTCGACAGGCTGGAGATCGTGACGGCGTTGGAATACTGGGTGGCGATCACCCACAGTCCGGCGGTGGCAATGGCCACGCCGTAAGGAATGGCGGCCTTGTCGCGCTGGCGCCGGGCGATGTGCCAGGCCCCGGTAACGATGGTCAGCAGCCCGCCGACCAGCGCCATGATGACCAGCAGCTTCCAGAACCAGTGCGGGGCGATCCACAGCGCCAGCGCGGTCAGCAGCTTGACGTCGCCCCCGCCCATCCAGCGCAGCGCGAACAGCACCGCGAAAAAGGCGAAGACCGCCAGGGCCAGGCCCAGCTGATAGGCCACGTCGGGCCACAGCGCATAACCCGCGGCCCACCAGTACAGCGGCGCGGTCAGCGCGATGCCCAGGTTCAGCCAGTTGTCGATCTGGCGGCGGCGAATGTCGGTAAAGGCGGCAACCACCAGCGCGATTGCCAACGCCCCCTGCAGTAGGTAACGAATATCGATGTCCGGCATGGTGCCCCCTGGTCTCAGACAGCACGTGTAAACGGCAGGACTTACCAAATAGTAACCAGTCCCAAGAGGCCGGAATTAGGCAAATGTACCAAGCAAGCGAAGCACCCGGCGGTGGGATCATCGACCGGCGCGCGATCCCCGCAGAGGCCTGCGAAAGTCGCTGGTCTGCACCCGACGGGCATCCAATCCGGCGGATCGACTGGCCGGGTGCGGCGCAGCCGGTGCGCGGCTCGGTACTATTCTGCCCGGGGCGCGGCGATTGCTATGAAAAGTATCTGGAAACGCTGCACCACTGGCACGGCCTGGGCTGGCACGTCACCGCGATAGACTGGCGCGGGCAGGCGGGATCGGGCCGGCTGGGCAAGGATGACGTCACCGGCCACATCGACGATTTCGCTACCTGGGTATCCGACCTGGCGGCGTTCTGGCCGCAGTGGTGCGCCGAGGTGCCGGGGCCGCACGTCCTTGCCGGGCATTCGATGGGCGGGCACCTGGTGCTGCGCGCCGCGGCCGAGGGCCGGGTCAGTCCGGCTGGCCTGATCCTGTCGGCACCGATGCTGGGCTTTCGCGATTCCTATGCCCCGGACCTGATCACGCATCTGGCCGCCAAGCTGATGTGCAAGCTGGGCGATCCGCGCCGCCCGGCGTGGAAATGGAGCGAGAAGCCCGGCGAGGTGCCCGCCAACCGCATCGACCTGCTGACTCACGACGGCGCGCGCTATGCCGACGAGCTGTGGTGGCGCAAGGCGCGGCCCGAACTGGCGATGGGCCCCGGATCGTGGGGCTGGGTCGAACGCGCCTATGCCTCGACCCGCGCGCTCGACCGTAAGGGCGCGCTCGACGCGGTGCGCATGCCGGTGCTGATTCTGGGCGCGGCGCATGACGAACTGGTCGGTTATGCCGCGATCGTCCGCGCGGTGGCGCAGCTGCGCGACTGCGAGCTGGTCCGCTTTGGCGAGGAAGGCCGCCACGAACTGCTGCGCGAAGAAGACGCCGTACGCAGCCGCGCGGTCGAAGCCTGCGACGATTTCCTGCGCCGCATCGCCGAGGACTAGGCCGGTGGACCAGGCCTTCGACTACGCCATTATCGGCGCGGGCATCGCCGGTGCCTCGCTCGCCGCCGGGCTGGTCGACGATGGCCGGGTGCTGCTGCTCGAGGCCGAGGACCAGCCCGGTTATCATTCGACCGGGCGCTCCGCCGCGTTCTGGACCGAAAGCTATGGCGGCCCGCTGGTCCAGCCGCTGACCACGGCTTCGGCGCCGTTCCTGGTGGCGCACGGTTTTGTGTCGCCGCGCGGTGCCCTGACCCTGGCCCGCGCCGAGGAGCAGGCCGAACTCGACGCCTTCATCGCCGAATTCACCGCGCTGGGGGTGCGGGTCGAACCGCACGACCGCGTCGCGCTGGAGGTCCGGTTGCCCGGGCTCGACCCGCAATGGCGCAGCGGCGCTTACGAGCCCGATTGCCAGGACATCGACGTTGCCGCGCTGCACCAGCACTGGCTGAGCGCAGCGCGGCGCGGCGGGGCAGAAATCGTGTGCCGCGCCCGGCTGGACGCGGCGCAGCGCCGTGACGGGCTGTGGCGCCTGCAGACCGCGGCGGGGCACGGGTTCGCCGCGCGGGTGCTGATCGACGCGGCCGGGGCCTGGGCCGATCAGGTCGCCGCGCTGGCCGGGGCCGCGCCGCTCGGCATCCAGCCCAATCGCCGTACCGTCGCGCAGCTGCGGATGGGCGTGCCGGTGCCCGCCGACCTGCCGCTGACCTTCGGGATCGACGAATTGTTCTATTTCAAGCCCGAAGGCGGCAAGCTGTGGCTCAGCCCACACGACGAAACCCCGTGCGATCCCTGCGACGCGGCAGCGGAGGAGATCGACGTCGCGCTGGCGATCGACCGCTTTCAGCAGGTGGTCGACTGGCCGATCCTGCAGGTCGAACACCGCTGGGCCGGGCTGCGCAGCTTTGCCCCCGACCGGCTGCCGGTCTATGGCTTCGACCCGGTCGTGCCGGACTTCTTCTGGTTTGCCGGGCAGGGCGGGTTCGGCATTCAGACCGCGCCTGCCGCCGCCGACCTGGCGCTGCGCCTGCTGCGCGGCAAAGCGCCGGGCGCGGTCGATCCGGTGCCCTATTCGGCGGCGCGATTCTTGTAGCAATATCGGATCGTTGGAATAGGTTGGGGCTCCCCAAGCAAGGAGTCGCCGCGATGGCCCACACGTTCGAAATCTACAAGGACAAGGCCGGAGAGTTCCGGGTCCGCTTCAAGTACAATTCGGAAGTGATGTTCGCGACCGAGGGCTATTCGAGCAAAGCCAGCGCCGAAAACGCGATCGCCTCGATCAAGAAGAACGGCCCCGACGCGCCGATCGAAGACAACAGCTAGGCCTTGCCCGCAGCCACGGCGGCGTCGCTGGCCAGGCGGTCGGCACGCTCGTTTTCGGCGTGGCCGCTGTGGCCCCTGACCCAGACCCATTTGATCTTGTGCGGGCGCACCGCGGCCAGCAGCTCCTGCCACAGGTCGGCATTGGCGACGGGCTTCTTCGCCGCGTTCTTCCAGCCGTTCTTCTGCCAACCGAACACCCAGCCGGTGATCCCGTCGATGACATAGCGGCTGTCGGTGTGCAGCGCGACGTCGCAGGGCTGCTTCAGCGCGTTCAGCGCGCGGATCACGGCGGTCAGCTCCATCCGGTTGTTGGTGGTTGCCGGCTCGCCGCCGCTCAATTCCTTTTCGCGCTCACCCGTGCGCAGCACCGCGCCCCAGCCGCCGGGACCGGGATTGCCCTTGCACGCCCCGTCAGTGAAAATCTCGACATGCTTCATGGAGCGGCGAAGACCGCGGCATTGGCGGGATCGGCATAGAAGGCCATGCGCCGGGCGAAGGCCATCGGGTCCTTGGGGCTGACCAGCGCGCCGCGCGGAGTGTTGAGCCAGTCATAGGCGCGCGAGGCGACAAAACGCAGACATGCCCCGCGGGCTAGCACCGGCAGCGCTGCGCGTTCGGCGGCCGACAACGGGCGTCCGGCCTCATAGCCGGCCAGCAGTGCGCAGGACAGTTCGGCATCGAAGGTGCTGCCGTCGTTTGAAAAACACCACGCCGCGTGAGTCGTTGCGACGTCGTAGGCGGCCTGATCGTTGCAGGCGAAGTAGAAGTCGATCAGACCGGTAACCCGGCTGCCCAGCATCAGCACATTGTCGGGAAAAAGATCGGCGTGGATGACCGATCGCGGCAGGTCCGCGGGCCATTCGCGTTCGAGCGTGTCCAGCGCATCGCGCACCAGCGCGGGCAGGGTGGAGTCGATCTCGGCCAGCCCGGCGGGCCCGCAGGCATCCAGCAGGCGGCGCGATTCGGCCAGGTTCATGCCATTGGCGCGGCTGCCGGAAAAATCCGCCGCGGCCCGGTGCACTTGCGCCAGGGCGCGGCCCACGGCCTGGGCCTGGTCGGGGCTGGGCAGGCTGACCGACACCCCGGGCAGGAACTCGATCAGCGCGACGCACTTGCCATCGATCACGCGGAACAGGTTGCCGTCGCGGTCATGGATCGTGCGCGGTACCGGGCAGCCTTTTGCCGCCAGGTGATCGAGCAGGCCGAGGAAATAGGGCAGCTCGGCGGTGTCGATGCGGTATTCGTACATCGTCAGGATGAAGCGCGCGCCGGCGCCATCGCGGCCCGAAGTTTCGATCAGCCAGTTGGAGTTCGACACCCCTTCGGCAATGCCCTTGGCGCTGCGCAGTTCGCCGACGTCGAAGGCGGCGATCAGCGCGGCCATGTCCTCGGCACCAAGGTGGGTATAGACCGCCACGCCGGTTCAGTCCGTGAGCTGGCGCGGCAGCTTGAACACCATGTGCTCTTCGGTGGTGACGACCTTTTCGACGGTGATGTCGCGCAGCGACGCGATCCGCGCGACGACTTCGTCGACCAGCGCCTCGGGCGCGGAGGCCCCGGCGGTCAGCCCCATCGTTTCGACCCCGCCGAGCCAGGCGGGATCGATGTCGGCGGCGCGCTGAACCATGTATGCGGTCGCGCCGCAGCGCTCTGCCACTTCGAGCAGGCGCAGCGAGTTGGAGCTTTTCGGGCTGCCGATCACCAGCACCAGCTGGCAGCGCGGCGCGATCGCCTTGACCGCGGCCTGTCGGTTCGACGTGGCATAGCAGATGTCTTCGGCGCGCGGCGCGACGATTTGCGGAAAGCGGCGCTGCAGCGCGGCAACGATCGCTGCGGTATCGTCGACCGACAGCGTGGTCTGGGTCAGGAAGGCCAGCGCGGTGCCATCGGGGAACGCCAGCCCGGCGACGTCGGCTTCGGTTTCGACCAGAGTGATCGACCCCTCGGGCACCTGGCCCATCGTCCCGATCACTTCGGGATGGCCCTTGTGGCCGATGAACAGGATGTGCCGCCCCGCCTCGATCTGGCGTTCGGCCTGGCGGTGAACCTTGCTGACCAGCGGGCAGGTGGCATCGAGCCAGTCGAGCCCGCGGCTGGTCGCCTCGGCCGGGACCGCCTTGGGCACGCCGTGGGCGCTGAACACCACCTGGGCGCCGTCGGGCACCTCGTCCAGTTCCTCGACGAATACCGCGCCCTTTTCGCGCAGGCCGTCGACGACGTACTGGTTGTGGACGATCTCGTGGCGGACGTAGACCGGCTTGCCATAACGGACCAGCGCGCGCTCGACGATCTCGATCGCACGGTCGACTCCCGCGCAAAAACCGCGCGGCGCGGCCAGCAGCAGGTGCAGCGGGGGCAGGGCTCGATCGGGAAAGGCAGCGTTCATGTTCGCCCCCCTAGCGCTTTCGCTTGTGTGCGGCTAGGGCAAGCGGAAATCGCGCCGCAGGCCGAAATGCAAGGAAGCCGAAATGATCGTTCGCCCCCGCCTGATTGCCACTGCCGCGCTGCTTGCCGCCCTGGCGGGCTGCAAATCGACCGGTGAGATCGTCGTGGATCAGGGCGTCGGCATCCAGGCCGTGCGCACCGCCTGCCCGGCGGTGGGGATCCCCGACTATACCGGCGACGTCACCCTGTTCCGCACCCCTGGCAGCACCACCGCCGACAATATCGACCTGGTTGCGGCGATGACCAACGTCCGCTCGACCTGCAACGATACCGGCGCCAAGGTGTTTACCCAGGCGACCTTCGATGTGCTGGCCCGCCGCACCGATACCCGCGGCGCGCGCCAGGTGACGATCCCGTACTTTGCGACCGTGCTGCGCGGCGGGACCGCGGTGATTTCCAAGCGCGTCGGCCAGGTCACGCTGAACTTCGCCGATGGCCAGGAACGGGCCCAGGCCAGCGGCACCGGCTCGGCCTATGTCGACCGGGCCGAGGCAACCCTGCCCGCCGACATTCGCGAGCGCATCACCCGCCAGCGCAAGGCGGGCGAGGCCGACGCGGCGATCGATCCGCTGTCCGAACCCGACGTCAAGGCCGCGGTTGCCCGCGCCTCGTTCGAACTGCTGGTCGGCTTCCAGCTCGACCAGAACCAGCTCAACTACAACGGCACGCGGTAACGCCGTTCCTCCCCGCGTCCGGGGAGGTTTGATTCTTGCCGCAAACCCGCTAACCGCGCGGCATGACCGAGACTACCACGCTTCACGCCGCCTTTGCGGGCCACGTCAATGCCGCGCTCGATGCGCTTCAGGCCGCCGGCACCCTGCCGCCGCTCCCGCGCTCTGCGGTCGCGGTCGAGCCGCCGCGCGATCCCGCCCACGGTGACCTCGCGACCAACGCGGCGATGGTCCTGGCCAAGCCCGCAGGGATGAACCCGCGCGCCCTGGCCGAGGCGCTGGCGGGCGAGCTGGGCAAGGTCGCCGGGGTCACCGCGGTCGAGATTGCCGGTCCGGGGTTCCTCAACCTGCGGCTCGACGCCGATCTTTGGCGCGAGGAACTGCGCACCATCGCCGCGCTGGGCGGCGACTATGGCCGCTCGGCCATGGGGGCGGGACAGACGGTCAATGTCGAATATGTCTCGGCCAACCCGACCTGGCCGATGCACATGGGCCATTGCCGCGGCGCGGTGGTCGGCGATGCGCTGGCCAGCCTGCTCGAATACTCCGGGCACAAAGTCATCCGCGAATACTACGTCAACGATGCCGGCGGCCAGGTCGACGTGCTCGCCCGCTCGGTCCACCTGCGCTACCGCGAGGCGCTGGGCGAAGACGTGGGCGACGTGCCCGAGGGGCTCTATCCCGGCGACTATCTGGTTCCGGTGGGTCAGGCGCTCGCCGCGGAGTTTGGCGATCGTTATGCCAAGGCCGCGGAGAGCGAATGGCTTGTCCTGTTCCGCACCCGTGCGGTTGCGGCGATGCTTGAGATGATCAAGGCCGATCTGGCGCTGCTCGGCATCCACCACGACCTGTTCAGTTCCGAGGCGGAGCTGCAGGCGGCGGGCAAGCCCGAGCAGGCCGAGAAGTGGCTGCGCGCCCACGATCTGGTCTATGACGGCCAGCTCGAGGCGCCCAAGGGCAAGACCCTCGACGATTGGGAAGCGGTCGAATTGCCGCTGTTCCGCTCGACCCGCTTCGGCGACGACCAGGACCGCCCGATCCGCAAGAGCGACGGCAGCTGGACCTATTTCGGGGCCGATCTCGCCTACCACTTCCAGAAGGCCGAAAAGGCCGACGCGCTGGTCGACATCTGGGGCGCCGATCACGCCGGCACGGTCAAGCGGATCAAGGCCGCGGTCGCCGCGCTGACCGGCGCCGAAGGCAGCCCCAAGCCGTTCGAAGTCAAGCTGGTCCAGATGGTCCAGCTGATGAAGGGCGGCGCGCCGTTCAAGATGTCGAAGCGCTCGGGCAATTTCGTCACGCTGGCCGATGTGGTCGAAATGGTCGGCAAGGACGTGGTCCGCTTCACCATGCTGACCCGCAAGCCCGAGGCGCAGATGGACTTCGATTTCGACAAGGTGGTCGAAGCCTCGAAGGACAACCCGGTGTTCTACGTCCAGTATGCCCACGCGCGGATCCGTTCGACCCTGCGCAAGGGTGCAGCGGAGGGCTTCACCCCCTCGGCCGACGGGATCGAACTGTTGGGCGAGGAAGAGCTGGCCTTGGTCAAGCTCGCCGCGCAGTTTCCGCGGCTGGTCGAAGCCGCGGCCCAGGCGCGCGAGCCGCACCGCGTGGCGTTCTATCTCTACGATCTGGCCGGCGCGCTCCACGGCTACTGGAACCTGGGCAATGACCGGCCCGAAAAACGCTTCATTGTGGCACAGGATGCCCGCCTGACCGGAGCAAGGCTTTATCTTGCGTCCCAGATCGGGCAACTTGTCCGCAATGGCCTCGCCCTGTTGGGGGTCGAGGCGGTGGAGGAAATGTGATCATGGCGGGCGACGAAGACGACCGGGTCGAAGGCGAAGAGCCCCAAGCCTGGGACGCAGGCCAGGAAGAGCAGCCGCTCGAGACCGAGCGGCTCGACCTGGCCGAGGACGAAGAGCGGCTGCCCTGGCTCGAATCCGCCGAGGATGACGATTACGTCGAGGAAGGTTCGGGCAACAAGATGGCCGGTCTGGTCGCGCTCAGCGGGATCGCCTTGCTGGCGATTGTCGGCGGGATCTGGTGGGCTTCGCACCGCGGCGCCGACGGCACTGCGGTGGCTGACGGCAGCGTGATCGCCGCGCCCAAGGAACCTTACAAGGAAGCGCCCAAGAATCCCGGCGGCAAGACCTTCGACGGCACTGGCGACACCAGCTTTGCCGTGTCCGAAGGGCAGAGCCGCCCGGCCAAGATGGGCGATGCCAGCACTGCGGTCGCCTCGACCCCGGCACCGCCGCCCGCCAAGGGCGCTGCTGCTGCATCCGCGCCGGCCGCTGCTGCCGCTGCGGGCGGGGTCGGCGTCCAGGTCGGCGCCTACAGTTCCAAGGCGGCGGCCGAAGCCGGCTGGGACAAGCTGGTCGGTCAGGCCGGCGGGGCGTTGTCGGGGGTGTCGCACCGCGTGCTTGAAGGCAGTGCCGACATTGGCAAGGTCTATCGCCTGCAGGCGGTGGCCGGCGATGCCGGTGCGGCCAATGCGCTGTGCGGCAAGCTCAAGTCTGCGGGCGTCTCCTGCCAGGTCAAATAAGCCGGTAATCCACACGTCTGGGGTCGCGCGTCCTTGCACTGGGCGCGCGATCCTGCGACTTTCCCGCCGTTATGACCCCCGCGATCTTCGGCCTTTCCGGACTGACGCTGAGCGCCGACGAGCGCGCCTTTTTCCGTGAGGCCGATCCGGCGGGCTATATCCTGTTCGGCCGCAACATCGAAAGCCGCGCCCAGGTCCGCGCGCTGACCGACGATTTGCGCGCGCTCAACGGGCGCGAACGCCTGCTGATCACGATCGACCAGGAAGGCGGCCGGGTGGCGCGGATGCGCCCGCCGGTATGGCCGGCCTATCCCGCCGGGGCGCTGTTCGACACGCTGTACGACATAGCCCCGGCCAGCGCGATCGAAGCGGCGCGCGCCAATGCCGAGGCGCTGGGTCACGATCTGGCCGAAGCCGGGATCACCTGCACCCACGCCCCGGTGCTCGACGTGCGCCAGGCAGGCGCGCACGACGTGATCGGCGACCGCGCACTGGGGCACGAGCCGCTGCGGGTGGCGGCGCTGGGCCGCGCGGTGCTCGACGGGCTGGCCCGGGCCGGGATCGCCGGAACGATCAAGCACATGCCCGGCCACGGCCGCACCACCACCGACACGCACAAGGAAATGCCCACGGTCAGCGCCAGCGCGGACGAACTGGAGGCCGATCTCGCCCCGTTCATCGCGCTCAATGATGCGCCGATCGGGATGACCGGCCACCTGCTGTTCACTGCCTGGGACTGCGAATGGCCGGCCACCCAGTCGCCGACGATCGTGCGCGAGATTATCCGCGGCAAGATCGGCTTCGACGGCCTGCTGCTGACCGATGACCTCGACATGGAGGCGCTGTCTGGCAGCGTGCCCGAACGCGCCGCGCGCGCCATTGCGGCGGGCTGCGACATCGCGCTCAACTGCTGGGCCAAGATGGACGACATGGTTGGCATCGTCGAACGCTGCGGGACAATGACGACGACAACGGCTGCCCGGCTCGAGCGCGCGCTGGCCGGCACCCGCGTCGATGGGGCTTCCGGGCGCCAGCCCGAGCTGCTGGCCAAGCGCGATGCCCTGCTCGCGCTGGCGGAGCAGCAGGCGTGAGCGAAGCGATCGACAGCCCCGCCGTGACTTTCCCCGACGACGACTGGCAGGGCGTTGCCGCCGCCGCCGCGGGGGACGAGGCGCTCTATCTCGAGCTCGACGGGTGGGAAGGGCCGCTCGACCTGCTGCTCGATCTGGCGCGGCGGCAGAAGGTCGATCTGCGGCGGATCTCGATTCTCGCCCTGGTCGATCAGTACCTGACCTATATCGAGCGGGCCGAGGCCCTGCGGCTGGAACTTGCCGCCGATTACCTGGTGATGGCGGCGTGGCTCGCTTACCTCAAATCGGCCTTGCTGTTGCCGCGCGACCCGGAGGTCGAGCCGAGCCCCGAGGAACTGGCCCTGCGCCTGCAATTGCGGCTGCAGCGGCTGGCGGCGATGCGCGATGCCGCGGGGCGGCTGATGGGGCGCGACCGGCTGGGCCGCGACGTGTTTGCCCGCGGCGCGCCCGAAGGTCTGCGGATCGATCGCAAGGCGCTGTGGCAGTGCGACTGGTTCGCGCTGGTCCAGGCCTACGGCCAGGTCAAGGCGCGGACCCAGCCGGTGGTCCACATGGTCCGCGACCGGATGGTAATGACGCTCGACAGCGCGCTGTCGCGGGTCTCGGCGATGCTCGGGGTCAACCTCGACTGGATGGAGCTGCGCGATTTTCTGCCGCCGCACGCCGATCCCAAGCTGCGCCGCTCGGCGCTGGCCTCCAGCTTCGTCGCCGCGCTCGAACTGGCGCGGCTGGGCAAGGCGGAAATGCGCCAGGAGCATACCTTCGGCCCGCTGCATCTGAAGGCAGTCAAGGCGTGACAGAGTCCATGAATTCCCGGCCGGACGATCTGGTCCGCGCGGTCGAGGCGACGCTGTTCGCCGCCGAGCAGCCGCTGAGCGCCGAAGCGATTGCCCAGCACCTGGGCGGTGCCGACGTGCGCGCGGCACTGGCCGAACTGGCTGAGACCTATAGCGTGCGCGGGGTCCACCTGGTCGAGCGCGGCAAGCGCTGGCATTTTCAGACCGCGCCCGATCTGGCTCATCTCCTGCGGCGCGAACGCGAAGAGGTCCGCCGCCTGTCGCGCGCAGCGACCGAGACGCTCAGCATCATCGCCTATCACGAGCCCGTCAGTCGCGCCGAGATCGAGGCGATCCGCGGGGTGCAGACCGCCAAGGGCACGCTCGACGTGCTGATGGAAGCCGGCTGGGTGCGGATCGTCGGTCGGCGGGAAGTGCCGGGGCGGCCGGTGATCTATGCCACCACGCCGGATTTCCTCACGCATTTCGGGCTCGAAAGCCGCCGCGATCTGCCGGGGATCGACGAATTGCGCGCCGCCGGGCTGCTCGATCCGGTCGACGATGCTCTCGCAGCGGCGATGGACGTTCCGGGTACTGCCGAGGAGGGCGAAAATCCTTCCGGCGCACTGGAAAGCGAAGACGAAAGCGCCTAAGTGCATCGGGTGTGGGGGTTCGCGGCGGCCCGCAAGGTGCCCGCCTGTCGAGGAGTAAGTTCGATGTTTGGTTTGTCGCCGGTCCACCTGTTGGTCCTTGCGGTGGTCGTGCTGGTGCTGTTTGGGCGCGGCAAGGTTTCCGAATTCATGGGCGATTTCGGCAAGGGCGTGAAAAGCTTCAAGCAGGGCATGGCTGACGAAACCACCCCGCCGCCCGCCGCTCCGCCGCAGATCCCGCCGGCCGCGCAGAACCAGGGCACGCTCAACGGCGAAACGGTGGTCGACCCTACCAGCCGTCCCCCCCAGTAAGCCGCCACTCGGCGGGACCACGCAGCCATGTTCGATATCGGCTGGGACGAGATGCTGTTCACGGCGAT
>JBJTLX010000044.1:0-3035 GCA_046063245.1 Novosphingobium sp.
ATGGCCATTCCGGCGTCCGAGGTGTTGAGGCAATCGAGCGCCGCAAACTGCGTGCCGCCCGCCTCGACAAACTGCTCCTTGCCGCGGATTGCCAGCTCCTCGCGGGTTTCCAGGCAGTCGGCGGAAAAGCCCGGGGCGGCAATGGCCAGTCGGCGGGTGCCTTTGGCGGCTTCGGCGGCGAGCACCGCGTCTGTGGCCGGTTCGAGCCACTTGGCCCGGCCGAAGCGCGACTGGAAACTGGTCTCGATCCGCAGCTCCGGGAACTCAGGGGCCAGCGCCGCGCCCAGCAGCCGCGCGGTCTTGCGGCAATGGCAGTGGTAGGGATCGCCCAGCTGCAAGGTCCGCTCGGGCATGCCGTGGAACGACAGCAGCAGCACTTCGGGCACGAAATCCAGAGCGGCCAGCTGGCGCGCGGTATCGGCGCGCAGCGCCTCGATATGCAGCGGATCGTCGTAGTAGGGCGGCAGAGTGCGCAGCGCCGGCTGCAAGCGCATCGTCGCCAGCTGCGCGCCCAGCGCGTCGATCACCGTCGCGGTGGTTGCGCCCGAATACTGCGGATAGAGCGGGGCGACCAGGATGCGTTCGCAGCCTTGGTCCTTCAGCGCCTGGACCTGCGTGCCGAGCGCGGGATTGCCATAGCGCATCGCCCAATCGACCTGCACGCCTTCACCAAGCCGCGCCTGCAAGGCCAGCGCCTGGGCCTTGGTGATCGTGGCGAGCGGTGAACCATCTTCGCTCCACACCTGGCTATAGGCATGGGCGCTCTTCTTCGGCCGGGTGTTGAGGATGATCCCGTTGAGGATCGGCCACCACACCAGCCGCGGAATTTCGACCACGCGGCGGTCGGACAGGAATTCCTTGAGATAGCGCCGCACCGCAGGGGCGTCGGGCGCGTCGGGGGTGCCCAGGTTGACCAGCAGCACGCCGATTTTTGGCGTAGCGATCGCGGGATGCTCGGCAGGGCGCGGCATTACAGCCCCGCCCCGGTCAGCGGCAGGGTGCGGATCCGCGTGCCGCCGGCGGCATAAAGTGCATTGGCAATCGCCGGGACCACCGCTGCCACGCCCAGTTCGCCGGGGTCGAACGGATCGGCCTCGCTTTCGATGAAATCCACTTCGATCTCCGGACAGTCGCCCAGCAGCGGCAGGCCAAGCAGGCCAAGCCGCCCAATCTGGGGCAGGCCGTTGGCATAGGTGGTGGTGCAGCCGTTGGCGAGGCCCATGCCGAAAACCAGCCCGCCTTCGATCTGCTGGCGGGCGATGTCGGCGTTGATGATCCGGCCGAGATCAGCCACCGCGGTCAGCTTGTCGACGCGGATCCCGCGCTCGTCGCGGCGAGCGCTGGCGATCACCGCGATCCGCCCTTCACGCCCGGCCATGTCCATCCGGCAGCACGCCACGCCTTGGCCGCTGCCCACCGCGCCGCCGCTCCATTCGGCAGGTTGGCGGCGCGCTGCAGCACCCCCGCCAGCTTGAGGTCCTGGCCCAGCATGGCGATCCGGTAGGACAATGGCTCGCGCCCGGCCTTGGCCGCCAGCTCGTCGATGAAGGTCTCGATCAGGAAGCAGCCCAGCGCGGCGCCGTTGCCGCGCATCCGTGCGGTCGGCAGGTCGATCCGCGCCGGGCAATGTTCGACCAGCAGGTGATCGAAGCCGTAGGGCGGGACCAGTCCGGCAAAGAACAAGGGATCGGCGTGGTCCTGCGCGTCTAGGGCATCGCGCGCGCTGTCCCCATCGAACAGGCGCTTGCCGAACTCCGCCGTGGTGGCCGGCATGGCGACCCGCAGCTTGAGCGCGGTCAGCGATCCATCGGCGGCGGTGCGCGCGCCCAGGATCGCCCGGGCCGGGCTGCGCGGCCGGGCGGCGACATGTTCCTGCCAGCGCGACCAGGTCAGCTGCACCGGCTTGCCCAGCTGCCTGGCGATCAGCGCGACTTCGCCGGCGTGGTCGTTTTCCAGCCGGGCGTCGAAGCTGCCCCCGCCCGGCATCGGATAGAGCACGACCTGGTCGATCGACAGGCCCGCCGCTGCCGCTGCCGCGCGCCGCGCCGCCTGCGGTGCCTGGCTGGCCAACCACAGCTCCAGCTTGCCATCGCTGAACCGCGCGGTCGCGCTGGCGGTTTCCAGCGCGGCGTGGAGCGCCGGGGCAATGGAATAGCCCGCAACGTGTTCGTACTTGCTGCCGAGCCATTGATCGGGATCGCCGCGCTCGGCCATGCGCGTGGCCGTGCCATAGCGCAGCGCCTTGTCCAAAGTCTTGCCGATCGCCGCGCTGTCGGCGCGTTCGCTTACTGCAAAGCGCGGCGCGATCAGGCTCAAGGCGCGCTCCGCCGCCCACCAGGTCGTGCCCACCGCGGCCAGCCAGTCGGGACCGTTGACCAGCTTGAGCAGGCCCTTGACCCCCTGGGCGAGGTTGGTGTCGTAGCCGGCCAGCTTGGCCTTGCCCTGCGGCGCGTGGCGGATCGCAGCGAAGACCATGTCGGGCAGGCGGACATCGGCGGCGAAGGTATAGCTGCCGTCGACCTTGGCCGGCAGGTCGAGCCGGGGAAAGCGCAGCGGCGCCCCCGGCGGAAATTCCGCGGCATGTTCCAGCGGCGGCTGGATGCGCAGCACCGGCGGATCGGGCGGGGCATAGCCGGCGGCGTCTTCGGCCAGCGCGGCGAACGACAGCTTGTTCTTGCCGTGGAGGATGAAGCCGCCTTCGGATTCGCACGCTTCCCAGGCGACACCCCACTTCGCCGCGGCGGCGCGGGCCAGCATGGCGCGGGCTGAGGCGGCGGCGACCCGCGCGGGATATTCGAACGCCGCCAGCGAGGTGCCGTCGGCCATGACGTTGAAGGCCTCTTCCTCGGCAAAGCGCTTGGCCAGGAAGGCATCGGGCGATCCGGCGAGGCTCGGCACCAGCGGCAGCCACAGCCGCGACCACCGCGCCGCCAGCACGGCATTGCCATAGGCGCCGCTGACCGGGGCCGGCTCGACCGCGACCTGGCGCCAGTCTGCGCCGAGTTCCATCGCAACAATCTGGGGGATCAGCGTCG
>JBJTLX010000045.1:0-3581 GCA_046063245.1 Novosphingobium sp.
CCAGCAAGGCTGGCGGCCAGTTTGTGGGCAGCGATGCGCGTCATGACGGTTCCAGGGGCTGGCGCGGCGATCTTGGCAGCGCATGTTGCAGGGTCCTCTAGCGTCCGTCGCTTGATGTGACAATATCACATATCGCAATGACGATCCGCTTTCCCGCAGCCCTTGAACGCTTTGTCTCACATACCATCTTGGGTGCGTTCCGGCGGTCACTCCCTGCCGATGTGGAAAACAGCATGATCGAAATCAGACCCTTTTCCGGCCTCGGCCATGCCGACCATGGCTGGCTTAAAGCCGTTCACCACTTCAGTTTCGCCGACTATTACGATCCGGCCCGGATGAGCTGGGGTCCGATCCGCGTCTGGAACGACGATACGATTGCTGCAAAAAGCGGCTTTCCGGCCCATCCCCACCGCGACATGGAAATCGTGACCTTCGTGCGCAGCGGCGCGATCAGCCACCGCGACAGCCTTGGCAATGCCGGGCGCACGGGTGCCGGCGATGTTCAGGTGATGAGTGCCGGCAGCGGCATCCAGCACGCCGAATTCAACCTGGAGGATGAAACCACCACGCTGTTCCAGATCTGGATCCAGCCGAACCGCGCCGGCGGCACCCCCGGCTGGGGGCAGCGCGCCTTTCCGCGCGGCGAGCGCGCGGGCCGCTGGGAAGTGGTCGCCAGCGGCAGTCCCGACGCCGATGACGCCCTGGCGATCCGCACCGATGCCCGCGTCGTTGCCGCGACGATCCCCGCCGGCACGACGATCGACTATCCGATCGATCCATCGCGCCACGCCTATCTGGTCGCGCCGGTCGGGCGGATCCGGGTCAACGGGGTCGAGGCCCAGCCGCGCGACGGCGTGGCAGTTACCGGCGAAGCCAGCCTGCGCGTCGAAGCGCTCGACGATGCCGAAGTGGTGATGGTCGACGCCGCTTAGGCGCAGTCCACCTTGAATCTCCCCTCCCCGTTGGGGAGGGGTTGGGGGTGGGGGTTCGGCACATCGAGAGGGATCCCCCCCATCCCGACCCTTCCCCCACGGGGAAGGGCTTTCTACACGAGGGTCTCAGTCTAAGCGGCAACGGCGGCCGCGTCGCGGGGGAGCTTTTCCTGCGCCGCGGCCAGCCGCTGCATCAGCTTGAGGTCCTGCTCGCGCAGGTTCAGCGCCGCATTGGCCCAATGGTCGACGATGTCGCGCAATTCGGACAGCGCAATGTCATCGGCGCGCTTGCTGGCGCGGCGCGCGCCGACCAGCCCGGCATGGCGCCGTTCCGACCGGCGCATGAAATCCTTGACCGCGGCAACCCCCTGTCCCGGCTCGGCCAGGACATGGACGATGCCCATGTCGTGCATCTGCTCGGCAGTGAAGCTCACGTCGCCCATGATGACCCGGTCGGCCATGGCCGAACCCAGCTTGCGCGACAGGAAGGCGTGCGCGCCCATGCCCGGGAACAGTCCGAACTTGACCTCGGGCAGCCCGAACACCGAACCGCGTTCGGCCACGATATAGTCGAATGACAGCAGCGCCTCGAACCCGCCGCCCAGGGCCTGGCCCTGGACCAGCCCGATCGTCAGCATCGGCAGGTCGAGCGATTGCAGGTTGCGATGCAGAATCTCGACGCAGCGATAGCCATAGGCGGCCAGGCCATCGCGGTTGCCTTCGCGGATCAGCGCGGCGAACAGCTCAAGATCGCCGCCGAAGCAGAACACGCCCGGTGCCCGACTGCCCAGCACGAGATAGCGCAGCGGCACATGGTCGGGCCCGAAATGAGCCCCGATCAGGCGCTGCCAGTTGATGAAATCGCCAAGCATCGGCGGGGTAAAGCTGGGACGGCCACTGGGCCGCATATAGCTCCACAGCGCGGCCGCATCGTCATCGTAGAAGACGTCCAGCTGATCGAGTCCGAATAGCTCTTCGGGGATCGCCAGTCGTCGCTGCGCCTGGACCAGTAATTCTTCGGCATGGCTGGTAAACGGGATCGCACAGTTCGGCTGCGCCTCAACCGCTACTTCACGCCCGCCAAGATCGCTCGAAAGTCGATCCATATGCCCCTCTTGTTGCGACCTAACTATTCGGCTGACGGACCCCTTTGCCCGCTCTCTTTTCAGGAATCTAACTGAAGGCACGGCCCCTTGGCAAAGGAAAATTTCCGAATTGCGATGGACCGAGTCTCGTTTCTGGTCACTCGCTGCGCCATTTGAGCAACAAGGTCGCCGCGATCAGCGCCGCCGCGGCGACCGCCAGCATCGGCACGATTTGCGCGAAGACCATCGCCGCGGGCATGTCTTTGAGGAACAGGCCGTGGCACACGATCAGCATGTGGCTGAGCGGATCGAGCCGCGACACGGGCTGCAGCCAGGGCGCCATCGAATCCACCGGGCTGGCATAACCCGACAGCAGCATCATCGGCACGATCACCAGAAAACCGCCAAGAAAGGCCTGCTGCTGGTTCTGCGCCAGGGTCGACACGCTGAGCCCGATCGCGGTGACGGCGAGGCTGAAACTGGCGATCGCCAGGATCATCAAACCCGCCGATCCGACGAAGGGAACGTCGGAGACGAGCGGGATGATCAGGATGTAAAGCGTCCCGTTGGCCAGACCCACGGTAAAGGCCGGCACGCACTTGCCCGCGACGATTTCCCAATAGCGCATCGGCATGGCCATCAACTGGTCCCAGGTCCCGGCCTCGCGCTCGCGGGCGATGGCCTGGACCGATACCGACAGGACCAATACCGTCGTGATCAGCGTGATCATCCCCGGCAGGGTGAACCAGCGGTACTCCAGGTTGGGATTGAACCAGTGCCGCGCGGAAATTTGCGGGTTCGGTACACCCGCTTCGGGGCGCAGCGTCGCGCCGGTCTGCAGCGCGATGTCGTTCATATAGCCGGCGACGATCTGCGCTGCATTGATCCGCCGCCCGTCGAGCACCAGCCCGATCGATCCCGGTTCGCCGCGCGCGACGCGGGCCGACAGATCGGGCGGGATGATCACCCCGGCGATCACGTCGCGCTGCTCGATCGCCTCGGCCAGGGCCTGTTCGCTGGCATAGGGGTGCAGTTCACGGATGTTGCGCAGCGCGCCCGCGCCGGCGAGGAACTGCTCCGACGCGGCGCCGTTGTCGCGGTTGACCACCCCGACGGCGATGTTCTTGACCTCCAGCGTGGTGGCGAAACCGAACAGGATCAGCTGGATGATCGGCGAGATGACCAGCGTGGTCAGCACCCGCCGGTCGAGCAGAACGACGCGCAGTTCCTTCAGCGCCATGGCGGCGATCCGGGTCAGCGCCCCGCTCATGCAATGCGCCGCTTGATCGCGCGGGTGACGCGCAAGAAGAAAAACGCTCCGAATCCGAACAGGATCAGGATGTTGGGCACAAAAAGCTTCCAGACGTCGCCGACCAGGAACACACTCTGCAGCGAGGGGATCAGGTAGCGCGCCGGAACGATGTAGGTCAGCCATTGGATCGCGCGCGGCATCGAATCGATCTCGAACAGGAAACCCGACAGCAAGAGCGAGGGCAGGAAGCCCGACAGCAAAGCGAATTGAGTAGAGACAAACTGGTTCTTGGTTCCCGCCGAAATCAGCAGC
>JBJTLX010000046.1:0-3594 GCA_046063245.1 Novosphingobium sp.
AAGGAACGGACCGAGTGGCACTCCGTGGTGCTCCAGTCGGACGGACTGGTCGGCGTGGCCGAGCGCTATCTGCGCAAGGGCAGCAAGGTCTACATCGAAGGCCAGCTGCGCACCCGCAAGTGGCAGGACGCATCGGGCAACGACCGCTATTCGACCGAGGTTTCGGTCGGCGGGCTGGGCGGCGTGCTGACCATGCTCGATGGCGCGCCCGGCGGCGGCCAGGGTGGCGGTGGCGGTGGCGGTTCGTCCGGCGGCGGCAGCTATGGCGGCGGACAGAAGTCCGGCGGGTCGGGCTTCGGCGGCGGTAGCGGCGGTGCGGGCGGCGGCGGCGGCGGATTCGCCGACGATCTCGACGACGACATCCCGTTCTGATCGGCTAGTCTTTCAGCAGACCCTTGAGCGCGGCAAAGGGGCCGGTCTCACCTTCGCCGACAAGCCCTGCGCGGCGCCGCGCTTCCTCGGCCAGGGGCCCGGTCAGGTAGGGATCAATCGCCAGGCCCAGGCTCTGCGCCAGCGCCTCGCCCAGGTCGAATTGTCCGCCGGCCATCTCGATGTCGTCAAGCTCGCCCTCGGCCAGTTCGATTTCCGCATCGGGGTCGGGCGCGGCCAGCGCGGGGACGAAGCGCAGCGCGACCGGCTCGTCGATTGTTACGTCAAGCTCTTCGGCCGAAACCGCGCAGGGCTGGACGATCTGCGCCTGCAGCCGCCCCTTGGCCTGCACATTGGGTCCGTCGGGAGTCAGCGCAACGGTCGCGTCCAGCGACGTCACCGCGATCAGATCGAAACGCTTGGCCAGCGCGGCGCATTCCTCGGCCGTGGCGACCAGCTGCTGCGCCCCGGCGGGCAGGGCGTGCTGCCGGTAGATCCGCGAAAACTCGCTCATCGCGCGATCGCTCCGGCCAGCAGGTCCTCGTCCGGCGTCGCCGCCAGCGTCGCGGCCAGCACCCGCAGTTCGGCCGCCACCGCCGCCGGGGCGGGGGCATCGCCGAAGGTCACATTGCGGTCCAGCGCGGCGATCAGGTCGGTGTCATCGGCCTGGGCGAGCGCGCCGCGCAGCGCCTCGATCCGGCCCCCCAGCACGCTGACCATCTTGCCAATGCGCTTGCCCACGACCAGGTCGCCGACCCCGCTCTGGCGCAGCTGGCCGTCCATGTCGTCGACGAACAGCTCGGTCAGCCGGGCCGAAGGCTGGCGCAGGGCGTCGCTGCCGTCCATCCGCAGCATGACCAGCGCCAGTACCAGGGTGACCGCGTCGAACCGCCCGGCCACGCTGTCGGCCACGCCGCCCTTGGCATACCAGCCGGGCTCGCGCGCGATGGCGACCACGCGGTGCCACAGCGGGCGCAGCGCATCGCGCGGATCGGGCTGGGTGCCCAGCAGACGGCCTAGAAACGACATGCGCAGGTTGCCTTTCGATCATTCAGCGGGGATTAAACCCCCCGGCCCCAAGCGGGCGCCGCGGGCCGGGATTGCCAGGTGCGGCAAGGTTGCCTAAGGCTCGGCGGCGATAGAATAGACGATGGCGGGCGGCAATGTCGAAGTGACCGCGGCCCGGCAGACTGGAGCAAGGGTTTTGATGCAGCACAGGTCTCGTTTTCTGCTGGCCGCGACGGCATTGCTGGCGCTGGGCGCGTGCAGTTCGATCAAGGACCACCGCGGCTATATCGTCGATCCGGTGCTGGTCGATTCGATCCAGCCGGGCATCGACAACGCCCAGTCGGTTGAGCGGACGCTGGGCCGCCCGACCTTCATCAGCGATTTCGGCCGCAAGGACTGGTACTATGTCGCGATCAACGCGCGGCAAAAGCCGTTCGGCAGCCCGCAGACCAAGGACCAGCTGGTCATGAAGGTCAGCTTCGACGAAAAAGGCAATGTCGCCGCGATCAACCGGACCGGGATCGAAAAGGTCGTCCGGCTCGATCCCGATGGCGACAAGACCCCGACCCTGGGCCGCGAACGGACCTTCCTTGAGGATCTGTTCGGCAACATCGGTACGGTCGGCGCGGGCGGCGGCGGTGCAGGCGGCGGCGACAACACCGGCGGCCCCAACGGCAGTTGAGGTTGAAGCGCGCCGGATCGGTCATATATCCGGCGCATGAACTCCTCACACGAACGCCACGGCCTGGTCCAGTGGCACGGCACCACCATCATCGGCGTCAAGCAGGGCGGCAAGACCGTCATCGCCGGCGATGGCCAGGTCTCCATGGGCAACACCGTGATGAAGCCCAACGCCCGCAAGGTCCGCCGGCTGGGTGACGGCAGCGTCATCGCCGGCTTTGCCGGGGCGACCGCCGATGCCTTCACCCTGTTCGAACGGCTGGAAAAGAAGCTGGAGCAGCACCGTGGCCAGCTGATGCGCGCTGCGGTCGAACTGGCCAAGGACTGGCGCACCGACAAGTACCTGCGCAACCTCGAGGCGCTGATGATCGTCGCCGACAAGGACGTGCTGCTGATCCTCACCGGCAACGGCGACGTGCTGGAGCCCGAGGAAGGCATCGCCGCGATCGGATCGGGCGGGAACTATGCCCTGTCCGCCGCCAAGGCCCTCGTCGAATACGAGCAGGACCCCGAAAAGATCGCCCGCCGCGACATGGCGGTGGCGGCCGAAGTCTGCGTCTTCACCAACGACCGCGTGACGGTTGAGGTCATCTGATCCATGCAAGACAATCTGACCCCCAAAGCGATCGTCCGCGCGCTCGACGAACACATCATCGGCCAGACCGAGGCCAAGAAGGCCGTCGCCGTGGCGCTGCGCAACCGTTGGCGGCGCCAGCGGCTCAGCCCCGAACTGCGCGACGAGGTGACCCCGAAGAACATCCTGATGATCGGGCCGACCGGCTGCGGCAAGACCGAGATCAGCCGCCGGCTGGCCAAGCTGGCCGAAGCGCCCTTCGTCAAGGTCGAGGCGACCAAGTTTACCGAGGTCGGCTATGTCGGCCGCGATGTTGAGCAGATCGCCCGCGACCTGGTTGAGGAAGCGATCCGGCTGGAAAAGGATCGCCGCCGCGAAGCCGTGCGCGAAGCCGCCGAGAAGGGCGCGATGGACCGCCTATTGAAGGCGCTGGTCGGTGAAGGCGCGTCCGAAGCCACCCGCGAGAGTTTCCGCCAGCGCATCGTGGAAAAGGCGATGGACGATACCGAGGTCGAGATCGAGGTCGAGGATTCGCCCGCCGGCGGGTTCGACATTCCCGGCATGCCCGGCGGGGTCGGGATGATCAACCTGTCCGACATGATGAACAAGGCGATGGGCAAGCAGAACCTCAAGCGGCGCAAATTGAAAGTGCCCGAGGCCTGGACCAAGCTGGTCGATGAGGAAGCCGAAAAGCGCATGGACCAGGACGATGTCGCCCGCGTCGCGCTGCACAATGCCGAGCACAACGGCATCGTCTTCATCGACGAGATCGACAAGATCGCGGTCAGCGACGTGCGCGGCGGTTCGGTGAGCCGCGAGGGCGTGCAGCGCGACCTGCTGCCGCTGATCGAGGGCACCACTGTTTCGACCAAGTACGGCCCGATGAAAACCGATCACGTGCTGTTCATCGCGAGCGGCGCGTTCCACGTCGCCAAGCCAAGCGACATGCTGCCCGAACTGCA
>JBJTLX010000047.1:0-4859 GCA_046063245.1 Novosphingobium sp.
TCAGCCTGGCCAACCCTTTTGTCATCGGGTGGGCGACCCCCGGACCGGCATAAGCCATCACAGAAGAGATTTGGACCAGGCTGGCCCAGGCGCGGATCCGCGCCCAGTCGTCTTCTGCGCTGGCTATCCCGCCTACCCCGACCAGCGGCAGCGCGCCGCCGCTCGCCGTGCGGAAATCGCGCAGCCGCTGCTGGGCCAGGTCGCGCAGCGGCGCGCCTGACAGCCCGCCGGTCTCGCCGGCATGGGGAGAGCGCAGCGCCGGGCGCGAAATGGTCGTGTTCGACACGATCAGCGCGCCGAGCTGCTTGTCGATCGCGATCCGGGCGATCGCGTCGATGTCGGCAGGCGCAAGATCGGGCGCGACCTTGAGGAACACCGGCGGGCCGTGGCGGCCGCGCGATTCGAGCACCGCGTCGAGCAGGCCGGTCAGCGCAGCATCGTCCTGCAGGGCTCGCAGACCGGGGGTGTTGGGGCTGGATATGTTGACCGCCAGATAGCTTGCCAGCGGAGCCATCAGCCGCGCCATGGTCGCATAGTCGGCGACGCGGTCGGGCGAATCCTTGTTGGCACCGATGTTGATGCCGACGATCCCGGGGCGCCCGGCACGGCGCGCCAGCCGCGCCACGGCTGCCTCGGCCCCGCCGTTGTTGAAGCCCATGCGGTTGATCACGCCGCGATCCTCTTCCAGCCGGAACAATCGCGGCCGCGGATTCCCGGCCTGGGGCAGCGGAGTGATCGAGCCGACCTCGGCAAAGCCGAAACCGACGCCAAGCAGCGCGTCGGGCACCTCGGCATCCTTGTCGAACCCGGCAGCGATGCCGAGCGGATTGGGGAAATCAAGCCCGGCGAGGCTGGTCGCCAGCGGCCCGTCGGTGCGCGTCGTGCCGCCGCGTGGCCAGGCCGCGAGCGAGAGGATCGCCAGGCGGTGCGCGGTCTCGGCATCGAGCTGGCGAAGCAGCGGGCGGAGCAGTGCAAAGATCATCGCCGCGAGCCTATGGCAGGCCATGGCCGCACTGTCGACGTGTCCCGCGTCAAGACAGTATAATCGTTTGCAACGCGCATCATGCACATTTTGACGCACAATTTGTCGATTCCATACAATCCGCCAGGATGCGAATCGGTTAGTTCGGCCTTGCGACCCGAAGGGCTCGTAGCTTTCTGCGACGAGTTCTTAGACTCAAAGCGGCCCTCTCGGCACCCCGGGGGGGCCGCTCTTTTGTCTGGTTCCCGCGCACGGTTGAAATTCGCGGCGAAGCGGCCTAGAGCAAATCGGATAGATTCGTTCCGATTTGACTGGATGTGCCGATGCGCCTTTCCAACATGGCAGACTATGCCGTCCTGACGATGAGCGCGGCCGCGCGCCATTGCGGCGGTGCGCGGGTCGCCGCGGCGCAGCTGGCCGAGGAAACCGGGCTGCCGGTGCCGACCGTGCAGAAGCTGGTCAGCCGGCTGACCGCGGCCGGCCTGCTGCGCAGCGCACGCGGGGTCGGCGGCGGGCTCAAGCTGGCGCGCCCGGCGGCGGCAATCACCCTGGCCGACATTGTCGAAGCGGTCGAAGGGCCGATCGGCCTGGCCCCCTGCGCCGACGAATCGCACGGTGACTGCGCGCATGAAACGGGCTGCGTCGCCCGTCCGCACTGGGCCACGGTCAGCGCGGCGGTGCGCGGCGCCCTGGCCGATGTCCCGCTGACCCGCCTGGCGGAGACCGCACGATGAACGACATGGTCAAGGATCAGGCGGCGCGCGATGCCGCGGCCAAGGTCGCCGACTACGAGCACGGCTGGTCGGCGGATATCGCCACCGATTTCGCCCCCAAGGGACTGGATGAGGACACCGTCCGCTTCATTTCGGCCAAGAAGAACGAGCCCGAATGGATGCTCGAGTGGCGGCTCAAGGCGTTCCGCCACTGGCAGACGATGGAGATGCCCGACTGGGCCATGCTCAAGGTCCCGCCGATCGATTACCAGGACGCCTATTACTACGCCGCGCCGCGAGCAAAGCCCAAGCTGGCGTCGCTGGACGAGGTCGATCCCGACATTCTCGAGGTCTACCGCAAGCTCGGCATCCCGCTTGAGGAGCAGAAGGTCCTCGCCGGGGTCGAAGGCGCGCGCAAGGTCGCGGTCGACGCGGTGTTTGACAGCGTCAGTGTCGCCACCACCTTCCGCGAAGAGCTCAAGAAGGCCGGAGTGATCTTCCTCTCAATCTCCGAGGCGATCCGCGAGTACCCGGATCTCGTGAAGCAGTGGCTGGGCAAGGTCGTGCCGGTGCGCGACAACTTCTTCGCGGCGCTCAACTGCGCGGTCTTTTCCGACGGCACCTTCGTCTACGTGCCCGAAGGGGTCCGCTGCCCGATGGAGCTCAGCACCTATTTCCGCATCAACGCCGAAAACACTGGGCAGTTCGAACGCACGCTGATCGTTGCCGACAAGGGCGCCTATGTCAGCTACCTCGAAGGCTGCACCGCGCCGATGCGCGACGAGAACCAGCTCCACGCTGCGGTGGTCGAACTGGTCGCGCTCGACGATGCCGAGATCAAGTATTCGACCGTGCAGAACTGGTATCCCGGCAACGCCGAAGGGCTGGGCGGGATCTACAACTTCGTTACCAAGCGCGCGCTGTGCCAGGGCAAGCGCTCGAAAGTGAGCTGGACCCAGGTTGAGACCGGCTCGGCGATCACCTGGAAATATCCCAGCTGCGTCCTGAATGGCGAGGATTCGGTGGGCGAGTTCTACTCGGTCGCGGTGACCAACAATTACCAGCAGGCCGATACCGGCACCAAGATGATCCACAATGGCAAGGGTAGCCGCTCGACCATCGTCAGCAAGGGCATCTCGGCCGGCAAGAGCCAGAACACCTACCGCGGGCTGGTCCGTGTCGCCCCCCAGGCCGAAGGGGTGCGCAATTTCACCCAGTGCGATTCGCTGCTGCTGTCCAAGGACTGCGGCGCGCACACCGTGCCCTATATCGAGGTACGCAATCCCAGCGCGCAGATCGAGCACGAGGCGACTACCAGCAAGATCAGCGACGACCAGCTGTTCTACGCGATGCAGCGCGGGCTCGACCAGGAAGCGGCGGTGGCGCTGATCGTCAACGGCTTCGCCAAGGAAGTGCTGCAACAGCTGCCGATGGAGTTCGCGGTCGAGGCGCAGAAGCTGCTGGGGATTTCGCTTGAGGGGAGCGTGGGGTGAGCGCTTATTTGGCCTGGCTGGCTATGATCATTGGAGTTCCGCTCATGGCGATTTCGCTTGCGAAGCGTCACCGGGCGCACAGCCGGCATTGGGGTGAGCAACCGACCCAGCAAAACATCATGGTTGGCAGTGAACTCGATATGCCGCGGATACTACCTGTGGAGCCTTTGGCCGGACCGACGGCAAGTGGAGCACCAATCGAAGATATGTCTCACAATCAAACGATCGGTAAGAAATAGTCAGATGCACCGCATGCATAACGTCGATACCTCAGGCCTTACCCGTCACCCCGTGCTTGACACGGGGCTGGGCTTTTCTTCGCGCGGCGGAACGGAAGGCAGCCAAGCCCCGCATCAGGTGCGGGGCGACGAATTCGGTTGGGTAAAGCAATGACCAAGAAAACCCTCACCATCCTCGCTCCCGAGGACCGCGCCGACGCCCCCGCGATCGAGAAGCGCGGGCGCGGGTGGACGATTTCGAAGGCGCGGCTCGATGCGATTCACGAGCAGGCGCGGATCGCCAAGCTCAATCCGACCGAAGCGCAGAAGGCGCTGAGCGCGGCGCTGAACGAGGCCAATCTCGGCAAGTACAAGCTGACCCGCCAGCAGGTGATCGGCTCGGCCGTGGTCGACTTCGCCTGCAATCCCTTGAAGATCGCGGTGTCGATCGACGAGGGCGGCGATCCCGCGCTGCTCACCCGGCGCGACCAGAGCCTGGCCGCAGTGGGGGTCAACCTGCTGCGCTTTCCCGCCGCCGATGTGCTGGCCGATCCCGCTGCGGTGGTCGCGCAGATCGTTGCGGCGATGAAGGCGCGCTATGACGAGCGCGGGCGCGCCCGCCGCGAACAGCGCCGCCCGCCGCGAGACATCGCGCAGTGACCGTCACCGTCCGCCCCGTGACCAGCGCCGACGCCCCCGCGCTGGCCGACCTGCTCAACGCGGTGATCCGCGCCGGCGGCACGACTGCCTTGCAGGCAGAGTTCACCTCCGAGGCGCTCGACGCGGCCTACCTGACCGGGCCCAAGGTCCACTGCTGCCACGTTGCGGTCGACGAGGACGGCGAGCTGGCCGGCTTTCAGACCCTCGGCCGCTACCCCGGCCTGCCCGAGGACATTGGCGACATCGGCACCTTCGCGCGGATCGATGGCAAGCAGCGCGGCGTCGGCTCGGCGCTATTCCCGGTGACGGTCGAGCGCGCCCGCGCGCTCGGCCACAGCGCGATCAACGCCACGATCCGCGGCGATAACACCGGCGGCCTCGCCTTCTACACCAAGCAGGGCTTCGTCGATCACGGCGTCACCCCCGGCGTTCCGCTGGCCGACGGCACCCCGGTCGACCGGGTCCACAAACGCTACAATCTTACCGAACAGGCTTCCTGATGCTGACGATTACCGACCTCCACGCCACCGTCGCCGACAAGCCGATCCTCAAGGGCCTGTCGCTGACCATCAACGCGGGTGAAGTCCACGCAATCATGGGCCCCAACGGCGCGGGCAAGTCGACGCTCGGCTATGTTCTGGGCGGGCGGCCGGGGTACGAGGTGACCGGGGGCACGGTCCGATTCACTCCACGTCCGTTCGCGTCGAGCGAAGTCGAGAAGCCGCGCACAGGTGTCTCGACTTCGCTCGACACGAACAATGGCGTGGAGTTTTTGGCATTCGCCCCCCCCCAA
>JBJTLX010000048.1:0-3703 GCA_046063245.1 Novosphingobium sp.
GGACACCGGCTCGCAGCTGGCCTGCCTCGCGGTCGAAGCCCATCCCGGCGAGACGGTGATCGACCTCTGCGCCGGGGCCGGGGGCAAGACCCTCGCGCTGGCGGCGGACATGGCTGGCACAGGCCGCCTGATCGCCTGCGATACCGACCGCGCCCGCCTGTCGCGCCTGGCCCCGCGTGCGGCGCGCGCCGGGGTGCCGCCGATCGACACCCGGTTGCTGGGCCCGGGCCGCGAGATCGAGGCGCTGGGCGATCTTGCGGGCACGGCCGAAGCTGTGCTGATCGACGCGCCGTGCTCGGGCACCGGCACCTGGCGGCGCAATCCCGAGGCGCGCTGGCGGCTGACCCCGCAGGAACTGGCGCGACTGACCGCGATCCAGGCGCGCCTGCTCGATCTCGGTACCGCGCTAGTCCGGCCGGGCGGACGACTGGTCTTCGTCACCTGCTCGCTGCTCGACGCCGAAGGCGCGGATCAGGCCGCCGCTTTCCTTGCCCGGCATCCCGACTGGCGCGTGGAGCCGCTCGATCTTGGTGCCGGAACGCCGCGCGGCGAGGGGCTGCGGCTCGATCCCGCGCAGGACACCACCGACGGATTTTTCATCGCACGTTTAGCTGCGCCGTGGTAACCGGATCAGCCATGCCCGGCCTCAAGGAGCATTTGATGCGCTACATGCCCGCCGCCCTAGCCTTGTCCGCGATTCTGGCGGTCACCGCCAGTGTCGGGCAAGGCGCGCCGCCCGCGCCGCTCGATGGGCGCGCCGCCGCGCTGGTCGCACAGGGCCGCGCCGCGCTGGTCGCCGGAAATGCCGATATGGCGATCGACGCCTTTGAATCGGCGCTGACGATCCAGCCGGGACATGTCGCGATCTACCTCAACCTGGCCGAAGCGACCCGCAAGCAGGGCATGCAGGGCAAGGCGCTGCGCTATTATCGCGAGGCGCTGGAGATCGAGCCGAACAACACCTACGCCATCGCCGGGGAAGGCGCGGCGCTGGTCGAAAAGGGCGCGATCGACAAGGCCCGGCGCAACCTGTCGCGGCTTCAGCAGCTGTGCGGCACGACCTGCCCGGCCACCACCGAACTGGCCGCGGCGATCCGCAAAGGCCCGGCGCCGCAGGTGGTCACTGCCGATCAGGTGAAAAGCGATCCGGTCGTCACCGCGTACTAGATCAGGTCGCGAAACTCTTCCAGAACAGCGCGGTAGACGCGCTTCTTGAACGGCACGATGAGGTCCGGCAGCTCGGCCGGGCTGATCCATTGCCAGGCTTCGAATTCGGCCGGATCATGCGCATCGAGGCGGATGTCGCTGTCTTCGCCGCCGAACCGCGCCAGCATCCAGTGCTGGCGTTGGCCGCGGTATTTGCCGCCCCACAGCTTGCCGATCAGATCGTCGGGCAAGTCATAGAGCAGCTCCTCGCGGGTCTGGGCGAGCAGGGTAACGTGGTGTTCCTCGACCCCGGTCTCCTCCCACAGCTCGCGCAGCGCCGCATCGCGCAGCTCTTCGCCCTCGTCGATCCCGCCCTGCGGCATCTGCCAATAGGTCCCGCCCTCGTCGGGCTGGCCGCGGGTATCGATCCGCTTGCCGACGAAGGCGTGGCCGGCGTGATTGACCAGCATGACGCCGACGCAGGGACGATAGGGCAGGTGGGCGTGGGGATCGGACATCCGCGGCCCTTTGCCCTAAACCTTCATCAGCATCAACTTCATCGCGGCGATAACCTTGGCGGTGGCCGCGGCGGCGCTGGGCAAGGCCTTGCGCGTGGTCGAAAAATCGTGCGTCAGCCCCGCCATGTGGAGGTAGACGGTATCGACCCCGGCCTCGACCAGCTTGTCGGCGATGCGCAGACCCTGGTCCTGCAAGGGATCGAGCCCCGCGGTGGCGACGATCGACGGGCACATCCCCTTGGCGCTGGCATGGAGCGGAAAGGCGCGGGGATCGCCGCTCTTGGGCTGGTAGAGCGCATAGAACCATTCCATCACGCCCTTGGTCAGCAGGTGCCCTTCGGCAAAGGTATCCATCGATCCGTCCTGCGATTCGTCGGTGGCGGGATAGAGCAGGACCTGGAGCAGCATCGGCGCTGCCGCCGGCCTGTCGCACAGCGCGCGGGCGGTCACCGTGGCCAGGTTGCCCCCGGCAGATCCGCCGATCGTCACCAGCCCGGTGACCGTGCGGCCCAGCGCGGCCGGGCTGCCCGCCAGCCAGCGCGCCGCGGCTTCGCAATCGTCGGGCGCGGCGGGGAAGGGATGCTCGGGCGCAAGGCGGTAGTGCACCGCCAGCACCGGAAGGTCGAGCTCGGCCGACAATTCGGTGCACAGCGCATTGTGCGTGTCGAGATCGCCGATCACGAAGCCGCCGCCGTGGAAGAACAGGATTACCGGCGAGGGGCCGCGCTCGGCGCGCACGTCGTAAAACCGCACCGGGATGTCGCCGGCCGGGCCCGGGCAGGCCAGGTCCTTGATCACCGCCATGTCGCGCGGATCGGCCTCGATCAGCTGCTTTATCGCCAGATAACCGGCGCGCTGCTCTTCCGGCACCAGCGCTTCGGGCGCGGGCAGGCTGTTGACCATGGCCAGGAAGGCCTGGACGTCTTCGCGAAAGTTGGGGGTGTCGGTCATGGCGGCGGCTTCCTCTTTCCAAAGCTGTTTAATCGACAGGTTAAGAGGGTAGAAGCCCCTTGACTAGCTGCCTTGTCGGGCCTCTTGTCGAATTGCGGGCACGACAGTTTTTCTTGATTGCGCGCTGTGATGGGAGGGGACTAGGGCGCCGGGACAAGAGGCGCCCCGTTCGCCTGAAGTAGGACTTTGCATGGCCACCCAATTCGCCGATCCCGAAGCATCGATCAAAAATCACCCCGAAGCCGTCGTCGTCCGTTTTGCCGGCGACTCTGGCGACGGGATGCAGCTGACCGGCGGGCAGTTCACCCTGTCGAGCGCGCTGACCGGCAACGATTTCGCCACCTTCCCCGATTTTCCGGCGGAAATCCGCGCGCCGCAGGGCACGCTGTTCGGGGTTTCGGCGTTCCAGATCAACTTCGGTTCGACCGAGATCGACACCGCCGGCGATGCCCCCGACGTGCTGGTGGCGATGAACCCGGCCGCGCTCAAGACCAACGTCGGCGCGCTCAAGCCCGGCGGGTTGATCATCGCCGACACCGGCGAGTTCACCAAGCGCAACCTGGAAAAGGCCAAGTACGAGACCAACCCGGTCGAGGACGGCAGCCTGGCCAAGTGGAATGTCCTGGCTTTCGATATCAGCGCGCTGACGCTGGAATCTGTCAAGCCGTTCGGGCTGGGCAACAAGGAAGCGCTGCGCTGCAAGAACATGTGGACGCTGGGGCTGGCGCTGTGGATGTTCGACCGTGATCGCGCGCCGCTGATCGACTGGCTCAACGCCAAGTTCCGCAAGAACCCGACGCTGGCCGAAGCCAACATCGCCGCGCTCAACGCCGGCCATGCCTATGGCGAAACCGCCGAACTCGCGGGGCCGCTCAAACAGCATCATGTCGATCCGGCCCCGGTGGCGCCCGGCCTCTATCGTACCCTGACCGGCGCGGAGGGCATCGCGCTGGGCCTCGTCGCGGGCGCGCAGCTTGCGAAGCTGCCGATGTTCTTCGGCGGCTATCCGATCACGCCTGCATCGGCGATCCTGCACAGCCTCGCGCGCTACAAGGAATATGGCGTCACCACTTTTCAGGCCGAGGATG
>JBJTLX010000005.1:0-5081 GCA_046063245.1 Novosphingobium sp.
GTGCAGGAGCTGGCCTTCACCATCGCCGACGGCAAGGAATACGTTGAGCGCGCGATGGCCGCGGGGCTGGACATCGACGCCTTTGCCGGGCGGCTGAGCTTCTTCTTCGGCATCGGCATGAACTTCTTCATGGAAGTGGCCAAGCTGCGCGCCGCGCGCACGCTGTGGCACCGGGTGATGCACGGGCTGGGGGCGAAGGACGAACGCAGCAAGATGCTGCGCACCCACTGCCAGACCAGCGGCGTGTCGCTGCAGGAGCAGGACCCCTACAACAACGTGATCCGCACCACGATCGAGGCGATGGCCGCCACGTTAGGGGGCACGCAGAGCCTCCACACCAACGCGCTCGACGAGGCGATAGCCCTGCCGACCGATTTCAGCGCCCGCATCGCCCGCAACACCCAGATCGTGCTGGCGGAGGAAAGCGGGATCACCAAAGTCGTCGATCCGCTCGGCGGGTCCTATTACGTCGAGGCGCTGACCAGCACCCTGGTGGACGACGCGTGGAAGCTGATCGCCGAAGTCGACGGCCTTGGCGGGATGACCAGGGCGGTCGCCACCGGCATGCCCAAGCAGCGGATCGAGCAGGCCGCCGCCGCCAAGCAGGCCCGCGTCGACAAGGGCGAGGACGTGATCGTCGGGGTCAACAAGTACAAGCTCGCCAAGGAAGAGCACCTCGACACTCTCGACATCGACAACCACGCGGTGCGCGACGCGCAGATCGCGCGGCTCAAGGCGACAAGGGCGGCGCGCGATGAAAGCGCTTGCCAGTCCGCGCTCAAGGAACTGACTCACGCGGCGAAGCAGGGCGGCAACCTGCTCGAATTCGCCGTCCGCGCCGCGCGCCAGCGCGCCACGCTGGGCGAGATCTCCGACGCGATGGAGGCCGCTTTCGGCCGCTATGGCACCCAGCCGGTCCCGGTGACCGGCATCTACGGCAAGGCCTATGCCGCGGACGCGCGCTATGCCCAGGTGATCGACGGGGTGGAGGCTGTCACCCGCCGCCTTGGCCGCAAGCCCCGCCTGCTGGTCGCCAAGATGGGCCAGGACGGCCACGACCGCGGCGCCAACGTGATCGCCAGCGCCTTCACCGACATGGGCTTCGAAGTGACCAGCGGGCCGCTGTTCCAGACGCCCGAGGAAGCCTGCGCACTGGCCTTGGAGAACGACGTCGACGCGGTCGGCGCCAGCAGCCTCGCGGCGGGCCACAAGACGCTGGTCCCGGCGCTGATCCAGCAGCTGCGCGAAGCCGGCCGCCCCGACATCAAGGTCGTCGCCGGCGGCGTGATCCCGCCGCAGGACTACGACTTCCTGCGCGAGGCCGGTGTTCAGGGGATCTACGGGCCGGGTTCCAACGTGGTCGAATGCGCGGCGGACATGCTGCGATTGCTGGGGCACAACATGCCGCCGGTTGACGCTTGAGGTGGAGCGCAACCCCACCCCTACCAACTCCGTCGCCCCGGACTTGATCCGGGGCTTGGCTGCCTTCGCGACGCCGCAAGGTAGCCTAACCCCGTGTCAAGCACGGGGTGACGAAGGAGGAGTGGCGAGGTGTTGAAATTTCCGACTGCTCTTGTGCTCGGCGTTCTTGTCGTCGGCGCCTGCGGAAGATCAGTAGGCGATGCGATTCCGAAGGCGAAGGGGATCGATTGCGCACAGCTTGAAACTTGCAAGACAGCCGTAGTCGACCTTTCTGTCGCTCAGTCTGAAATGCAGTCTGAGTTCGAAAAATCCAAAACGAGGTTGCGCACTTGCGAACCCGAGAATTCCACGCGCTGTTTCAACATGCCCCGAGCAATTCAGCTGATCGAGACTGAGCAGAAAGCATGGCTGTCATGGCGAGATGCCAAGTGCGACGTTTTCACGTTCAGCATGGAGGACACGTCGGCCGAAGGTGAACTTCGTGCAGTCTGCCGGGCTAAGGAAACGCGCGAGCGAACAACCGAACTCAAGAAAATTGGGACCGAATAATGTTCAAGAAAATCCTCATTGCCAACCGTGGCGAAATCGCGTGCCGGGTGATCAAGACTGCCCGGCGCATGGGTATCCAGACCGTCGCGGTCTATTCCGATGCCGATGCCCGCGCGCCGTTTGTGCAGATGGCCGACGAAGCCGTGCATATCGGTCCGTCGCCCGCCGCGCAGAGTTATCTGATCGCCGACAAGATCATCGCCGCGGCCAAGCAGACCGGGGCCGAAGCGGTGCATCCGGGCTATGGGTTCCTCTCGGAACGCACCTCGTTCGCCGAGGCGCTGGCCAAGGAAGGCATCGCCTTCATCGGCCCGCCGGTGAAGGCGATCGCCGCGATGGGCGACAAGATTGAAAGCAAGAAGCTGGCGATGGAGGCCGGGGTCAACGTCGTTCCTGGCTATGTCGGGGTGATCGAGGATACCGAGCACGCGGTGCGCATCTCCAACGAGATCGGCTATCCGGTGATGATGAAGGCCAGCGCCGGCGGCGGCGGCAAGGGCATGCGGCTGGCCTACTCCGAAAAGGACGTGCGCGAAGGCTTTGAGGCGACCCAGCGCGAGGGGCTCAACTCGTTCGGCGACGACCGGGTATTCATCGAGAAATTCATCCTCAATCCGCGCCACATCGAGATCCAGATCCTCGGCGACCAGCACGGCACCATCCTCTATTTGAACGAACGCGAATGCAGCATCCAGCGCCGCCACCAGAAGGTGGTTGAGGAAGCGCCGTCGCCCTTCGTCACCCCCAAGATGCGGAAAGCGATGGGCGAGCAGTGCGTCGCGCTGGCCCGCGCGGTCGGCTATTACAGCGCCGGCACGGTTGAGCTGATCGTCAGCGGCGCCGACCCGACGGGGGAGAGCTTCTACTTCCTCGAAATGAACACCCGCCTGCAGGTCGAGCACCCGGTGACCGAGGCGATCACCGGGATCGACCTGGTCGAACAGATGATCCGCGTTGCTTACGGTGAAAAACTAGCGATGACGCAGGATGACATCGGCATCGACGGCTGGTCAATCGAGAACCGGGTCTATGCCGAAGATCCCTTTCGCGGGTTCCTGCCCAGCACCGGGCGGCTGGTCCGCTATGATCCGCCGGTGGCCGGCTGGGAAGACGACGGCGCAGCCAATGGCCGCCGCGGTGTCGACGGCGTCCGGGTCGACGACGGGGTCTACGAAGGCGGCGAAGTCTCCATGTTCTACGACCCGATGATCGCCAAACTGGTGACCTGGGGCAAGACCCGCGACGAGGCGGCAGACAAGCAGATCGCCGCGCTCGACATGTTCGAGATCGAGGGGCTGGGCCATAACATCGATTTCGTCAGCGCGATCATGCAGCATCCGCGCTTCCGCTCGGGCGAACTGACCACCGGGTTCATCGCCGAGGAATATCCCGACGGCTTCCACGGCGCGGCGACCTCCGACACGGTCAAACGCCACCTTGCCGCGATTGCCGGGTTCGTCGCCACCGCGCGCGCCGACCGGGCGCGGCAGATCGACGGCCAGCTCGACGGTGCGCTCGAGCCGCCTTACGATTGGGCGGTGACCATCGGCGGGCAAACCTTCGCCATCGCGCTTGAGGACGAAGTGCTGGTCGATGGCGAACCGCTCGACATGGGGGTGCACTACACCCCCGGCGACCGCCTGATCGAAGCCCATATCGAGGGCGAGACCTATGGCGTGAAGATCGAACCCACCCGCACCGGGCTGAAGATGACCACGCGCGGGGCAATCCACCAGGTCCGCGTGCTGCCCGCCCATGTCGCGCACCTCAGCAGCCACATGATCGAAAAGATCCCGCCCGACCTCTCCAAGTTCCTGATCTGTCCGATGCCGGGGCTGCTGGTTTCACTGAACGTGGCCGAGGGCGACAAGGTCGAGGCCGGCCAGCCGCTCGCCGTGGTCGAGGCGATGAAAATGGAAAACATCCTCCGCGCCGAAAAGAGCGCCACAGTGAAGAAGGTCAACGCCAGGGCGGGCGACAGCCTGGCGGTCGACGCGGTGATCCTGGAGCTGGAATGAGACAGTTTTGCCGCCGCGTTAACGTTGAATAGTCCTGTTGCGACTCGGCGAAGCGGTGTACTGTCGCTTCGATAGAGCAGCGGGTCCGGTACGCGGGTTCAGCGCTGCCGTTTGGGTCGTGGACGATCGAAACGGGGGGCATTCCCATGGCGCACAAGGGTATCGGTTACTTCGACAACCGCGGACATTTCTTCAAGACACCCGAAGAAGCGACGACCAGTGACCTCGCGGTGCTGCTCGGCCGGATCGGCGAGGGCGACAGCCTGGCCCCCGGCATCGCCAACCTGCTGCTCGACAAGCGCGTCGAGCTTGAACGGATCTTTGCCGAGCACGACGAGCTGAAGACCGAGCAGGCCTTCGCCCGCGGCGGACCGGCAGCGCGCAGCAACGTCACCTCGCTCGCCGAAAAGCTGGGCGCTAAACCGCTTTGACGCGGCCTCCGTCGCCGCGCTAGGTCCGTTCGCATTGCCGCGGCGAATCGCTGCCCGGCCGCGAACGGACTTGCCCATGCACCTCAGCCACGCCCCAGACGCTCCGCGCGGGCCGGACATTACCTTCGACCAGTTCCTGGCCGTCGACATTCGCATCGGGACGATCGTTTCCGCCGAACCGTTCCCCGAGGCGCGCAAGCCCGCGTTCAAGCTGGCGATCGATTTCGGCCCGGCGATCGGGGTAAAGAAATCGAGCGCACAAATAACCGATCGCTATGCGCTTGAAGACCTGCCCGGACGCAAGGTCGCGGCAGTGGTCAATTTCCCGCCGCGCCAGATCGGCAAGTTCATGTCCGAAGTACTCACGCTGGGCTTCGGCGATGATAGCGGCGCTGTCATCCTGTTCGAGCCTGACTTTCCTGTGCCCAACGGATCGCGGCTATTCTGATAATGCTTTGACCTGACCTGCAAAGCGTGAGAGCACCGCCCCCGGGTCGCAGGCAACGGACTGCGGAAGGGCAAGGGCGGGTATGGGCAGGGTTTATGCGCTGCTGGTCGGGATCGATGCCTATGTCGGCGGCCCAGACCCGCTGGAAGGGTGCCTCAACGATACAGCCAACGTAGAGGATTACCTGCGGGGTCATTGCGCCGATCCGGCAAT
>JBJTLX010000049.1:0-9461 GCA_046063245.1 Novosphingobium sp.
GATCGCGATCGAGGCCGCGATGGTGGGGTAGAGATGGTTCCACTTGCGGGGAAGCATCACCGGCCCGCTGAAACAGCAGCTAACGCCGCCGTTCCTCATAATCGATCCGGATCCGCACCCAATCGCCCACCCGGCTGACCCCGCCCACGCGCGGCGGCCGGACCTTGAACTGCCAGGCCGCCGCCAGCACCGCGCGCTGGATCTGCGATCCGGTGGGGTATTCATCGAGCCCGACGCAATCATCCACCTTGAAATCGGGCACCGTGCGGCAGGCGATCAGCGCCCAGCCCGGCCCATCGGCCAATGACAGATAGCCGCGCAGCTCCTCTGGGTAAGGCTCGCGGTACCACGCCGCAGCGTACATCGGCTGGCCGCCGGGGGCCGTGCCCACCCGCTTGCTGTCCCCCGGCACGCCCAGATCGGCGGGGCCCATAAGCCCTTTGGCCGGGGCAGCGGGCGGTGTGGCGCGCGGCAGGCGGGAAATGTCGAATGCGGCCATCTGGCTGCGCGACAGCGGGATGATCGGCGGCGGCGGCGCTGCCAGTGGGACCGGCGCGGGCGGGGTTGGCGTTTGTGTTTGCGGCACGGGGCGCTGCACGGACTGCGGGCTGGCAGCCGCGCGCGCCGTCTTGGCCTTGTCGGGCTTGGGCGAGGCGGTGTCGGCCGTGATTGTGATCGAAACCAGCCGTGGCTGCACCTTGTCAGGCGCCTGACCGATCCAGCCAAGCGACAGCGCGATCAGGATCAGCCCGGCTTCTGCCAGCAGAGCCAGGACAAATCCGGTGATCCGGTTCGAATCATCGGCGCGCGGCCCGGCCCGTCCGAATCGATCAACAGAGCGGAACGTGAAGGACAAGGGCGGGCCTCGGCAAGGACGGGTGCGACGGGGCCGGACAGCGCCCGGCGTCTGCCCTTGGCGCAGACCTTGGCGGGCCAGATCGCTTTGCGCAAGTGCGATTGGCCGGATCGGGGGTGGTATCGCCGCGCTGCCTTGCCTATAGGCGCGCGACGGACGGCTAACAGGGGACACCCGCGTGTACGACAAGACCCGGGCGCTGATGCAGCGCGGGTGCCAGTTCCTTGGCACCGAATATGCGATCCTGTGCGGCGCGATGAGCTGGGTTTCGGAGCGCAACCTCGTCTCGGCAATCAGCAACGCCGGCGGCTTCGGGGTGATCGCCTGCGGGGCGATGACGCCAGAGCTGCTAGACGCCGAAATCGCCGCGACCAAGGCGCTCACCACCAAGCCGTTTGGCGTAAACCTCATCACCATGCACCCGATGCTGTTCGACCTAATCGCGGTCTGTGCGAAGCATGGCGTCAGCCACGTGGTGCTGGCAGGCGGGATCCCGCCCAAGGGCAGCGTCGAGGCGATCAAGGCGTTCGGCGCCAAGGTGCTGGTCTTCGCGCCGACCCTGGCGCTCGCCAAAAAGCTGCTGCGTTCGGGCGCGGATGCACTGGTGATCGAGGGCAGCGAGGCCGGGGGTCATATCGGCCCGGTTGCCACATCGGTGCTGGCGCAGGAATTCCTGCCCGAGCTCTCCGCCGAACACGTGGTCTTCGTCGCCGGCGGGATCGGCCGCGGCGACATGATCGCCGCCTATCTCGAGATGGGCGCGGTCGGGGTACAGCTCGGCACTCGATTTGCCTGTGCCACCGAGAGCATCGCGCACCCCGCATTCAAGAAGGCGTTCTTTCGGGCCAATGCGCGCGACGCGGTGACCTCGGTCCAGGTCGATCCGCGCCTGCCGGTGATCCCGGTGCGTGCGCTCAAGAACAAGGGCACCGAAGAGTTCACCGCCAAGCAGATCGAAGTCGCCAAGCTGCTCGATGCGGGCGCGGTCGACATGGGCGAGGCGCAGCTGCAGATCGAGCACTTCTGGGCCGGCGCGCTGCGCCGCGCGGTGATCGACGGCGATGTCGAGAATGGTTCGGTCATGGCCGGACAGTCGGTCGGAATGGTCAATTCCGAAGAGCCGGTGGCGGATATTGTGAAGCAGCTGATGGACGAGAGCGAAGTGGCACTGGCGCGCTAGCATGACGACCTACCTCGAACCCACCCAGCAGTCCGCCGTGGCGCTGTTCGGCCGCCAGATCGCCGGCCCCGTGGTCATGCTCAACCTGCTACGCTTCCGCGAGGTCGCCGACTATTCGGCGTACCCCGAACTCGCTCCCGCGTCGCCAATCAGCGGAGCCGAGGCGTTCGACCTGTACATCGCCGGGACGCTCCCGCACCTCACCGCAAGCGGCGGCGAATTGCTGTTCATGGGAGCGGGCGGTGCGTTCTTCATCGGCCCCGAGACCGAGCGCTGGGACCGGGCGATGCTGGTCCAGCAATCGAGCGTCGAGGCTTTCATCGCCTTTGCCAGCAACGAAGCCTATCTGACCGAAGCGATCGGCCACCGCAGCGCGGCGCTTGAAGACTCACGGCTGCTACCGCTGGTCGGCCTGATGCCAAAATGAGACTGCGCGCCGCGACCAATTGCTCTTTGCGCGCCATAAAGTAATGATGGCCGCCTGATTTGCGCGCTTGGGGCTGCATCAATGGCGATGATTGACCGTTTTCCGCCTGCCATGCGCGAGGCCTATGCTGCCTGTCGGCCGCAACTGACGGCGGCGGCGGGCTTCAGTGCGCTGATCAACCTGCTCTATCTCGCGCCGACGATTTACATGATGCAGATCTATGATCGCGTCGTACCGACCGGCGGAATTGGCACACTCATCTGGCTGACCATCGTGCTGGGCCTCGCCCTGGCTACGCTGACCGCGCTTGATAATGTCCGTGCCCGGCTGATGGGGCTGACCAGCCTCAAGCTCAACGACGAGCTTTCGGGCAAAATCCTCGCCCAGCTCGTCTCGGCCCGCAAAAGCGCCACCACCGGGCAAGCGATGCGCGAGTTCGACGTGCTGCGCCAGACCCTGACCGGCCCCGCCACCACCGCACTGTTCGATGCCCCGTGGACCCCGATCTACTTCCTGGTCGCCTTCCTGATCCACCCGCTGCTCGGCCTGATGATCCTGGTCGGAGGGCTGATCCTGGTGGTGCTCGCGGTGCTTAACGAGCGCAATTCGCGCGAGCGTGGACGCGAGGCGATGCGCGCCAATGCCTTGGCCTACAGCGCACTGGAGACGCTCCACGGCCAGGCGGAGCTGGTCGGCGCGCTGGGGGTTCGCCGGGCCATGGTCGCGCGGCAGCAGGCCGCCCGGGCGCAAGGCCTGCAGGCGACCGCGCAGACCCTGTCCGAGGGCCTGAAGTACAATTCGCTGATCAAGTTCGCGCGGATGTTCATGCAGTCGCTGGCGCTGGGCCTGGGCGCGGTGCTGGCGATCAACGGTCTGATTTCCGCCGGCACGATAATCGGTGCTTCGGTGCTGCTGAGCCGTGCGCTGCAACCGGTCGAGCAGCTGGTCGGCAGCTGGGGCCAGATCGTCGCCTCACGGCAAGCGCTCGAATCGCTGCGCTCCTTGCTCGAAGGCGCGGACGAAACCGGCCGCGAATACCATCCGCTGCCCGAACCCAGCGGGCACATCCGGGCGAACGGGATCACGCTGCAGCTTCCCGGCGAAAGCGGGTTCATCCTCAACGACGTCAGCCTCGAACTGAAGCCGGGCGAAGTCTGCGGGCTGATCGGCCCATCCGGCGCGGGCAAGAGCACGCTGGCCCGGATCATCGCCGGCGCAGTCCAGCCGCACAAAGGCGAGGTCCGTATCGACGGCGCCCATTACGGCGATTGGGAACCCGACGAACTGGCCCGCCATTTCGGTTACATGCCGCAGGACAATGCCCTGCTTCCCGGAACAATCGCCGAAAGCATTTCCCGCTTCGCCGTGCAGCGCGGCGAGGAAATCGAAGCGGTGGGCGAACGGGTGATCGAAGCCGCCAAGCTGGCCGGCGTGCACCAGATGATCCTGCACTTTCCGGGCGGATACGCCGCAAGAGTCGGCGATCCTTCGTCCGGCTTGTCGGGCGGGCAGCGCCAGCGCATCGCCCTAGCGCGGGCTCTCTACGGCAATCCCAAAGTGCTGGTGCTCGACGAGCCCAATTCCGCGCTCGATGCCGAGGGTGAAAAGGCGCTGCTGTGGGCGATCGAAAAGGCCAAGGCGCGCGGTGCCGCAGTCTTGCTGGTGGCGCATCAAGCACAGATCCTGAACGCGGCGCAAAAACTTGTGGTGATGCGCGCCGGCACGATCGAGCGCCAGGGACCCACCCGGCAGGTGATCGCGGCGCTGCGCGAAGAGGCCACCCGCAACAACGTGCTGGCGATGAAGCGCGAGGGCGGCGCCGCCAATGTCTGACATGGGTTTCGATCATGACGCGCTGGCCGGGCAGATCAGCGCCGAGCGGACCCGCCACGAGGTGCGCCGCGGCCTGTGGATCGCCGGGGGGTTCTTTGTCGCCTTGCTCGGCGGCGCCGCACTGATCCCGCTCGACGCCGGGGCCAGCGCGGCAGGGATCGTCGCGGTTTCGGGCAGCCGCCAGCTGGTGCAACACCGTGAAGGCGGGATCCTGACCCGGCTGGCCGTGCAAGAAGGCGCGCTGGTCCACGCCGGCGACGTGCTCGCGGTGGTTTCGCAGTCAAGCCTGACCGCAGATGAGCGCAGCCTCAGCGGCGAGGTAATCACGCTTTTGGCCCAGCGCGACCGGTTGAGGGCCCAGCTGGCCGGGCGTAGCGATTTTGCCGAGCCGTTCGAATTTGCGGCGCTGCCGCCGGAAGACCGCAAGCTTGCCGATGATGCCATGCTCGGGCAGCGGCAGGTGCTTCGCGCCCAAAGCCAGTCACTCGCCGCGCAGCGCTCGGTGCTGGGCCAGCGCGCCGATCAGAGCCGTTCGACAATCAGCGCCGCGGATTTTCAGGCCAAGGCCAACCGCGAACAGCGCCGGATCATTGGCGACGAACTCGCCGGGATGAAGGAGCTCGAGAAGCGCGGCTTTGTCTCCAAGAACCGCATCCGCGAACTGGAGCGCGCCGCCGCGCAGCTCGACGGCGATTACGGTGCGCTGGGTGCCGACATGTCGCGCTCGCAGCAACAAATCGGCGAGACGCACATGCAGTCGGCCTCGCTCGGCAGCCAGCAGATCGAACGCGCGGCGCAGGATTTGCGCGAAGTCCAGGTTCGGCTGGCCGAAATCCAGCCCAAGCTGGTCGCAGCGCGTGAACAGCTTGATCGCGCGTTGGTCCGCGCCCCGGCCACCGGGCACATCGTCGATCTCAAGGTCCACACGGTGGGCGGCGTGATCACGCCGGGCGAAGTGCTGATGCAGATCGTGCCGGACGATCGCCAGCTGGTCATCCAGGCAAAGATGCCGCCCGGTGACACCGATTCGGTTCATGTCGGGATGACCGCGCAGGTCCGCTTCAGCTCGCTGCACGATCGCAACCTGCCCGCGCTGGATGGCCAGATCAGCCGGCTTTCGGCTGATGCGATGGAGGACGAGCGCAGCGGCGCGCATTACTTCTCGATCGAGGTCGTCGTTCCCTCCTCGCAGCTCGACCGGATCCGCTCGCTGCATGGTGAGAACGCCATCCGCGCCGGGATTCCCGCCGAGGTGCTCGTCCCGCTCCGTCCGCGCAGCGCACTGAGCTATCTGCTCGATCCGATCCTCAACACCTTCTGGCGCAGCGGCCGCGAGCGTTAATTCGCTCGCTCACGTCTATCCGACAAAAAAGGGGCCGGAACGTGAGTTCCGGCCCATTGTAGTTGTGCGTTCGCAGGAGGAACGTGGGTTGGCGGGCCCGGAGTGGAGGAGAGGAGGAACCCCGACCCCGCCAATTTCGTGTGGAAGCGCTCAGTAGTTGTAGGCGCGCTCTCCATGTTCGTTGAGGTCGAGGCCTTCGCGCTCTGCTTCCTCGCTGGCGCGCAGACCGATGGTCTTGTCGATCGCGATCAGCAGGATGGCGGAGACGCCGCCCGACCAGATCAGCGTGGTACCGATCGCCCACAGCTGGCTCTTCATCTGGCCGAGCATGTCGTAGGCACCCGGAACCGCCGGGAACACCGTGTAGTCGATCCAGCCCTGGCCGCCGAGCGCCGGGCTCGCGACAATGCCGGTGGCGAGCGCGCCGGTGATCCCGCCGATGCAGTGGACCCCGAAGACGTCGAGCGTATCGTCGTACTTGAACTTGTTCTTCACCGTCGAGACAAAGAAGAAGCAGATCGGTGAGACGATCAGGCCGAGCAGGATCGAGGTCATCGGTGCACCGAAGCCCGAGGCCGGAGTGATCGCGACGAGGCCGGCGACGGCACCCGAGGCGGCACCCAGCATCGACGGCTTCTTGTGGACGATCTGCTCGACCAGGGCCCAGCTCAGCGCGGCAGCGCAGGTCGCCAGCATGGTGTTGACGAAGGCCACTGCGGCAACGCCGTTCGATTCAAGGTTGGACCCCGCGTTGAAGCCGAACCAGCCAACCCACAGCAGGCTGGCACCGATCATGGTCATGGTCAGCGAGTGCGGCGGGGTGGCTTCCTTCCCGAAGCCGAGCCGCTTGCCGAGCACGAGGCAACCAACCAAGCCAGCAATACCGGCGTTGATGTGCACCACGGTGCCGCCGGCGAAATCGAGCGCGCCCTTGGCAAACAGGAACCCGGTGTCGGTTGGAGCATCGGGCAAATAGTCCGGGCCAGCCCAGTACCAGACCATGTGCGCGACCGGGTAATAGACCAGCAGCGACCACAGCACGGTGAACAGCATCAGCGGCCAGAACTTGATCCGCTCGGCAAACGAACCGATGAACAGCGCCGGGGTGATCATGGCGAAGGTCATCTGGAACACGAAGTAGCTCAGTTCCGGGATGTAGACGTTGTTCGAGAACGTCGCGGCGAAAGTCCCGCTGGTGACCCCGGACATGAAGGCCTTGGACAGGCCGCCGATGAACGGCGAGCCACCGGTGAAGGCGAGGCTGTAGCCAACCACCGCCCACATGATCCCGGTGATCGAAACGATCATGAACACCTGCATCAGCACGCTGAGCATGTTCTTGGTGCGCACCAGCCCGCCATAGAACAGCGCGAGGCCGGGGACGCTCATCATCAGCACGAGCACCGAGGAGACGAGCATCCAAGTGGTGTCGCCCTTGTTGACCATACCGGCCTGGGCGGCAGCGAAAGCGGCGTCCGAGGCCTTGATCGGGCCATCGGCGAGTGCCGGAAAGGCTGCGAGCGCGGCGGCCAATGCGCCGGCGCCCGCCAGAAACTTGCGGTTCATTGAATTCCTCCCTGTCGCGCGCGCACTCACAGCGCGGTGTCCCCGGTTTCGCCGGTGCGGATGCGGGTGGCCGAAGCCAGTTCGAGCACGAAGATCTTGCCGTCGCCGATCGCGTCGGTGCTCGCCACCTGCTGGATCGTTTCGACCACCTGCGGGGTGAGCGCATCGCTAACCGCCAGTTCGATCTTCACCTTGGGCAGCATGTTGGTGTGATATTCGGCGCCGCGGTAGATTTCGGTCTGACCCTTCTGACGCCCGAAACCCTTCACCTCGGTCACGGTCATCCCCGCGACCCCGAGCGCGCCGAGTGCATCGCGCACCTCGTCGAGCTTGAAGGGTTTGATAATGGCAACGATAAATTTCATGCCCGTCCCCTGGTAGGCCGGCCCCGTGCCGGCTTCGCAGGTGCAGCAAGACGCGTGCCAAAGCGCAATTATTGCGCTATTTCAGATGGAACGGCGAAATGTTGGAAAAGCGATCCAGGCAGGCGCGCCTGAAAGTTACGCGGTGTGCCTATTTTTTGGGCAACGTCAGTCTGGCCCACACAGGCAGGTGGTCCGATGCCGTCGCGGCGAGCGGACTGTGGTGAACCGCAGCCCGATCAAACTGCCATTCGGGCGAGATCACCACCCGGTCGAGCTGCGCCACCGGCCGGCGCGAGGGAAAGCTGCGCCCGGGTGCGAGCACGCGCCAGGGGGTGTGGAATTCGTGCAGCGAAAAGCCATGCTGTGACCATTCGTTGAAATCGCCCATCAGCACGGTGGGCGTATCCGCCTCGCATCGTGCGCAATGGGCCAGCACGGCGCGAACCTGCTGGCGGCGGCGCAGACCGGACAGGTCGAGATGCATCCCCACCACCCGCACCCTCTGACCTTCGATCAGCAGGTCTGCTCGGATCGCGCCGCGCGGTTCGAGCGTGGGGAGCGGAACCACGCCTGCTTCGGCTATGGCAATCCCACGCCGCACCAGCAGCGCGTTACCGTGCCAGCCGAGCGAAAGCCGGCCCATGCCCAGCGGCACCGCGCGGTAATGACCGTGTTCCTCGACCAACTCGCGCGGCAGCACCGCATGACGCTCGCCAAAGCGTCGATCCGCCTCCTGCAGCGCGACCACGTCGGCATCGATCTCATGCAGCACCGCCATGATCCGTTCGGGATCGCGGCGGCGATCTAGCCCCACACCCTTGTGAATGTTATAGCTGGCGAAGGTCAGGTCCACGCGCTGCAAATGCCTCAGTCTGCCGACTGTTCACCGGCAATGAAGCGGTCGGTCGGGCGGATCGGCAGGCCGTCGATGCTGGACGTCCGGCCGCTGACCTTGACCACCCAGGCCGCCGGATCGGACTGCGCGTGGTACTTGGGAAGAGTTGCGCGTTCCTTTTCGACCCGCATGATCGGCACGCCCCAGCCGCAACTGCCCTGCACGCTCTCGACAATTATGTCGAAGATCTGGCGTGTGCCAGGGAGCAGCGTGAAGTGAGCGGCCAGATCGGCCCAATCGGGATCCTGCGGCAGCACCGCGCGGCCCTTGCCATAGATCCGCAGGATCAGCGCGGGCTGCTCGAAATTGCACATCATGATCGTGATGCGGCCATCTGCGGCAAGATGCGCGTGGGTTTCGTTGCCCGACCCGCCAAGATCGAGATAGGCGACTCGCGACGGCGAAAGCACGCGGAAGGTATCAGCAAGGCCTTTTGGGCTGAGGTTGATCCGCCCTTCGTCGGCCGCGGTGGCGACGAAGAACACCGCCTGGCGGCCGATCATCGCGATTTGATCGTCGGTGAGCGTGTCGGTGAAGTCGGCCATGGAGCCAGACTATGCCGCGCGCAGCTGCGCGGTCAACGCTCCTTGGTCGCCGAGAACACCAGCTCGGGATTGCGTTCCTGCTGGTAGCCGACGTCCCACGCGCTCTTGGCCATGAACACCGGATCGCCATCGCGGTCCTTGGCAAGGTTCGATTTGTTGAAGTCCTCGAAGGCTTTCAGCGCCGCATCGCTGCCCTTGAGCCAGCGCGCAGTATCGAAAGGCGCGGCTTCCAGCACCGCTTCCACCTTGTATTCCGCTTCCAGCCGGCTGATCAGCACGTCGAGCTGCAACTGCCCGACCACACCCACGATCCACTGCGCGCCGATCTCCGGATAGAACACTTGGATCACGCCCTCTTCGCTCAGGTCATCGAGTGCCTTCCTGAGCTGTTTGGTCTTGGTCGGGTCCTTCAGCGCCACCCGCCGCAGGATTTCCGGCGCGAAGTTGGGCAG
>JBJTLX010000050.1:0-2502 GCA_046063245.1 Novosphingobium sp.
CCGATCGCCGCGGGATAGCCGACGTCGAACCACTGGCCGTGGTGAACCAGCCCGTGGCAGCGACCTGCGGCGATCGCCCGGTCCCAGAACACGTTGGTCGAGAAGACTTCGGCCGGGGGATCGGCCACGACATGGTGTGCCAGCATCTGGATTCCGGTCCAGACATAGGGCCGCGGCCGCTTGGGCCCCGCGCGCGAAAGCCGGCCATCGGCGGCCATATCGAAATCGCCCTGGCCTTGGGTGTTGCCGGCCAGGGCGGTGGGCACGACCAGCATCAGCACGTCCATCACCGCCGGATCCCAGGCCGCGGCCATCCGGTGCAAGGCGTGCTCGCTGGTATCGGCAAACCAGTTGTCGGCGTTGATGCAGAAGAACGGATCGTCCGGGATCAGCGGCAGCGCCTTGATCAGGCCGCCGCCGGTATCGCGCAGCAAGGCGCGCTCGTCCGAAATCGCGACAACGAAATCGTTGGCCTGGGCGGCCAGATGCGCCTCGATCTGACCGGCCAGGTAGTGCACGTTGACCACGATCCGCCCGACCCCGGCGTCGCGCAGCAGATCGAGCACGTGATCGAGCAGGGTCGTCCCGGCAACCTCGATCAGTGGCTTGGGCCTGTGCGCGGTCAGCGGCATCATCCGCGTACCCATGCCCGCGGCCATGATCATCGCGGTGCCGGGAAATGCGCTCATGGCGCAAAGGTGCCGCCGCCCGACTGGCGCAACTCGGCGGGAATGTTGGCATCGAACCAGACCCGCACCGGTTCCAGCGCCGGATGGGTCAGGTCGCGCTCCATCGCCGCCCAGACCCGCGGGATCAGGTCGAGGTAGCGCGGCTTGCCGTCGCGCTTCCACAGCCGCACGAAAATGCCGACGATCTTGGCATTGCGCTGGGCGCCGAGCCGGGCGTAGTCGGCGAGAAAATCGCTCCCGACCCCGGTCTGCGCGACGTAGTAATCGAACATTTCGGTCTCAAGCTGGGTCGAAACATCGCGCCGCGCATCCTGCAGCAGCGAGACCAGATCGTAGGCCGGATGGCCGACCAGCGCATCCTGGAAATCGAGCAAGCCTTGCTTCTGCAGCGATCCGAGCAGCATGATATTTTCGGCATGATAGTCGCGCAGCACTGTCACCCCTGGGCGCTGGCGCGGCAGCAGTTGGCTGATCACGGCCTCCCACGCCGCTTCATAGCCTGCGGCATCGACCCGCAGCCCCTGCGCCGGGCAGTACCATTCGGTCAGCAGCCGCGCCTCGCGCAGGTATTCGCTGACGCCGTACGACGTGAACGGTCCCGGCGGCAGGCGGTGCAGCGCAACCAGCGTGTCGATCGCCCCGCGATAGATCTCGGCCTCGTCCTGCGGCCATTCGTCGAGGTAGTCGCGCATCCGCACCTCGCCGAAATCCTCGAGCAGGACCAGCCCGCGGGCAGCGTTTTCGGCCAGGATCAGCGGCGCGCGCAGGCTGTTGGCGTCGAGCCACCTGGCTGCGCGCAGGAACGGCGCAGGGTCCTCGTTGGGCGGCGGTGCATCCATCAGCATCGCCGACTTGTCGCCCTTGCGCACGCGGAAATAGCGCCGGAACGAGGCGTCGCCGGCCAGCGGCTCGATCGCCGCGCCCGCCCAGCCGGCCCGGTCCAGAAAAGTCTCAACGCCCTCGGGCAATTGCTCGGTCATGGCATCCGCCCTAGCCAATCGGACCCGCCCTCGACAATGGCAATCCGCCCCGTTTCCGCAGTTTCAAGACGGAGCGACAGGCAGCCGGGCTCATGGGCAAAGCCGCCGGCCTGTTCGGGCCATTCGGCGATCAGCGCGGCACCTTCGCGGTAGTCGTCGAGCCCGATCTCCCCGGCCTCTTCCGGGCGGTTGAGGCGGTAGAAATCGGCGTGGACCAGCGGCAGCCGCACCGCCGGCGGATCATAAGTCTCGATGATCGCAAAGCTGGGCGACGGGACTTCGCCCTGATGACCCAAAGCGGCGATGATCGCGCGGGCCAGCGTGGTCTTGCCCGCGCCCAGCCCGCCCGACAGCGCCACGACATCGCCGGGACGCAGCTGCGCGGCAATCCGCGCGCCCAGCGCCGCGGTCGCGGCAAGATCGGGCAATGCGATGATCACGGCAGCTCGACGATGGCCGCGGTGCCTTGTCCCGGTTCGGACAGCAGCTGCAGCGTACCGCCATGCGCTTCGATCAGCTGGCGCGCGAGCGGCAGGCCCAGACCCTGGCGGCGCTCGATGGTCTTGCCGTCGGCGCTGACCTTGATCCCTTCGAGCGCGCGGGCCAGCGTCGCCGCGTCCATCCCGGCACCGTTGTCGGAGACGACGATCTGCGCCTTGCCCTTGCGTCCCGACACCTCGATCAGAATTCGCCCGCCCGGCGGGGTCGCGGCGATGGCGTTGTCGATCAGGTGGCCGATGGCGCGGCCCAGGCGGCGGCGATCGCCGCTCAGGCGGCCGGCGCTGCGATCGTCGAACTGCCGTGACGCTCGACCTGCCCGACCTTGCCGCAAC
>JBJTLX010000051.1:0-22170 GCA_046063245.1 Novosphingobium sp.
CTGGTGTGGCTGGAAGCCGACCAGATCATCCGTGCCGGGACGGGCGGCAAGAAGAGCATCGACGATTTCGCCAAGTTGTTCTTCGGGATGAACGACGGCGACTGGGGCCAGGTCGCCTTCGAAGCCGACGAGATCGTCGCCAAGCTGAACCAGGTCTATCCCTATGACTGGAAGCGGTTCATCGACACCAAGATCAACCAGCCGGGCCAGCCGGTGCCGGTGCAGGGGATCGAGAAGGGCGGCTACAAGCTGGTGTGGAAGGACGAACCCAATCCCTATGACAAGGCCCGCTTTGCCGAGGCCAAGGTCACCAGCCTGGCCTATTCGCTGGGGATCGGGATCGACAAGGATGCAAAGGTTACCGGGACCCAGTGGGACAGCCCAGCCTTCAGCGCCGGGGTGGTCACCGGATCGAAGATCCTGGCGGTGAACGGGGTGACCTATGACGGCGACGGCCTGAAGAAAGCGATCACTGCGGCCAAGAGCGGCGCGCCACTGGAACTGCTGTTCCAGCGCGGCGACCGCTTCCAGACGGTCAGGATCGATTACAAGGGCGGGCTGCGCTATCCCTGGCTGGAACGCACCGCGGCGGGCAAGGCACCGGCCGGGCTGGACCTGCTGCTGCAGCCCAAGCGCGCGGTGAAGGCCCCGGCCAAGGCAAAGAAGTGACCGCGCGGCGCGGCCTGCTTGCCGATCTGCGCAGCGCGCTCGGCAGCAAGGTCGCGCCGCCGCGCTTCGTGCTGTTCGTGGTGCTGCTGGGCGCGGTGGCGCTGGCCTGGCGCCTGTTCCACGCCGCGCCGCCGGGCGATGCCCTGGTGATCGGTTTCGATCTGGCCGCGGTGGTGTTCATGGCCACATTGCTGCCGCTACTGCGCGATCGCAGCGCGGCGACTATGCGGCGTCATGCGGCGCAGAACGATGCCAACCGGTTCTTCGTGCTGGCGCTGACCGGGGCCACGGCGCTGGCGATCCTGATGGCGATTTCGGCCGAACTGCCTGCGGCCAAGCAGGGCCACGTGCTCGCCATCGCCAAGCTGATCGGCACGCTCGGCCTGTCGTGGGCTTTCACCAATGTGATCTTCGCGCTGCACTATGCCCACATGCATTACGCCCGCGCCTCCGACGGCAAGGGCGATCACGGCGGGTTCGATTTTCCCGGGACGGCAGAGCCCGACTATTGGGACTTCGTCTATTTCGCCTTCACCGCGGGGATGAGCTTTGCCGCCTCGGACGTTAACGTGACCAGCGGCGCGGTGCGCAGGGTGGTGGTGCTGCATTCGCTGCTGTCGTTCGTATTCAACATCGGCGTGCTGGCGTTCAGCATCAACGTGCTGGCTGGCGCGGCGGGGTGATTTTCAGCCGCGTTGACATTGCAGTGCAACATAAGCGGGTCTAAAGGCCGGTCCATTATGCGCATCGACAAGATCCCGGTTGGCGACAACCCGCCCGAAAGCCTCAACGTCATCATCGAAGTGCCCGTCGGCGGTGAGCCGGTGAAGTACGAATTCGACAAGGAATCGGGGGCGCTGTTCGTTGACCGCATCCTCCACACGCCGATGCGCTATCCGGCCAATTACGGCTTTATCCCTCACACCCTCTCGGACGACGGCGACCCGCTCGACGCGCTGGTGATCGCCCGCTCGCCGTTCGTCCCGGGCTGCGTGGTCCGCGCCCGGCCGATCGGCGTGCTCAACCTCGAGGACGAGCACGGCGGCGACGAAAAGCTGATCTGCGTGCCGGTCGACACCACCTTCCCGTACTATTCCGACGTGGGTGAGCGGCAAGACCTGCCCTCGATCGTGCTCGCTCAGATCGAGCACTTCTTCACCCACTACAAGGACCTCGAGGCCGAAAAGTGGGTGCGGATCGGCAAGTGGGGCGACGCCGAGGACGCCAAGCGTGTGGTGATCGAATGCATCGCGCGGTACGAGGCGAGCAAGTAGGGTTCAGTCCCCCGCCACCATCATGCCGTCGACCCGCACCGTGGGCACGTTGACACTGCGGTGCCATTCCAGATCATTGGCCGGAACCATTGCGGCGAACATATCGATCAGGTTGCCGGCGACGGTGAACTCGGCCACCGGCCCGGCGATCTCGCCCTTGACGATGCGGAAGCCCGAGGCGCCGCGGCTGTAATCGCCGGTCACGCCGTTGACGCCGTGGCCGATCAGTTCGGTCACCAGCACACCGTCGGCGATGTCGCTGATCAATTCCGCCACCGACAGCGCGCCGGGTTCGAGATGGAGGTTGCTGGCCGAAACGCCGGGCGCACCGCCCGCGCCGCGCACCGCATGGCCGGTCGGTTCGCCGCCCAGCTGGCGCGCCGCAGCGCTGTCCATCAGCCAGCCGGTCAGCCGCCCGTCATCGACCAGCCGTCGCGCCGCGGTGGGCAGGCCTTCGCCATCGAAGGGTCGCGAACTGAGCCCGCGCAGGCGGTGCGGATCGTCGACAATGGCGATGCCCGGGGCAAAGATCGGCGCCCCGTCCTTGTCCAGCAGGAAGCTGGCGCGGCGGGCGATCGCGCTGCCCGACATGGCCCCGACCAGATGGCCGATCAGCGATCCTGCAACCCGCGGATCGAGCACCACCGGCATCGTCCCGCTCTTGAGTCGGCCGGGGTTGAGGCGCCCCACCGCACGTTCGCCCGCCAGCGTGCCGATTTCCGCAGGCGAGGGCAGGTCGGCGCCGTGGCGCGCGCTGCGCCAGGCATAGTCGCGCTGCATCCCCGCGCCTTCGCCCGCGACGACGCTGGCGCTGATTCCATGGCCGGTGCCGCTGGTCGCGCCGCAAAAGCCGTGGCTGGTGGCAAGGGCAAAGGTCCGCGCCGAGGCGCTGGCCGAGCCGCCCTCGCTGTTGGTCACGCCGCTGACGGCGCGCGCTGCATCCTCTGCCGCCAGCGCCATTTCGCGCAGTTCAGCCGGGCCGGGTTCGGCCGGATCGGCCAGGTCGAGATCGGCAAAGGGCCCGCGCGCCAGCCGTTCACCGGGGGCAAGCCCGGCAAACTGGTCTTCGGGCGCGGCGCGGGCCATGGCCACCGCGCGTTCGGCCAGTTCGCCCAGCGCGGCTTCGGACAGGTCGCTCGATCCGATCGAGGCGGAGCGGCGGCCGACGAAGACGCGCAGGTCAAGATGCTCGCTTTCCGACCGTTCGACGTCCTCCAGTGCGCCCAGCCGGATCGAGACGCTTTCGGACGACGATCCGGAATAGACCGCGTCGGCAGCATCGGCGCCGGCCTTGCGGGCGCGTTCGACCAGCGCGGCAACGCGGTCCTGGGCTTGGGCGGTATCGAGCATGGTGGCGGGGCGACTCCGTGGACAGGCGTCGCCGATCTAGGGTTGCACCGGGCAAACGGCAATCGATGCGCCCGAATTATCCGGCGGGGGCTGCCCGCTCAGGCGTGGCCGAACAGGACGGCGAGCAGCTTGAACAGTCCGGTGACGGCAAAGGGCAGGCCGATCGCCACCACCCACAGCCACAGCCGGTCATGGCGGAAATGCCGCGCCATCGCCGGATCGCGTGCCTGGACATCGTCGAGCCGGGCCCAGCGTTTTTCGAAATGGCGGCACGCCGGGATGATCGCCACGACCAGCACGACCAGCGCGAAATAGGGCAGCAGCGATCCGCTTTTAGAATGCAGCGCGCCCATGGTCATGAAAATCTGCAATGCGGTGTAGGTCAGCAGCGCATAGGCGATATTGTCGCTCATCCGCTTGCGCCAGTCGATCGCGCGATCCGTCTGCCGGTTGTCGGCTGCGACGTCCTGCCAGGCTTTTGCCACGGTCAGTCCCTTTCCTTCCAGTCCCACAGGTGAGTAGAACACCGAAGTGCACGCCGATCAAGGGCCGTTAAGCATTGTCTGTGAGAAGGCATTTCTCGGGAGTCATGCATGAAACCTGCCAAATCGAACCATGACGGCTTGCAGAGCGAGTCCTGCGCCCGTAAATCGGGGGCAAGATGAGCGACACCGAGACCCTGCCCGCCGCGCCTGTCAGCGCCATGACGCCGATCCCGCAGGGCGGGCTCGAGGTGATCTCGATCGCCAAGAGCTATGACAAGCGCGCGGTGCTGAGCGACATTTCACTGTCTGTCGGCAAGGGCGAAGTGCTCGGCCTGCTCGGCCCCAACGGCGCGGGCAAGACCACCTGCTTCTATTCGATCATGGGGCTGGTCCGCCCCGACAGCGGCCGCATCCTGATGGACGGGGTCGATGTCACCAAGCTGCCGATGTACCGCCGGGCGATCCTTGGCCTCGGCTATTTGCCGCAGGAAACCTCGATCTTTCGCGGGATGACGGTGGAACAGAACATCCGCTGCGTGCTCGAACTGGCCGAGCCCGACGCCGCGGTGCGCGAGGACGAGCTGGAGCGCCTGCTCGGCGAATTCGGCCTGACCCGGCTGCGCGCCAGCGCCGCCATGGCGCTGTCGGGCGGTGAGCGGCGGCGCTGCGAGATCGCCCGCGCGTTGGCCGCAAAGCCCTCGATCATGCTGCTCGACGAACCCTTTGCCGGGATCGATCCGCTGTCGATCAGCGACATCCGCCACCTGGTGATCGACCTCAAGCAGCGCGGCATCGGCGTGCTGATCACTGACCATAACGTGCGCGAAACGCTCGACATCGTCGACCGCGCCTGCGTCATCTTCGGCGGGCAGGTGCTGTTCAGCGGCACGCCCGAACAGCTGGTCGCGGACGAAAACGTTAAGCGGCTGTATCTGGGCGAAGGGTTTACCCTGTGACACAGGGTTCGCGCCGGAACTGAACCATGGCCCTTGGCCCCCGCCTCGACCTTCGGCAGTCGCAATCGCTGGTGATGACGCCGCAGCTGCAGCAGGCGATCAAGCTGCTGGCGCTGTCCAACCTCGAAATCGAGACCTTCATCGGCGACGCGCTCGATGCCAACCCGCTGCTCGAGCTTGGCGAGAGTGCCCCGGCTGCGCCCGAAGCGCCGCCCGACGAACCCGAGCTGCGCCGCACGACGCTGGAAAGCTCGCCGGTCGATCTGCTGATCGGCGAAGGCCGCGGCGAGGACGACAAGCCGCTCGACATCGACGCGGGCGCGCTCGACCGCGACCGCGACCCGGGTGACGCCGATTGGGGCGGCGATATCCGGATGAGCGGCGGCGAGGCCGGCCCCGACATCGACGAGCGCGGCGAGGGCGAGCTGTCGCTGGCCGACCATCTCCACGCCCAGATCGGACCCTCTGCCAGCGATCCGGTCAGCGCCTTCGTGGCGCGGCACCTCGTCGGCCTGCTCGACGAGGCCGGGTACCTTCCGGTCGCGCTGGGCGAGGTGGCTGCGGACCTGGGGATCGAGGCTGCGCAGGCCGAGGCCGGGCTCGCCCTGCTCCAGTCGCTCGATCCTACCGGGGTCGGCGCGCGCAGCCTGGCCGAATGCCTGATGCTCCAGGCGATCGAGGCCGACCGCCACGATCCCTGCATGGCCCGCCTGCTCGACAACCTCGACCTGCTGGCGCGCGGCGAACTGGCCCGGCTCAAGCGGATCTGCGGCGTCGATGACGAGGATTTCGCCGAGATGATGGGCGAACTGCGCGGCTATGATCCCAAGCCCGGCCTGCGCTTCGGCGGTGGCGGCGGCGATCCTGTGACCCCCGACATCCTGGTCATGCCCGGTGCGGATGGGGGCTGGGATGTCCAGCTCAATCAGGCAACCCTGCCGCGGCTGATCGTCAATCGCAGCTATTACGTCGAGATGCGCGGCGCCTGCGACGACAAGGCGGCGCGCGGCTGGCTGTCGGACAAGCTGGCCGATGCCAACTGGCTGCTGAAGGCGCTCGACCAGCGCGCCAAGACCATCCTCAAGGTCGCAAGCGAGCTGGTCAGGCAGCAGGAAGGGTTTTTCCAGGGAGGGGTCTCGCAGCTCAAACCCTTGACCCTGCGCGCTGTCGCCGAAGCGATCGAGATGCACGAAAGCACGGTCAGCCGGGTGACCAGCAACAAGTACCTGCATTGTCCGCGCGGTACCTTCGAGCTCAAGTATTTCTTCACCTCGGGCGTCGGCAAGATCGGCGATTCCGGGGAAAGCGAGGGCGGGGCCTCGGCCGAGGCGGTCAAGGCGGCGATCAAGTCCCTGATCGATGCCGAGGATCCGCGCGCGATTCTCTCCGAAAATACCCTTGTCGACCTGCTCAAGGGCAAAGGCTTCGAACTGGCCCGCCGCACGGTGGCCAAATACCGCGAAGCGATCGGGCTGGGGTCCTCGGTGCAGCGCCGGCGGCAAAAGGCGCTGGCCGGCATCGGTTAAAGGCGCTGCCTCAGGGCGGCGATCAAGATTGCAGCAAGCCGTCGATGAACAGATCCAGCCCGGCCTGGATCGCCGCGGCCGGGTCGGCACCGCTATGCCATTCGCGCAGATGCCCGTCGCACCACATCCGCGCCAGGCCATAGACCTGCGCCCGGCTGGCCAGCAGCACCGTCGCGGTGCCGAGCCCGGCGCGCAATTCGCCGCGGGTGCGGGCGCGCTCGACCCACAGCTGCATCGTCCGCTGCAGCGCGGCGTTCTGCCCGGTGAGCCGCGCCGAGCCGGCAAAATCGATCAGTTCGCGCGAACTGATAATGCGGAAGTGGACCGGGTTGCGCGTCGCCCAGTCCAGATAGGCCCGGCCCATCGCGCGCAGCGCGCCGATCGGATCGTCCGCCGGCCAGCCGCCAAGCGCCTGATCGACCGCTGCGACAAATCGGTCCATCGCCTGTTCGGCCACCGCAGTGAGCAGCGCGGTCTTGCTCTCGAAGTGCCGGAACGGAGCGCCAGGCGACACCCCGGCGCGCTTGGCCACTTCGCGCACCGACAGCGCTTCGACCCCGCGCTCCTCGATCAGCGCGACGGCTGCGGCAACCAGCGCCTCGGTCAGATTGCCGTGGTGATAGCCTTTGCGCGCGGGGGCCAGGGGCGGGGCGGGACTTGCCATCGGCCCGGCATAGCGCAGGAGCGGGAAAATGTAAGCACTGCTCAAATCGGCTTGCGTCGCGGTGATCCCTCGTTATGTAATCGATGATTACATAACGAGGGATGGCAGATGGAAAAGTTGGTGACGCGAAACGAGGGATCCTGGTCGGTTGCCGTCCTGATCCTGATCGGCCTGTTGGCGATGATCGGCACGCTGGCCGCGATCACCCCCGACCCGACCGAGGCGATCCGCGTGGCGATCCGGGCGACCGCGCGCACCTCGCTGGTGCTGTTCATGGTGGCGTTCTGCGCCTCGGGACTCGCCGCGCTGACCGCGGCCCCGGCGGCGCGCTGGCTGCTGCGCAATCGCCGTCAGGTCGGGGTCGGCTTCGCGCTGTCGCACCTGCTCCACGCCGCCGCGCTGGTCTTGCTGGCGCGGCGCGATCCGGTCCTGTTCGATGCGCTGACCAGCCCGACCTCGTTCATCTTCGGCGGCGCGGCCTATGTCGTGATCGTGGCGATGCTGGCAACCTCGTTCGACGCGACCGCCCGCGCCATCGGCCCGGTTGCCTGGCGCCGCCTCCACGGCTGGGGGGTGTGGTTCATCTGGCTGATGTTCGTCATCAACTTTGGCAAGCGCATCCCGACCCACCCCAGCTATGCCCTGGCGATACTGATCGCGCTGGTCGCACTGGTGGTGCGGGTGGTTGGCAAGCGCTCCGGCGCTGCGGTCTGGAATTAGGCGCGTTGAGCATCTTAAGGTGTTGCGCAATTTGCGGAATCGTCATCGTGGTTGTGACCGGACAACCCTCTTTCTGAACGCCTCGATCCAGCTTGTCAGCACCAGCGGGAGCCAGCCGAGCAGCGCACCCAGATGGAGCCATTGCGCATTGCCGAACAACGCGAACAGCGAAATGGCGCCGCCAGCCAGTGCGATCAGCCCGGCGAACCGCCGCCAGCCGCCGTTGGCCTGCAGCGCGAATCCCGCCAGGATCACGACCACGCCGAGCAGCACGAACTTCAGCCGCGGCGCGGGAACCAGCTGGTCGATGGTCGCCTTGCTACCGGGCAGGTCGGCAAGAATCAGCATCAGCCGGCTGTTTTCCCAGTAGTCGGCAAGGGCCGCCAGCGCTGTCATCGCGATGCCCGCGTGAAGCAGCCGTCGCAGGTTCGGCCGATCGCGACCCAAGGCGAGCAGATACAGGACCAGGAAGCCGGTGTAGACCGGAATGAACGCCAGGTTGTCGAGCCACAGCCCCTTGACCTGTGCCGCCGCGGCAACGGCCCGGCAGTCGGGCGGGAACAGGGCGGCGACCTCGGCCATGCTGCGCACCAGTTCGAAGGCCAGGATCGGTTCGGTTGACGTGCTGCACGCGGTCAAGCCGTCGATCAGCCCGAACGCTTGCGAAATTGCCAGAAAGGGCAGCGAAAACAGCGCCGCCCAGCGCCACAGTGTCATACGCCCCTCCGTTTTTGCCGATTCGGCCTCAAGCCTCCAGCTCGATGTCCCAGTAAAGCCAGTCGCGCCAGGTTTCGTGGAGGTAGTTGGGCGGGAAGCCCTTGCCGCGCTCCTGCAGGTGCCAGTTGGTCGGGCGGATCGGCTGGACCAGCAGCGGCATCCGCGCCTGGGCCGGGGTACGGCCGCCCTTCTTGAGGTTGCACGGGGCACAGGCGGTGGCGACGTTTTCCCAGCTGGTCCGGCCGCCCAGCCGCCGCGGGACGACGTGGTCGAAGGTCAGCTGGTGCGGGCTGCCGCAGTACTGGCAGCTGAAGCGGTCGCGCAGGAACAGGTTGAAGCGCGTGAAGGCGGGAAACTCGCTGGGCTTCACATACTGGCGCAGCGCGATCACGCTGGGGATCGGCATGGTCCAGCTGGGCGAATGGACTTCGCGCGCATAGCTGGCGACAATATCGACCCGCTCAAGGAATACCGCCTTGATCGCGGTCTGCCACGGCCACAGGCTGAGCGGATAGTAGCTGAGCGGAGTATAGTCGGCGTTGAGCACCAGCGCCGGACAATCGTTCAGGTGCCGGGAGGGATCACCCTCCGCGCTGCGGAACCGGGCCGCGCGCTCGATCAGCTCCGACTTGAGCATGGCCCCCTGTAGGAAGCCGCGATTGCGGTTCTGTGACAGCGCATGGGGCTAAAGAGCATGGCCCGACTCGCCGCGTCAAGGCTTGCGTGACTGCGCAATCCACAGGACAAGCGCGGCGTGACCGTCACGACACGCTTTGCCCCCAGCCCCAATGGCCCGCTGCACCTGGGTCATGCCTATGCGGCGCTGGTCGCTCACGACCTGGCGCGGGCACGCGGCGGGCGGTTTCTGCTGCGGATCGAGGATATCGACGGAGCGCGCAGCCGGGCCGACCTGGTGCCCGACGTGCTGGCCGATCTCGAATGGCTCGGGCTGCAATGGGACGGTCCGGTGGTGTTCCAGTCGCAGCGTCTGGCCAGTTATGCCGCGGCGGGCGAACGGCTCAAGGCGCTGGGCCTCCTCTATCCGTGTCAGTGCACCCGCGCCGCAGTACTGGCTGCGGCGCACGAAGCAGGTCCTGACGGGCCGCTCTATCCCGGCACTTGCCGGGGCCGCGCGGTCGATCCAAAGGGCGCGGCCTGGCGGCTCGACATGGCCAAGGCTATCGCGCTGGCCGGACCGCTGGATTGGACCGACGAAATCGCCGGCCTGCAGATTGCCCGGCCCGATCGCTTCGGCGATGTCGTGCTTCTGCGCAAAGATGCGCCGGCGAGCTATCATCTGGCGGCGACGCTCGACGATGCGGCGGACGGGGTCACCCTGGTCACCCGCGGGCGCGACCTGTACCAAGCGACACATGTCCACCGCCTGCTCCAGGCCTTACTCGGACTGCCGGTGCCGGTCTGGCATCATCACGACCTGCTGGTCGAGGCAGATGGGCGCAAGCTGGCCAAGCGGCGCGGGTCGCCGTCTTTGGCGCAGCGGCGCAAGGCCGGCGAAGACGGGCTGGCGCTGGCCGCCGACCTGCGCACCGGGCGCTTCCCCGCTGGCATTTCGCTGGGGGCGGGCCTAGAGGAACCGACATGACCTATATCCTGATCCTCATCCTCCTCGTCCTGATGGGCGGCGTCGTCTTCAGCCTGGTGAAGGGCATCATCGCCTTCATGCAGAGCACCAAGGAAGACCTCAATCGCGCCGAGGGCAGCGGCCCCACCGCCAACCAGCTCAAACAGAACAAGGCGATGATGCAGCGCATCCTGTTCCAGGGCGCGGCTATCGTGGTGGTGGCGATCCTGCTGTTCGCCAACCGCTGATCGGCGGCGCGGCGCAGTGGTCAAGCTCAACAAGATCTACACCCGCACCGGCGATGACGGCACGACCGGACTGGTCGACGGCTCGCGCTGTCCCAAGCACGCTGCGCGGATGGAGGCGATCGGCGCGGTGGACGAGGCGAACTCTGCGCTGGGCGTGGCTGTCGTGGCGCTGGCCGGGGGCGCGCACGCCGCCGACCTGACCCGGGTGCAAAACGACCTGTTCGATCTTGGCGCCGACCTTGCCACACCGGGCAGCGACTTTGCCCCATCCGAAATGGTCCTGCGGATCGTCACGGCGCAGACCGACTGGATCGAGGGGCGGATCGACGCGGCCAACGAAACACTGCCGCCGCTGACCAGCTTCATCCTGCCCGGCGGCAGCGAAGCCGCGGCGCGGCTCCACGTCGCCCGCGCCGCGATGCGCCGCGCCGAACGCGCGATGACCGCGCTGGCCGCGGCCGAGCCGGTCAATCCCGCGGCGCTCGCCTATATCAACCGGCTGTCGGATTACCTGTTCGTGCTGTGCCGCGCGGTCAACGCCGCGGCGGGCGGCGACGTGCTGTGGGTACCCGGCCAAAACCGCTAGCCAGCGCGGAACTGCGCCGCTAAGCAGCCGCCTTTGCTGCACTTGCGAAGGACTTGGACATGCGGACTGTTGGCGTAATCGGCGCGGGCCAGATGGGTTCGGGCATTTCCCAGGCCATCGCCCAAAGCGGAATCACGGTGCTGCTTTCCGATGTCGATATTGCCCTGGCCGAAAAGGCCAAGGCCGGGATCGACAAGGCGCTGGCGCGGCTGGTTTCGCGCGACAAGCTGACCCCCGACGCAGCCGAAGCGGCGCTCGCCCGGATCGTGCCGGTGGCCGACTATGCCCCGATGGCCGAGGCCGACCTGATCATCGAGGCGGCGACCGAGCGCGAGGAGATCAAGCGCAAGATCTTTGAAGCGGCGGGCAAGGTCCTGCGCGAAGATGCGATCCTGGCTTCGAACACCAGCTCGATCCCGATCACCCGTATGGCGACCAGCTCGCCGGATCCCAAGCGTTTCATCGGGCTGCACTTCTTCAACCCGGTGCCGGTGATGGGGCTGATCGAGGTGATCCCCGGGCTTGCCACCAGCGCCGACACCGTCGCGCGGACCCGCGCCTTTGCCGAAATGCTGGGCAAGCAGGTGGTCCAGGCCGAGGACGAGCCCGGCTTCGTGGTCAACCGCATCCTGCTGCCGATGATCAACGAAGCGGTCTTCGTGCTGGGCCAGGGCACCGCCTCCATCGCCGATATCGACAAGGGCTGCCGGCTGGGTCTCAATCATCCGATGGGGCCGCTCGAGCTGGCCGATTTCGTCGGGCTCGATACCTGCCTCGACATCGTCCGGGTGCTCTACAACACCACCGGCGACAGCAAGTACCGCCCCGCGCCGCTGCTGGTCAAATATGTCGAGGCCGGCTGGCTGGGGCGCAAGGCCGGGCGCGGCTTCTACGACTATTCGGGCGAGGCGCCGGTCCCGACGCGGTGATTGCCCTTCCAAGCGTGCGGACAATTGGCTAGCGCAGACACCATGCTGATTTACGACGCCATCAAGCGTCTTGCCGCGCTGGCCGGGGCCCATGTCGAAAAGCTGGCGAAGCAGCCGGGGACCACGGTGCTCGGGCTGGTCCACCGCCCGATCGACACGGTGATCGACGTCGGCGCCAACACCGGGCAGTTCGCCCGCGAGATGCGCGGCAAGTTTCCCCGCGCCCACATTATCAGCTTTGAACCGCTGCCCGAACCCTTTGCCGAATTGCAGGCCTGGGCACGGGCCGATGGCAACGCTACTGCGGTGAACATCGGACTTGGCGAAAGCGAAGGAGTGCTGCCGTTCCACCGCCATGTGGGTCATTCGGCCAGCTCCTCGCTGCTGCCGACGCACAGCGAAGGGGTCGCCCGCTTTCCGCAGATGGGCCGCGCCGAACTGACCGAAATCCGGGTCCGCCGGCTCGACGATGCCCTGGCCGATCTGGGCCGCGACATTGGCCCCCGGACATTGCTCAAGCTCGACGTGCAAGGGTTCGAGGAACAGGTGATGCGCGGCGCCGAGCGGACCCTGGGCCAGGTCGCGGCGCTGATCACCGAGGTCAACGTCGGCCCGATGTTCGAAGGCCAGGCCGAATTCCTCGCGCTGTGCACCCGCGCCTATGCCGCCGGGCTGCGTTATGCCGGCAACTATGCCCAGTACCCCGCGCCCGATGGCGAGGTGATCTTCCTCGACGCGATGTTCGTGCGATGAGCCGGCAGCGGGTTGCTCGCAACGCGCTGTTTTCGGTTGGCCAGGTCGTTTTTTCCGCGCTGGCGCTGCTCGGCACTTACTGGCTGATGATGCGTGCGCTGTCGATCGACGAGATCGGGCTGTGGTCGCTGGTGGTCGGCAGCACGCTGGTCGCGCGGCTGTCCGAACTGGGGCTTGGTGCGGGGGTGCTGCGCTTCGTCGCGGGGGATCTGGCCCGGCATGACGCGGACAAGGCGGCGCAGACCGTGGGCATGGCGGCGCTCGGCGTCGGCGTGTTGGTCGGAGCATTGGCGCTTGCCCTGCAACCGGCGCTGGCGGGATATTTGCACCGGGTTACCCCGCCGCATCTGCGCGCTGCGGTTGACATGCTGTTGCCCGCCGCGCTGCTCGGCGTGGTCCTCGGCGCGGTCGCCAACGTGTTCACTTCGGCGCTCGACGGCGCGCAGCGGATGGATCTGCGCGCCGCGATTCAGGTTGGCGGCAGTCTGGTCCAGCTCGGCCTGACCGGGTTGATCCTGCCGCGCCTGGGCGTTGGCGGGCTGGGCTGGGTGCAGGTCGGCCAAGCGGGTTTTCTGCTTGTTCTGACGGCGCTCGCCACGGTTCGCCTGATCGGCCGGCCGCTGCGCGCCTATGGCGGGATCGACCGCGTGCGGCTGCGCGAATTGCTGACCTATGGCGGCAGCCTGCAGATTTCCGCGCTCGCCCAGCTGTTGTTCGAGCCGCTGCTCAAGCTGCTGCTGGCAACATTCTCGGGTCTGGCGCTGACCGGCTATTTCGACATGGCCAACCGCATTGTCGTCCAGTTCCGCTCGCTGGTGGTGGCGGCCTATGGCGCGCTGGTGCCGCACGTTGCGGCGCAGACCGGGGACGGCGCGATCGATCCGGCGCAGGTCCGCGCGATCTACCATGAAGCCGTGGCGCTGCTGCTGTTTGCGCTGCTGCCCTACTTCGCGGTGGTGGCGGCGGGCCTGCCGCTGGCACTGGTGCTGTGGAAAGGGCATTTCGATGCGACCTTCCTGCAGGTTGCGCTGTTCCAGTTCGCCGCGTGGACGCTCAACCTCTTCGCGCTTCCCGCCTACCTGCTCTACGTCGGCATGGGGCGGCTGCGCTGGACCATGCTGTCGCATGTCGCGATCGGGCTGATCATGCTGGTGGCCGGCAGCCTAGGCGGAGCGCTGCTCGGCGGCGGCGGCGTGATCGCGGCGGGCGGGCTGGCGCTGGTCGCCGGCAGCGGGCTGGTGCTGATCGCGTTCCGGCGGGAGTTCGGCGTGGAACGGGCGTTGCAGGCGCGCCCGCCCTGGCTTCCCGGGGCAGTGCTGGTCGGGGCGGCGCTCAGTGCCAGCGTGCTGGTCAGCGTCACGATGCTGGCACCGCGCTGGCCGGTGTTGCTTGGCTTGCCGGCGGTGACCGCCGTCCTGGCGGCAATCGTCGCCTGGTCCGATCCGATGCGCCAGACCGCACTCGCCCAGGTCCGCACCCTGCGCAGGCGCCAAACCTGACTTTCATACCATTTTCATCAATCAACTTTCCTACAAATAACCATATAGGTTACGTACGCGGCTCCTCCCGAATCAGCATGGAGCTGTCATGCCCAATTCCCCGATCCAATCCCCGGCCAGCTTCGTGCCCAGCCGGGCCGCGGCCTATTCCGATGTCGACGGCACCGCGCTGCTCGTCAGCGCGGCCACCCCGCTGCCGGTGACCATGGCGGCCGTGTCCGGCACCGCGCCGACGCCGCTGGCGGGCACGACCGCGACCACGGGCGTTCTTGGCCCTTACCAGCCGGCGCTGGGCCGCGATGTCGTCCTGGCGCTGTCCGGGACCTGGGCCGGAACGATCAAGGTTACCCGTTCGACCGACGGCGGGACGACGCGCCTGCCGCTGACCGCCGCCGGCACCAGCTGGGCCCAGTTCACCGGCAATTGCTGCGAAGCGGTGTGGGAAGAAAGCGACGGCAACGCGCGCCTCTATCTCGATGTCACGCTGACCTCGGGCACGCTGGTCTATCGGATGGCCCAATGAGCGCAGACTTTTCAGCCCGCGGGCTCATCCGCCAGACCAGCCAGCGGCTGGCTTCCGCCGTCAGCGGCGATGGTTCGGCCCTGGTCGGCTATCACGCCGGGGGCAGCGCCGTCGGCCGCACCATGCAGGACCGGCTGCGCGACCAGGTCAGCGTCAAGGATTACGGCGCGGTGGGCGACGGCGTGGCCGACGATACCGCCGCGATCCAGGCCGCGATCAACAATGTCCTGACCGGGCAGGGCAGCCGCCTGTATTTTCCGCGCGGCACCTACAAGATCACCGCCAAGCTGGTCATCCCGGTCAGCTATGGCTGGGCGATCGAAGGCGCCAGCCGCCTCGCCACCCGGATCATCCAGTATACCTCCAACACCCCGATCTTCTCGTTCGAAGGGACCGGCACCTGGGGCTGGTCGATCCGCGGGCTGCTCTTCTCGTGGAACACCGCGCAGACTGCTGCCAATACCAGCGCGGTGGCGATCCGCTTTGGCACAGGCACCGCCGGGCACACCTTCTTCCAGTTCGAGATTGCCGACTGCACCTTTGAAAAGGGTTGGCGCGCGATCGCCGCCGATGCCACGCTCAGTCCGTCGATCTGGGGGGTCCACGTCCACAACTGCACTTTCGCCAACACGATGAAAGGCGCGGCGTTCTTTGCCGTGCCCAATCCCTCGGTCGGGCAGCCCAACATCTGCATCGAAAGCTGCATGCTCGACGGCGCGGCAAGCGCCGAGGAGCTGATCCAGATTTCGACGGGCGACGTCGTCACGCTGCGCAGCCTGGAGTTCCTCAACGGCACCGCGCCGGTCGGGCTGATCCAGATCACCACGACCTTTGCGGTGACGCTGATGGACTGCAAGACCGAGAACTACAACGTTCTTGCCACCGGCGCGCAGCTGTTCAAGTTTTCGCAGTGCAATGTCCGCGCGTTCAACTCGTCGGTCAACGGCGTGCTCGGATCGGGCGGGGTGACCTATTTCCTGTTCGGCAATTCGGGGACGACGCTGACGGTCTATGGGTTGTCGGTCAACGATGCGCTGACCGGGGGCACGCTCTATGGCTATACCGCCGATACGGTGCCGTTCGTCGCCGACGTCAAGGTCATCGGGCCGCGCTCGTCCGATGACATCTTCCCCCAGACCGGGTGCAGTCCAAAGTTCGACGCCGACCGGCGGCAGAAGGACCGGATCACCGACCTGACCGATGCCAGCGTCGTCCTTACCGCGGCTTCGACCCGCATCCAGTACCTCAACGTCGCACTGACCGCTGCGCGCAGCGTGACCTTGCCCAATACCGGACTGTACGAGGGCATGGAGTTCGAGATCGTCCGCAAGGCGGCGACCCCCGGGGCCTTCACCCTGCAGATGATCGATCCGGTCAGCGCCAACAACTACACGATCGCCGCCTCGGTCAACGGCTATGTCCGCTATCGCTATCGCGGGGCCTGGCGGATCATGGCGGCCGGCCCGCTGTAAGGCCCTGTTTGCACGAACCCGCCGCCGCGCTATGGCAGCGCCTGGCCAATCATGGCGGCGGGACATTCGTTGGAAACATGGCCGAAATGCCGCCCACTGATGCGCGTGGTGACGCTGATGCCGACGTGCTGCTGGTCGATTTCGGGGCCGGCGATCACGGTCACCGCGGACAGTACAATGCCATGCTGGCGCGGCTTTTCCGCGTCCGCCCGGCGCGCTTCGGCCCGGCCATGCTGGGCTCGCGCCGCGCCGTGCTGGTGCCGCAGATCGAGGCGGCGCCGGGGCTGTTCCTGATCACCTGCCTGCTGCGCGCGGTGCTGGGCCGGCGGACCGTCGGGTTGCTGCTGCGCCCACTGCCGGCGCTGCACGGCACCTCGCTGCGGCTGCGGATCAAGCGCGCCGCGCTGATCGTGCTGCGCCGCGTGCCCGGCGTTGCGGTGCTCACCATCATCCCCTTTGCGGTCGAACCCGGGCTGGCGCGGATTGCCCGCGGCTGGATCCACGATCTGCAGAACTGGGACTTTTCCCTGGGTAGCGAAAGCGATCCGGCGCAAAGCATGGTGACGGCGCAGGCGATCCGCGACCAGGCCGGCGCGCGCAAGGTCTGCGCTGCAATCGGCGGGCAAAGCCGCGACAAGGGTTTCGACCGGTTCGCGGCCTTGTGGTCGGGGACGCCGGCCCTGCGCGCGGAATTCCTCTTTGCCTACGGGGGCAAGGTCACGCCGGATCTGGCGAGCAGCGCGGCGCGCTTCGCTGCCAGCGGCGGCTTTGCGCTCGACCGCTTCGTGTCCGACGCCGAGCTGCTCGGGCTCTATCAGGCGGCCGACCTGGTCTGGTGCGCTTACGACCCGGCCTATGACCAGGCCTCGGGCATCCTCGGGCGCGCAATGCAATTCGGACTGCCGGTCGTGGTCCGCGCGGGCTCGGTGATCGAGCAGCTGTGTCGGATCGCAGACCACCCCCACATCGGCGAAGCAGCACTGGCCGGCGACGCCCCGGCCCGCGGCTTGCCGCCGCGCCTTGCGCCGGAGCTGGCCCGCGCGCGCGCGGCTGCGCAGGGCCAGCTCAGCCTGGCCCGGCTGGCCGAAGCCCTGGCCGTGCCGGTCGCGTTCGACCCGTTTGCCGCCGCTGGTGCGGGGCGTGCCGAATGACCCGCCTGCCCAGGATCGGCTTCGCCTGGACCCAGTTCGGACCCTATCACGCCGACCGGCTGACTGCGCTGGCGCAGCGCTTTGCCGGCAGGGCCGATCTGCTGGCGGTGGAAGTGGCCGATGCCTCGCACACCTATGCCTGGCCGCCCGTTGCCGAACTGGGCGGGGTGCCCCGGCGCACCCTGTTTCCGGGGCGGCGGGTCGAGGACATCGGGCCGCTGCGCACGCTTTTCGGGCTGTTCGCGGCACTGCGCCGCTGCGACTACGTGTTCCTTGGCATCGGCTATGGCGAACTGCCCGGGGCGCTGCTGCCCTGGTTGCTGCGGCTGTGCGGGATGAAGACGGTTCTGATGTTCGATTCCAAGCACGACGACAGCCCGCGGCGCTGGCCGCTCGAAACGCTCAAGCGCGTCCTGGTCTGGCCGCACCGCGCCGCGATCGTCGGCGGGCGGCGGCACATCGCCTATGCCCGCTCGCTCGGCTTTCGCAGGCGGCCGGTCCTGCCCGGCTGCGATGTCGTTTCGCTTGACCGGATTCGGGCCGAGGCGGGCGCGCCCGGCGAGCACGCCGCGGTGCCCTTTGCCCGGCGGCCCTTCGTCTTTGTCGGGCGCTTCGTCGACAAGAAGAACGTGCTCCGCCTGATCGACGCCTATGGGCTCTATCGCCAGGCTGCCGGGCCCGCGGCCCGGCGCCTGACGCTGGTCGGCGCGGGCGCGCTGGAAGCGACGATGCGCCAGCGGATCGACCGGCTGGGCATCGCCGACATGGTCGATTTCACCGGCTTCCTCGACAGCCCAGGGGTCAGCCGCACGCTCGGCGCGTCGCTGGCGCTGATCCTGCCGAGCACCTGCGAACAATGGGGCCTGGTGGTCAACGAGGCGCTGGCGCTGCGCCTGCCGGTGATTGTCTCGCAATTCGTCGGCGCGCGCGACCTGCTGGTGCGCCAGCCGCACAGCGGACTGGTCGTCGATGCCTATTCGGTCGAGGCGATCGCCGCCGCCATGGCCTATGTGGCGGCCGACGAGGCGCGCTGGGAAAGCATGCGCTGCGCCGCGCACGCCTTGGCCTGGCGGGGCGACTGTGGCAGGTTGGTCGACGCGGTCGAAGACCTGGTCTGCGGGCCGGACAACCCGCCGCGCGGGATGATCGCGGCCCTGGACGAGGCCGTGCGCGAACCGTTCGATTGAAAGGCACCGCCGCACCCTGCGGCGTTGCGCTGTTGCGAAAGAGGCATGGACGTTCCTTCCCCCACTCCCCGCCCGGCAGGCGCTCCGCTTGCCTTGCGCGCACCGCGCGGCGCCGGCCGGCAGCCGGATCGGCTGGCCGCGCGCGCCGCCGGCGGGGTCGCCTGGTCCTACGTCCTGCTCGCGGCGGCGTGGATCGGCGATTTCCGCTCCGCCGGTGAAGGACAGGCCCTGGCGATCCAGGCGCTGTTCCTGGCGCTTTACCTGTTTTCCCTGATCATCTTCGCCGCCGCGCGGATCGGCGGGCCCGCCCGCATTACGGGCCTGGGCAAGTTGATCGGCCTGGGCGCGCTCTACCTTGGCGTTGGCTTCCTGTCGGGCTTTGTCCGCGGCGATTCGATCTACTCCGTGCTGCGCAACGGCGTCGGCGTATTCGTCTATCTCAGCGCGGCCTGGGCCACGGCCAAGATCGCGATCGAGGCCGATCCGGCGCAGCTGCGACGCGTGCTGTCATGGCTCTGTCTGCCCTATGCGCTGGCGGCCTTCGCGATTTTCAACGCCACTTCGGGCGGGATCGATTTTTCGCGGATCCGCTATCAGATCATCGGCACGTCGAGCATGGCGGCGCTGGGGCTGCTGATCACCTTTGCGATTTTCCGGCTGTCGGCGGTGCAGATTGTCACCATGCTCGCCAACTTCGGGGTGCTGCTGGTGTCGGTCACACGCACCTTCCTGATCGTTCTGCTGGCGCAAGGCGCGGTGCTGCTGACCGGGCTGCGCCACATCGTCAGCCGCCGGCTGATGATTGCCCTGACCAGTGCGGTCGCGCTGGCCGCCGCCGCGGTGTTCTTCGCGGGTGACCAGATCGCCCGCTGGCAGGCGCGGCTTGGCGGTAGCGGAGGCAACGCGACGGTCCGCGACCAGACGTGGTTCACCCGTCTGTCCGAATGGCAATTCATGCTGGATAGCTGGACCGGCAGCTTTGGCAACTTCCTGTTCGGATCGGGCTTTGCTGCCCGGACGCGCTATTTCGAAACCAGGGAACTGGGCGGCAGCGAACAGTTCATGATCGGCTTCGGGCACAACCAGCACCTCTCGATGCTGTTCAACGGCGGCCTGCTCGGCGGGTTGCCGCTGTTGCTGCTGATGCTGTGGTTCGGCGCGCTGTCGGTCCGCTTTCTGCGCAATGCGGCGCGCGCGGGCAGGCCCGACAACGACGTCCTGTTCCTGGGGGCATGGGGCGCGACGATCGTCATCGGGTTTGTTGTCTCGGACCTGTTCGCCGCCAGTTTCCTGCTGCGCGGCGAGGCGTTGTGGTACGGGATCGGCACCGGACTGCTGCTGGGCATGCAGGCGCGGTTCGATCCCGCCAACGCGCACCTCTACGCGCCGCAGCGCGCTGCCGGGCCGGCTGCCTGAACGATGTCCGACCCGCGTCCGCTGCACGGCATGCGCATCGGCCTGCTCACCGCCGTGGCCTCGCGCGCGGGTGCCGGCGTCTTTGAAGCGGTGTTGCAACAGGCCGCGATGATCCGCGCGCTGGGCGGCGAAGCGCTGATCTTTGCGCTGCGTGATGAACACAGCGATGCCGACGCCGGCCGTTTTGCGCCCAGCCTGGTCCGCACCTTTGCGGTCGCGGGTCCGCGCCAGCTGGGCTTTGCTCCCGGCCTGGTCGCGGCGCTGATCGCAGCCCGGCTCGACGTGCTGCATCTCCACGGGATCTGGATGTATCCCTCGCGCGCGGCGACGCTGTGGCGGCGCAGAACCGGGCGTCCCTATCTGATCAGCGCGCATGGCATGCTCGATCCCACCACGGTCGGCCGGCGCCGCTGGAAGAAGGCGATCGGGCGGATCGGGTATGAACGGGCGAGCTGGCGCAGCGCCGACGGCTTTCATGCCCTGACGCTGCAGGAGGCTGCGAATATTCGCGGTCAGGTCGGGCCAACCCGCGTGATCGTCATTCCCAATGCCGCGCCCCCGCCGGCCGGCGATGCCGCCCGCAACTTGCCCGCGCCGCAATTCCTGTTTCTGGGCCGGATCCACCCGCAGAAAAACCTCGTCGCGCTGCTTGCCGCCTGGCGTGCGGCGGGCATGGACGCCATTGCGGAGCTGCTGATCGCGGGGTGGGGCGACCCGGCGGAAGAGGCGCGGCTGCGCGCGGCTGCGCACTACGCGGGCTCTAAGGTGCGGTTGCTGGGCCCGGTCCACGGCGCGGCAAAGCAGGCGCTGCTGGGATCGGCTCGGTTCATGGTCCTGCCGTCGTTGGGCGAGGCCATGCCGATGAGCATCCTGGAAGGCTGGGCCGCCGGTCTGCCGGCGATCATCAGCACCCGGTCCAACCTGCCCGAAGGGATCGCCGCCGGGGCGGCGCTGGCGTGCGATACCGATCCAGCCTCGATCGCCGCGGCGCTTCGCCGGGCGGCCGCGTTGGACGACGCGCAGTGGCGGGCCATGTCGCAGGCCGGGCTGGGGCTGGCCCAGGGCCCGTTTTCGGCGCAGAGCGTGGCGGCGCAGTGGGCGCGGGCCTATCGAGGGGAATACGCGGCATGAGCCTGCTCGACGCAGACCGGACCCGGCCGCTGGAGGGCGGGGCCAGCTTTTCGCTCGGCAACCGGCTCGCCCGGGTGGTCTGGGGCACCGCCTGGCTGGTGCTGTGCCGCTTTACCCCGCCGCCGCTGCACGGCTGGCGCCGGCTTGTGCTGCGCGCGTTCGGGGCGCGGATCGGGCGCGGCGCGCGGGTCCATGGCAGCGCGATCATCTGGCTTCCGGCCAATCTTGAACTGGGCGCGCAGGCGCTGGTCGGTCCAGGGGCGCGGCTTTACAACCAGGGCCGGATCAGCGTGGGCTCGGGCACGGTGATCTCGCAGCGCGCGCACCTGTGTGCGTCGAGCCATGACATCGCCGATCCGCATTTCCAGCTGGTCCTGCGCCCGATCGCGATCGGTGCAGGCTGCTGGGTCGCGGCCGAGGCCTTCATCGGGCCGGGGGTGACGATGCATGACGGTGCCGTGCTGGGCGCACGCGCGGTGCTGCTGGGCGATGCCGAAGCGGACGGCGTCTATTCGGGCAATCCGGCCGTGAAGATCAAGCAGCGAAAACTACGGGCCCCCTAACCCGCGCGTTCGAGCCGGACGTCGGCGATCTGCGCGTTGGTTGCCCCGGGGCGGACCACGAAACCGATCCACCGCGCGGCACAGCTTGCGTCCATTTCCAGCGTCGCGGTCCAGCGCTTGCTGGCGGGATTGCCCTGCGGCACGATCGCGGCCTGCGCATCCGGGGCGCAGGTAAACTGCACCAGCATCTGGGTCCCGGTTTGCGCATCGCCCTGCCATGACAGGCGATAGGCCCCGGCCGGCAGCAGCACCAGCTGGCGCAGCACTTGCCGCGGCTGGGGCGCCGAACTGTCGATCACCAGGCCGCGCGCCGGCGGGGTGGCGGCGGGTTCGATCAAAACGCTGACATCGCTTTGGCCGATGAAGGTCCAGGCGAATTCGCTTTCGGACTGGTCGAGCGAGGCCGCGGCAAAATTGCCGTCATAGAGCAGTGCCGTCGCCGCGGCCGGGCAATGGCCGCGCCACAGCCGCGCCGCGTCGGGCGCCGCGCCCGCGGCGATCAGCCGCGATACCGGGGCACCGATCGGGGTGCAGCCAACCCGGCCGCCCTTTTCCGCCAGCGCTTCGAGCACGCCGTAGCGCTGGGCGAGCCGATCGGCCGGCAGGTCGGCCACCTGCATAGCATAGTCGCGCAGCCACGGCGGGGCCGTGCCGAGCCGTTCGACCAGCGCGGCGCGGCCCGCGGCGCTGCGCTCGAACGGATCGAACAGTCGCCGGTCGGCCAGCACCGCCGGGTTCTGCCGGGCCATGGCATCGAGCCGCAGCGCCG
>JBJTLX010000052.1:0-2613 GCA_046063245.1 Novosphingobium sp.
TGACCCTGACCAGCGCCTACGGCGTCTATCGCGCCTGGGGCTGACCTAACCGGCGGCGATCTGCGCGGCCACGGCGAGGATCTGGATGGCCTGATCGCGGTGGAGCAGTTCGACCATCTTGCCTTCGACCCGCAGCGCGCCCTTGCCCGAGGCATCGGGCTGGGCAAAGGCCGCAACGACCTCGCGGGCCCAGGCGATTTCCGCTGGACTGGGTGAGAAGGCGGCGTTGCAGGCATCGATCTGCGCCGGGTGGATCAGGCTCTTGCCGTCGAAGCCGAATTCCAGCCCCTGCGCCGCCTCGGCCCCGAACAGCGCTTCGTCGTGGATCGCGTTGCACACCCCGTCGATCACCACCAGGCCATTTGCCCGCGCCGCCGTGACGGTCAGCGCCAGGATCGGCAGGAACGGCGCGCGCCCCGGCAGGATCCGCGCGCGCATTTCCTTGGCAAGATCGTTGGTGCCCATGGCAAAGCCGGCCAGCCGGGTATCGCCGGCGCAGGCGGCAACCTCGCTCAACCGTGGCACCACCGCGCAGGTCTCGATCATCACCCACAGCTGGGTCTGCACCGGGGCAGCGGCCAAGGCGGTGTCATAGCGGCGAACATCGTCGGCCGAGACGATCTTGGGGACCAGCACGGCGTCGGGCCCGGCGGCAGCGGCAGCGGCGAGATCGTCCACGCCCCATTCGGTATCGAGCGCATTGCAGCGGATCAACACTTCGCGCCGCCCGAACCCGCCTTCGCGCACCGCTGCGACCGCCGCGCTGCGCGCCTCGGCCTTGGCATCGGGGGCAACCGCGTCTTCGAGGTCGAGGATGATCACATCCGCCGCCAGCGCGCGCGCCTTGGCCACGGCCTTGGCATTGCTGGCCGGCAGGTACAGCACCGAGCGGCGCGGGCGCGGCGGCGCGCGCATCGCCTTCAGCCCGCGACGCCGGCTGCGGCGAGCACGGCGAGGGTGAGGACGTCGGGGGCGATGGCGGTCATCGGCGCGATCTGGACGGGTTTTTCCATGCCGATCAGCATCGGCCCGATGGTGGCATTGCCGGTCAGTTCGCGCAGCAGCTTGGCCGAGATATTGGCCGATTGCAGGCCGGGGAAGACCAGCACGTTGGCCGGCTGCGACAGCCGGCTGAACGGATAGTTCTTCATCACCGTGGGGTTGAGCGCAACATCGGGGGCGATGTCGCCTTCGTATTCGAACCCGGGGTTTTCGGCATCGAGGATCGCCACTGCGTCGCGGATCGGCTCGAGCCAGCGCCCGGGGGGATTGCCGAAGGTCGAATAGGACAGGAACGCGACCCGTGGCTCGTGCCCCAGCCGCCGCGCCACCGCGGCGGTCTCCTTGGCGATGCGGGCCAGATCCTCGGCCCCGGGTCGCTCGTTGACCGTGGTATCGGCGAGGAAGGTGGTATAGTTCTTGCCGATCATCAGGTGGATCCCGAAGGGCAGCTGGCCCTCCTTGGGATCGATCACCTGGCGCACTTCGCGCATGGTCTGGGCAAAGGTCCGGGTCATGCCGGTGACCATCGCATCGCCGATGCCGAGCTTGAGCAGCATCGAGGCGAAGACGTTGCGGTCCTGGTTGACCATGCGCTTGACGTCGCGTTCGAGAAAGCCGCGGCGCTGCAGCCGCTGGTAGAGCATCTCGACCATGGCGGGCACGTGGTCGCTGACCGCCGAGTTCTCGATGTGCCAGGTCTCGGGCTTTTCGACGCCGAGTTCGACCAGCTTGGCCTTGACCGCCTCGGTCCGCCCGACCAGCACCGGCTCGCCATAGCCATAGTCGCGGTACTGGATCGCCGCGCGCAGCACGATCTCGTTCTCGGCCTCGGCAAAGATCATCCGTTTGGGATCGGCCTTGGCCCGGTCATAGACCTGGGTCAGCACCGAGGTGGTCGGGTTGAGCCGGGCCTTGAGGCTGGTGCGGTAGGCGGCAAAATCCTCGATCGGTTTCTGCGCCACCCCTGTGTCCATCGCCGCCCTGGCCACCGCCGAGGAGACCACTTCCATCAGCCGCGGATCGAACGGCGCGGGAATGATGTAGTCGGGGCCGAACTGGTGGTTCTTGCCGTAGGCCGCGGCGACCTCGTCGGGCACGGTCTCGCGGGCCAGCTCGGCGATCGCCTTGGCCGCGGCGATCTTCATCTCCTCGTTGATCGCGGTCGCCCGCACGTCGAGCGCGCCGCGGAAGATGAAGGGAAAGCCCAGGACGTTGTTGACCTGGTTGGGATAGTCGCTGCGCCCGGTGGCGACGATCGCATCGGGGCGCACCGCCTTGGCGTCGGGCGGGGTGATCTCGGGATCGGGGTTGGCCATGGCGAAGATGATCGGCTGCGGCGCCATCTTCTTCACCCATTCCGGCTTCAGCGCACCGCCAGCCGACAGGCCGAGGAAAATGTCCGCGCCTTCCAGCGCTTCTTCCAGGCTACGGGCGGCGGTGTCGATGGCGTGGGCGCTCTTCCACTGGTCCATGCCGCCTTCACGGCCGCGATAGATCACGCCCGAACGGTCGCACACGGTTACGTTCTGATGCTTGACGCCCATCGACTTGATCAGGGCGGTACAGGCCAGCGCCGATGCGCCCGCGCCGTTGACGACGACCTTGACGTCC
>JBJTLX010000006.1:0-8396 GCA_046063245.1 Novosphingobium sp.
CGGGTTGAAGGCAAGATGGTCGAACTGCTGCACCACGCACAGGCGCAGCAGATCCTGTCTGTCGCCGCGCAGATCGGCGCGCGCTAGATCAGCCCCAGGCGCGGTATACGCCGTAAGCGCTGGTCAGGGTCAGCACCACGCCGACCAGGATCAGCATGACCTTGGGGTTGAAATGCTTGGCCGCCCAGGCCCCCAGCGGCGCGGCCAGCAGCCCGCCGATCAGCAGCCCCAGCGTCGCTCCGGCGACATCGGCCAGGCCCAGCTTCCAGATAAAGGCTGCCGAAACGGTGAGCGTCAGGAAGAATTCGACGGTGTTGACCGTGCCGACCACCTTGCGCGGATCGGCCCCCTGGATCAGCAGGTTCGAGGTGACCACCGGTCCCCAGCCGCCCCCGCCGGCGGCATCGAGGAACCCGCCGAACAGGCCCAGCGGGGCGATGAACTTGGCTTCCTTGATCTGCGGCGGCCAGAAGATCCCGCGGATCAGGATGTAGATGCCGATCAGCGACAGGTAGAGCAGAACGAAGGGCTTGACCACGCCGGCATCAAGCGAGGTCAGCACATAGGCGCCCAGCACGCCGCCAATCACGCCCGGCACCAGCAGTCTGAAGAACAGCGTCTTGTCGACATTGCCGTGGAGCAGGTGGCTGATCCCCGAGGTCGCGGTGGTGAAACACTCGACGATATGGACCCGCTGCGAGGCCAGCGCCGGCGGCACGCCCATCACGGCGACCAGCAGGGTGTTGGAAATGACCCCGAAGGCCATGCCGAGCGCGCCGTCGACAAGCTGGGCGGCAAAGCCGACGCCGATGAACGGAAGCAGCGCTTCCAGGTCAAATAAAGACAGGTCCATAGCAGCGCTCGACTCTCCGCGGGGGTAATCTCGATCAATTAACTAGAGTTAAGCGCAGCGGATGGCGACAAAGTTCTTTCAACCCGCGACGAAGCGACGCTTTCGCGCGACAATCAGATTCGCCGGAAACGGAAGTACCAGACTTCGTGGCCGTAGACTGTGCGGGCCTTGTGCTCGTAACGGGTTTCGGGCCATCCGCCGGGCCGCACCTGGAAATCGCGCGGGCTTTCGCACAGCCATTCGAACTGCGCGGTGTGGCGGCGCATCACCATCAGCGCGTGGCGCAGATAGACTGCATGGTCAGTGCCGAAGCGGAACTCGCCGCCCGGTTTGAGCTTGGCCGCAAACAGGTCGAGCGGGCCATCGTTCATCATCCGCCGCTTGGCATGGCGCGCCTTGGGCCAGGGATCGGGATGGAGCAGGTAGAGGAACGACAGCGAACCGTCGGGAATGCGCCGCAGCACCTCCAGCGCGTCGCCGTGATGGATCCGGACATTGCCCAGTGGCGGATGCGCACCGTTGTCGCCGTCGACGTGGGTCAGCGCCTGGGCGACTCCGTTGAGGAACGGTTCGGCGCCGATGAAGCCGTGATCGGGCAGCATGTCGGCGCGCGCCGCCATGTGTTCCCCGCCGCCGAAGCCGATCTCGAAATGGAGCGGGCGATCATCGCCAAACAGCGCCGCGGCGGTGATCGGACCGTCCTCCGGCATGGCGATGCGCGGCAGCAGTGTATCGACCAGCCCTTGTTGCCCGGCGCGCAGCGGCTTGCCCTTAGCGCGGCCGTAGAGGCGGTTGATCGTGGTCGGATCGCCGGATTTGTGTGCGGTCATGGTCGCGGGCGTTTGGCAGTCGGCCCGGCAAGGGTCAAGTTGCCCGCGGCGCGGCGCCCGGCCAGCGCCGCGATCCCACAAGAAAATTGGGATGGACGCGTTTGTGCCGCTGTGGTGAGCAAGCGCCATGTCGATGATGGAACGCCTGCCAACCGCGCGCGCGGCGCTGACGCCCAAGGAGCTGGAGGTGTTGCAGCTGCTGGCGGCCGGGCACACCGTCAAATCGATCGCCGCACGGCTCGATCGTTCCGAAGCCTCGATCAACGAGCGGCTGCGCGATGCACGGCGCAAGACCGGTGTGGGCAGCAGCCGCGAACTGGCCCGCCGGCTGTCCGAACAGAAAATCTGGGACAGGAATTTCGATCTATCGCCGCCGCATGCTCAGCCCGAGGAAGCGGCGACGCCTTCGGACCCGAGGCGTTCGAGATCGAAAGGAGCCCTGCTTATGTTTCTTGCCCTGCCTCTTGCCGCAATCGGCTTGGTCGTTGCCGCAACCGATTCTGCCCCGCAGACCGCGCAGTCCCAGGCGGCGGTTGCCGCTGCGGAGGCGCATTCGCCGCTGGAGGGCCAATGGTCGCTCGATGTGATGCGCATCCCTGCCGAGGAACGCCCGCGCAGCGTCACCATCGCATTCGCCCAGGCAGGCGGGAACTGGCACACCCAGGTCGAAATTGTCGCGCCCGACGGCAGCGTCCAGCGCGCCGAATCGACTGCGTCCCCCGATGGCGTCCTGGTGCCGGTCAGCGGCAACATGGGTTTCATCGACACAGCTTCGATCCGCCAGCCGGCGCCCAATACCCTGGTGATGACGCTTGCCAAGAACGGCGCACCGGTTTCGACCCGGGTCTACACCGCGGCGAAGGACGGCAAGACCATGACCGAAACCATCGTCTGGGCGTCCGGCGGCATTCCGCAACTGGAAACCACCTACTTCAACCGCGTCGGCTAAAAGCGCGATCGGATTCCGAATACTCAAAACTAAACCGTCTCGCGAGGCGTGATGGTCAAGCCAGTCAGGGCTTTGGCCTCCGCCTCGCGTGCGAAACTTTCGGAACACAGTCTATGCGCAAAGGTCAGAACCGAGGGGTCCGCCCAGATATGTGCACCCTTGGCTAGCGACTCGCTGTAGACTAACTTGGCGTCGGCAATTCTGGTGTAATCCATGGTCTGCCGATCAAGCAGCAGATCGGTCCAAAACTGACCGCCTTCATCCCAATGCCAGGTAGTAGCCTTAGGGTCGACCGTTCTGATCCGCTGGCATACGACGAACCAGTAATACTCGGCGACAGCTGGGTCGTGCTTTTGCCGGTGCAATGCGACCGGCACGAACTGGTGAACCCCGCCTTCCAGCCGCTCCACGAGCTCACGAAATCGCGCCGAAACGACGAATCCGGGCAGCACGTCTGGTGCCTGCTTGTCCTTTGCACGCCAAAGTATCTGTCGCGGCAGGCTTTGGGGATCGAGCGCGTAGCCGAACTCGGCGCCCGCTTGCCGGTTACTTGCCTTGAGGCTGCGCCGGGTCCGTTCATCGATCTCATCCGGATGCATGAAGCGCATGCGGGCGTTCCGTTCCGATGCCTTGCAATCGAGATAGTCGATCGTGAAGTTGGCGTGCGCCACCTTCTCGGACAAATAGCTGACCATGGACCCGTGGCCTCCCTTCAAAAAAGGGCCCGCCGTTTGCGCGGCGGGCCCAGATTGGGGTGAAACTGGTAAGTGATTTCGCTCAGGCAGCTTCCGCCTTGTCTTCGGGATCGCGCAGCACATAGCCGCGGCCCCAGACGGTTTCGATGTAGTTCTCGCCGCCGCAGGCATGGGCCAGCTTCTTGCGCAGCTTGCAGATGAACACGTCGATGATCTTGAGTTCGGGTTCGTCCATCCCGCCGTAAAGGTGGTTGAGGAACATTTCCTTGGTCAGCGTGGTGCCCTTGCGCAGCGAGAGCAGCTCGAGCATCGCGTATTCCTTGCCGGTCAGGTGGACCCGCGCCCCGTCGACCTCGACGGTCTTGGCATCGAGGTTGACCGCTAGCTTGCCGGTGCGGATGACCGACTGCGAATGGCCCTTGGAACGGCGCACCACGGCGTGGATGCGGGCGACCAGTTCCTCGCGGTGGAACGGCTTGGTTACGTAATCGTCGGCGCCGAAGCCGAAGCTGCGGACCTTGGAATCCATTTCCGAAATGCCCGAAAGGATCAGCACCGGGGTCTGCACCTTGGCGACGCGGAGCTTCTTCAGGACATCGTACCCGTGCATGTCGGGCAGATTGAGGTCGAGCAGGATGATGTCGTAATCATACAGCTTGCCCAGATCGAGGCCTTCTTCGCCCAGATCGGTGGTATAGACATTGAACCCTTCGGTCGTCAGCATCAGTTCGATAGCCCGGGCCGTGGTCGGCTCGTCCTCGATCAACAACACGCGCATGGGTAATCCCCCTTTGCCCCCGGTCGACAACCCTTTCGTAAGGGTCATTGCCCGCCATTAACCATATGACCAATGAAGATGAAAGGTTAATTTCTCGTAAACGGCGGGAATCCGGCGAGTCGCATAGGCACTGCCGCAAGCCGGGCAAGACACGCGCGGCGTAACCAGCCCTAACCTTCGATCACCTTGGTGTGCGGATGGTGCTTGTCGAGATGGCGGCGGATGATCTTGAGGTTCTTGCTGTTGGAGCGGTAGAGGACATCGAACAGGTCGCCCGCCACGGGCACCGCGCCGACCAGCGCATCGATCCCGACATTGCCGACCATGCGCCAGATGTGCCAGCGCGGCATGCCCAGGTTGCGCGCTTCCCAGACCAGATAGAGCCCCATCGCCGCGGTGACCACGTCGCCGATCCCCGGGACCAGCCCGACGATCGCATCGAGCCCGACCTTGCGGCCGAGCAGCGGCACGTCGAACAGCCCTTCGAGCAGCCGTTCGAGCGCCTCGACCCGCTGGCGGACCGACAGCGGATCGGTACCGGTCGGCAGGGTGGCGGTCATCCGCCGGAGCCTGTCCTGGCTGTTCGTTCCGTTCATTGCAGCGACCTTTCGCGGGCGGCGGCCATGGTGGCCGCACAATCCTATTTGGGGCGCAGGGCCAGCGCCATCAAGGGATGGGCGTTCCAGCGGTTGACCGAAAACCCGGTGGCCTTGCCCGAAACCAGCGACCAGCGGATCGGCACCCCGAACGGAATGAAGCCGTTGGCAATGGTCAGCCGGGCTTCGGCATCGGCGTAAAGATCGGCGCGCTTGGCCGGATCGGGCTCATCGAGCGCCTGGGCGGTCAGACGGTCCGCCTCCGGGCTGCACAGGATGCGGCCCGAAGCGCAGCTCAGCTGGTTGAGGAACCACGAGGCCCGGGCATAGCGGGCAACGACATCGATCAGGCGCAGATCGGCCTCGGCATTCTCACCGACCCGGCGCGTGTCGAGCCCGATCGCCTTGAAATCGCCCGCCAGCCGCGCGAACAGCAGGTCCGCCCCGGGCCCGGCGGGCAAGGCGATGCGCAGCGCGGCAGGGCTGCCGCCGCCGGCCTTCCACTGCGCCACCCGGCCAGCGGCAACCTGGCGGCGGTCGTCAAGGCTGCGCCCCGGCCAGCGCTCCCCGACCGAACCGGGATCGCCGGCAAGGCCCGGATTGACGATCCGCGAGGTCGCGGTCCACCCGCCGACGTTGAGCGCCGCGATCAGCGCCTCGCGGTCGACGCTCATCGCCAGCGCCTCGCGGTTCTCGGGCTTGGAGAGGAAGCCGTCGTCGTGCATCACCGCCAGGCCGAACAGCCCGCCGACCGGATCGAGCCGCACCGCACCGCGCGGCACGCCCTTGGCATCGAGCCGCGGGAAATCGGCGAACCCGCCCCCCAGCACCACGTCGGCGGCATCTTCGTTGAAACGGTCGATGGCCTGTTCGGCCGACATGGCTTCCAGTTCGAGCCGCCGCACCCGCTGCTTCCAGCCGGGTTCTTCGGGCAGGCCGCGATCTTCAGGCGCGATCGCCCGCAGGATCGCCACGTCACGGCTGCGGGTCAGCCGCATCGGCCCGGCTCCGCGCCCGCCGCGGACGATCCCCAGTTCGCTCTGGGCGAGCAATTGCAGCATGTCGGGCATCTGCTGGCGCAAGCGGATTTCGATCACCCGGCCAGCCATGGCGCGCACCTCCCCGATCGCGGCGAGATCGCCGCCGAGCGGTCCGCTGCGGGCCTTGCCCATCGCCTCGAGCAGGGCGGCGCGCGCGCTGTCGCCGCTGATCGGCGTGCCATCGGGCCAGGTCCCGTCGCGCAGCCGGAAGATATAGGAGAGGCCGTCGTCGGTGACGATCCAGCGATCGGCCAGGGCCGGGATCGCGCGGCCCTCCTCGTCCAGTCCGACCAGACCCTCGGCCGTGGCGGAGCGCACCAGCTGGGCGGCCGGCGGCAGGCGCGGCGCATTGACAAAGGGGCTGGCCGGATCGCCCAGCGCGACGACTTCGACCGGACGGTCGCTGTCCGAACCGCACGCACCGGGTAGCGCAAGCAAAGCGGCCAGGACCGGCAAACGGATGCGAAGCGGCATCATGCCGGCTGCTCTAGACGAAATCGCCGCCCCCGCACAGTGCGCGGTGGTGCGGGCGGCACCGCCGGTCAGATCTTGCGCAACTGGCCCTGATCCTGCGCGCCGAGCGGCGGCTTGACGAAGCGCGGGGTCGATTCGCCCACGGGCAGCGGGGCGCGGACAACCAGCGGATCGATCTCGTCGCGGAAGGCGATACCGCAGCGGCTGTCCTGGACCCAGGCGATCGAACCTTCGACCCAGCCGATATTGCGCACGTTGACCCACACCATCTGGCCGCGGCGGACGTTCTGCGCCCCTTCGGCCATCAGACCCCCGGCAGACAGGTTGCGCACGCGCACACGGTGATCGCCGGGCTGGCCATCAATGCGCAGCTCGGCCATGACGAACAGGCTGTCGCGCGCAATCTGGCGTTGTCCGCTATCGCCAATGTCCACCACTTTACTCCTTGTGTGTCCCTTGGTGCGCCCGCGCTGTGGCAGTCATTAGCCGCTGCCGGATTGGACAATCCTAAACCGGAATGCCGAATGCCCGGTTAATATCGCGCTCCGGCTCAATCGTCGCGCGAAATCTTTTCGCGGCGTTCGTGCGCTTCCTGGGCCTCGACTGTCATGGTCGCGATCGGGCGGGCCGAGAGCCGGCCAAGGCCGATCGGTTCGCCGGTGACCTCGCAATAGCCGTATTCGCCTTCCTCGATCCGGCGCAGCGCCGAATCGATCTTGGAGATCAGCTTGCGCTGGCGGTCGCGGGTGCGCAGTTCGATCCCCCAGTCGGTCTCGCTCGAGGCGCGATCGTTAAGATCGGGCTCGCGGATCGGACCATCCTGCAGCGACTGCAGCGTGTCCTGCGCGGCCACCAGGATCAGCTTCTTCCATTCCAGCAGCAGCCGCCCGAAATAGTCGAGCTGCGCTTCGGACATGTAGGCTTCGCTGTCAGTCGGTACGTAATCGCCGGCAATTGCCCGCTTGGCCTTGGCCAGAACGTCAATTTCGTCGCCGAGAACCGTTGCCATATAGTCTCCACACCCATGATCGGACGGCTTGAGGTCCTGCAGCCCCGGGTACTCCCGGTAACCGCCCCACCCGTTCGAGCGCGCCTATAGTGCTGGGTAGAATCCCGCACAAGCGCCAATGCGGGCGGCCATTACTTTGTCCCACCTTAGAGCTTTATGAACGGCACTACGGTCAATTGAGCGGCCATTTCATCGTCGCGTCACACAGTCCTGCGACGACGCAGTCCGGCGCCCGGAAACAAAGTCGACTCGGCGTTAACCTTTTGTTGACCACGATAGTCAAAGTTGGGCCTCGACGGCGGCCGGGGATCATTCCGGGGGGACCGCCGGCAGGGGGTACGAGAGATGAGCACTGTCTGGATCCAAGGCGTCGCAGCCGCCACACCGGCATCGGTCAACGAACTGGCCGAAGACATGCTGGTGGCAAGCTGTCTGGCCGCCGCCGCGGCGGGCGATACCAGCGCCTATTACGACTTGGGCGTGGCCTATTCGACCGGCAGCCACGGGGTCGACTGCGATCTGATCGAAGCGCACAAGTGGTTCAACCTGGCCGCGGTCAACGGCCACGGCGAAGCCCAGATGTGCCGCGCCGACATTTCCGACGAAATGACCGCCCGCGAAATCGCCGAGGCCCAGCGCCGCGCCCGCGAATGGATCGCCGCCTCGGTCCGCCGCGCGGCCTGAACCCCTACACTTCCTTCCTGAACGGGGTGCGCCCGGCCAGATGGTTCTGGTCTGCCGCCACCCCGGCCCGCTCCCGCGCCAGAAAATCGGCCACCGCCTCGCGGAAACCGGGATGGACGATATGGTGCGCCGACCAGGTCTGCACCGGCTGATAGCCGCGGGCGAGCTTGTGCCCGCCCTGCGCCCCGGCCTCGACCCGCGCCAGGCCGCGCGCGATCGCCGCATCGATCGCCTGATAATAGCACAGCTCGAAGTGCAGGAACGGCTTGTCGACCAGCGCGCCCCAATAGCGCCCGTAGAGCGCGTCCGGCCCGATCAGGTTGAGCGCCCCGGCAATCGGCCGGTCGCCGGCGAAGGCCAGGATCAGCAGGATCCTGTCCCCCATCCGCTCCCCCAGCAGATCGAAGGCCGCGCGGGTCAGATAGGGCTGGCCCCATTTGCGCGCGCCGGTGTCCGGATAGAACTGCCAGAACGCGTCCCAGTGCTCC
>JBJTLX010000053.1:0-11270 GCA_046063245.1 Novosphingobium sp.
CAGCGCCGTGGCCTCGGCCAGCAGTTCGCGCATCCGCACCAAGGCGGCCTGGCTGGCGAGGTCGAGCTTGCCCTCGGGATCGATGCGGCGGCGGATCGCGTTTTGCAGCTGGCTGGCGTTCACCCGGAAATGGATCCAGCCCATCCCCAGCCCGTCGGCGCGCATCGCCGCGGCGACCACCAGCAGGACCTGCGCGGTGGCATCGTCGGCGTGGGCCGCTTCGGCGTCGAGCTCGCTGATCACTGCGGACAGGCTGGTCAGCTTGTCGGGGTGATCAGCGGTCAGGGTATCGGCGGCGGCGGACAGCGCGGCGGGATCGGACAGATCCTGCGCGAACAGCGCGGCCATCTCGGCGGCGCGGGCGGCGGCGCGGGCCAGCGCGGCGGACTGTTCGGGGGCGAAGCCGCGCAGCTGGGCGGCATAGCTTTCCAGCCGTTCGGCCTTTTCCGACAGGCGGTAGCGCAGCGAGGTTGCCCACGAAATGTCGGTGCGCCCGTCCATGTCGTAGCCGACCCAGCTGGCGAAGCGCACCGGCATCGGCGCCAGGCCGCGCCAGTCGTCGGGCCATTGCTGCCGCGCCTGGGCCAGCAGCAGCGCGTTGATCCGGTCGCGCGCCGCCTGGGCGCGGGCGATCGCCGCCATCGCCGCGGCGTGCTCGCTGTCGAGCGTGATCGCGTCGCGCTCATGCGGGGCGACGCAGGCGTTCTGCGCGCCGATCTCGCCCGAGGAGGCGGCCCCGGCAACGGCTTCGGCCTGGCGCTTGCTGAGGAGGAAGGTCGGATGCGCGGTGAAGACCACGTGGACCAGCGGGCGCTGCCAGCGCGCGGCGAAGGCGGCAAAGCTCTCCGCCTGGGTCAGCGCGGCCAGGCGCGTCTCGTTTTCGGCAGTGGCCAGCGGTTCGACCAGCCGGTGCAGCCGCGCGGCGCGGGCGACCAGGCCTTCGCACTCCAGCTCGGCGACCAGCGCCTCGACCCCGTCGAGGCTCAGCGTGCCGCTTTCCAGATCGCGCGACAGCTCCAGGCCCAATTGGAACACCGGGTTGAACAGCGGCGTTTCGACCGTGCGCGGGTGGAGTTCCTTGAGCCGCGCGTCGAGCTGGGCAATCCGGGTCATCCGGCAAGCCCTGCCGCAGCGCGCGCCGCCGCCTCGATTGCGGCGACGTCGGGCGATCCCTTTTGTACGAGCCACGACCCGCCGCAGCACAGCACCGCGTCGAGCGCCAGCCAGTCGGGCGCGGTGGCGGCGGTGATCCCGCCGGTCGGGCAGAACCGCACCGATCCGAACGGCGCGGCAATGGCCTTCAGCGCGGGGATCCCGCCGTTGGCTTCGGCCGGGAAGAACTTGAAGCGGTCGAGCCCGAGGTCGAGCCCGCGCATGATGTCGGACGAGGTCGCGGTGCCGGGCAGGAACGGCACCCCGGCGGCAATCGCCGCCTTGGCCAGGCCGTCGGTCAGCCCGGGCGAGACGATGAACTCGCTCCCGGCTTCGAGCGCGTCTTCGAGCGCGTGGGGATTGAGCACGGTCCCCGCGCCGACCACCGCGCCTTCGACCTGCTTCATCTCGCGGATCACCTCAAGCGCGCCGGCGGTGCGCAGCGTGACTTCGAGCACCGGCAGCCCGCCCTTGACCAGGGCCTCGGCGATCGGACGGGCGTGGGCGACGTCCTCGATCACCAGCACCGGGATGACCGGGGCCATGCGCATGATCGTTTCGATGGGGCTCACGCGGCGTGCTCCTTGGCAAAGGCGGCCGCGGCGCCGAACAGGCCCGGCTGCGGATGAGTAATCAGGCGGACCGGCAGATCGGCCATCAGTCCTTCGAAGCGGCCCTTGGCCTTGAAGCGGCTGGCGAAGCCGGACTTGAGCAGGGTATCCTTGATCCGCAGCCCCAGCCCTCCGGCAATGACCACCCCGGCCGCGCCCTGGGCCAGCGCAATATCGCCGGCAAAGCTGCCGAGCGAGAGGCAGAAGCGGTCGACCGCAGCGGCGGCCAGGCTATCTTCGCCGCTGGTCCCCAGCGTCCACAGGGTCTTGTCATCGACCTGCTGGATCGCGCGGCCTTCCATCGCGGCCAGCGCCTCGTAGATGTCGATCAGCCCGGGGCCGGAGACCACCCGCTCGGCCGAAACGCGGATATGGCGCTGGCGCAGCCGGGCAAGGATCGCATCCTCGATCGAATCGAGCGCGGCGAATTCGATGTGCCCGCCCTCGGTCGCCTGGACGCGGTAGCCGCCCCCGCCGTCGCGCCAGATATGGGCCACGCCCAGCCCGGTGCCGGGGCCGACGATGCTGATCGTGCCCGCGCCGGGCAGCGGCACGTCCGGTCCGGCCAGGTGGATGAAATGTTCGGCCTCGGCGCGCGCCACGGCGTGGCCGACTGCGCCGAAATCGTTGACCAGGGTGAACCGGTCGACTCCCAGCTTCTCGCCGATCAGCGCCGGGCGAATGATCCACGGGTTGTTGGTGAAGCGGATCACTTCGCCGCCGACCGGCCCGGCCACGGCGATGGCGGTGGCGCGCGGCAGATCGCGGCCGAGCTGGCGGGCGAAGTCCTCCCACGCGGTCTGAAAGCTGGCGTGGTCCTTGGTGTGCTGGGTCGACGGTTCGCCCAGCGTGATGCTGCCATCGTCGCCGATCGTGGCGAGGGCAAAGCGGGCATGGGTTCCGCCGATGTCGACGGCGACGAGTTCGGTGCTCATAGTCCGGCCTCCGCCAGCATGGCCGATCCGCCCTCTTCGGCGCCGTCGGCGTGGTTGCGCAGCATAGCGAACAGTTCGCGGCCCATGCCCATCTCGGCGCGGGGGGCGGGGGCGGGCTGACGGTCGGAGAGGTCGGCCTTGACCTGCAGCACCCCGTCGTGGCCGCACAGGCGGATCACGTCGCCATCGCGCAGCAGCGCCAGCGCGCCGCCATTGAGCGCTTCGGGAGTGACGTGGATCGCCGCGGGAACCTTGCCCGAGGCACCGCTCATCCGCCCGTCGGTGACCAGCGCAACCTTGAAGCCCTTGTCCTGCAGCACGCCAAGCGGCGGGGTCAGCTTGTGCAGTTCGGGCATGCCGTTGGCGCGCGGGCCCTGGAAGCGGACCACGACGATGACGTCGCGGTTGAGCTCGCCCGCCTTGAACGCGGCCTGGACGTCTTCCTGGGTCTGGAACACCCGGCACGGTGCCTCGATCGTCCAGCGGCTGGCATCGACCGCGCTGGTCTTGAAGGTGGCGCGGCCGATGTTGCCCTTGACCAGCCGCATCCCGCCATCGGGCAGGAAAGCGCTGGCGACCGGGCGCAGCATGGCATCGTCGCCGCTTTGCGCCGGGGCAGGGCGCCAGGCGAGTGCGTCGCCGTCGAGGTGCGGTTCCTGCGCATAGGCGGCCATTCCGCCCTGCGCCACGGTCATGACGTCGCCGTGGGCAAGTCCCGCATCCAACAGTTCGCGCACGACGAAGCCCATCCCGCCGGCGGCGTGGAAGTGGTTCACGTCGCCCGCGCCGTTGGGATAGACCCGCGCGATCAGCGGCACGACCGCCGAAAGTTCGTCGATGTCCTGCCAGTCGATGCGGATCCCGGCGGCGCGCGCCATCGCCGGAATGTGGATCGCATGGTTGGTCGATCCGCCGGTGGCGAGCAGCCCGACCACCGCGTTGACGATCGCCTTTTCATCGACCACCCGGCCCATCGGGCGATAGTCCGCACCTTCGCGGCCGATCTGCGTCAGGCGGTGCACCGCGGAGCGCGTCAGTGCCGAACGCAACGGGGTGTTCGGCGGGATGAAGCTGGCCCCCGGCACGTGCAGCCCCATCATTTCCATCATCATCTGGTTGGAATTGGCGGTGCCATAGAAGGTGCAGGTGCCGGGCGAATGATAGCTGGCGCTTTCGCTGGCGAGCAGATCGTCGCGGGTCGCCTTGCCCTCGGCATAGAGCTGGCGGACTTTCTGCTTTTCGCGGTTGGCCAGGCCAGAGGGCATTGGGCCCGAGGGCACGAAGATCGCCGGCAGGTGGCCAAAGCGCAGCGCGCCGATGACCAGACCGGGGACGATCTTGTCGCAGATGCCGAGCAGCGCCATCCCGTCGAACATCGCGTGGCTCATCGCGATGGCTGCCGCCAGCGCAATGGCATCGCGGCTGAACAGCGACAGCTCCATCCCGTCCTGGCCCTGGGTAACCCCGTCGCACATCGCCGGGACCCCGCCCGCGACCTGCGCGGTGGCGCCGACCTCGCGGGCATAGAGCTTCATCGCCTCGGGATAACGGGCATAGGGCTGATGCGCCGACAGCATGTCGTTGTAGGCGGTAACGATCGCCAGGTTGGGGGCGTGGCCCCTGGCAAGCGCCGGCTTGTCGCCTTCCGCCGCAGCAAAGCCGTGGGCCAGGTTGGAGCACGACAGCGCCCCGCGCCCGGGAAAGCGCTGTCCCTCGCGGTCAATCAGGTCGAGATAGCGGCGGCGGCTGCCTTCCGACGTGTCGATGATCCGCCGGGTGACGCGTTCGACAACGGGGTGAAGTTCAGTCATGCCAGGTCACCCCGTCGCGCTCGGCCAGGGCAATCGCCGCCGATGGACCCCAGTTGCCCGCCGAATAGGTCTTGGGCTTGTGGTTGTGCTCGGCCCAGTTGGCGCGGATCCCGTCGATCCAGGTCCACTGCGCCTCAACCTCGTCGCGGCGGACGAACAGGGTCTGGTCGCCCTCGATCAGGTCGAGCAGCAGTCGTTCGTAAGCGATGCGCTTTTTCGGCCCGGCAAAGGCATCGAGCATGGCGATGTCGAGCGGCACCTGGCGCAAGCGGATGCCGTCGCGGTCCAGCCCCGGCACCTTGGCCATCAGCTGCAGCTGGATGTTCTCTTCGGGCTGGATGCCGATGACCAGCGCGTTGGGCTGGGTCTTGGCCCCGCGCGCGGCGAAGATCGAATGCGGGATGCAGCGGAAGTTGATGACGATTTCGGTCTTGCGTTCGGGCAGGCGCTTGCCGGTGCGCAGGTAGAACGGCACGCCTTTCCACCGCCAGTTGTCGACGTGGGCCTTGATCGCAACGAACGTCTCGGTGTCCGAATCCTTGCCCAGTTCATCGTCATAGCCGGGCACCGGCTGGCCATCGATCGCGCCCTTGCGGTACTGGCCGGTGACCGTTTCCGCCGGATGGATCGCCCGCAGCGCGCGCAGCACCTTGACCTTTTCGTCGCGGATCGCGGTGGCGTCATAGCTGGACGGCGGCTCCATCGCGACCAGCGCGAGCAGCTGGAGCATGTGGTTCTGGACCATGTCGCGCAGCGCCCCGGCGCCGTCGTAATAGCCGACCCGGCTTTCCAGCCCGACGGTTTCGGCGATGGTAATCTGGACGTGATCGATATGCGCCGCGTTCCACAGCGGTTCGAACAGGATGTTGGCAAAGCGCAATGCTAGCAGGTTCTGCACCGTCTCCTTGCCCAGGTAGTGATCGATGCGAAAAATCCGGTCCTCGCTGAAGGCGCTGGACACCGCATCGTTGATCTCGCGGCTCGATTGGAGGTCGGTGCCGAGCGGCTTCTCGAGGCCGATGCGGACCTTTTCGCCGGTCAGGCCCGCCTGGGTCAGCCCGGCGATGGTCGGCTCGAACAGGCTGGGCGCGGTCGACAGGAAAATCGCCATACCCTTGTCGATCGTCCCGATCTCGTCCGACAGGTCGGTGAAGTGGCTGGCGTCGGTGGCGTCGAGCGCCTGGTACGACAGCCGCGGCAGGAAGCTGTCGATCGCCGGTTTGCGAAAGTCGGGCAGGTACTTGTCGAGCGCCTCGCGCGCGAAATTACGATAGCTGTCGTCGTCGTAGTCCGACCGCGCGGTGCCGATGATCCGCAGTTCGGAGGCGATCAGCTTGTCATCGTGGAGCGCGCACAGCGAGGGCAGCAGCATCCGCTGGGCAAGGTCGCCGGTGGCGCCGAACAGCAACAGCCGGTCCGCGGTGAAACTCATCGTCAATACTCCCGAAATCCGGGAGATCGCACGCAATCCCGGATGGGTCCGGGTTAGCAGCAGGGGCGGGGCTGCGCCAGTGCGGCGCAAAGCAATTCAAGGCGTTTCAGGCGCGCGCCCGGCGTGAATACGTCTGTGACCGGCGCAGCTTGCGCGCCGGCGGCAGGCGCAGCGGCGGATCGACCGGCGCGGCGGCGCTGCGCCGCGGATGATAGTCCTCGAACGGCAGCGCCTTGCCGAACAGCCAGCCCTGGACCATGCGGCAGCCGTGGCGGCGCAGCGTGTCGAGCTGTTCGGGCTCTTCCACGCCTTCGGCCAGGGTGCACATGCCCAGTTGGTTGGCCAGCGCGATAACCGCGCCGACAATCGCCCGCGATTCCTCGCGCGTGGCAAGCTCGGAGACGAAGCGGCGGTCGATCTTGATCTTGTCGAACGGGAAGGTCAGCAGATAGGTCAGCGAGGCATAGCCGGTGCCGAAATCGTCGAGCGCGATCTTCACGCCCAGCTTGTGCAGGCTGTTGAGCACGTCGATATTGGCGGCCGAATTGTGCAGCAGCACGCTTTCGGTGATCTCGAACTCGACCCGCGCCGGATCGAGCCCGGTTTCGGCCAGGGCATTGACGATCACCGGCAGCAGGCCGGGGCTGCCGATCTGCACCGCGGAGAGGTTGATCGCGATCGTCTCGCCGTTCTGCCAGGTCGCCGCTTCGGCCAGGGCCTGGCGGATCACCCATTCGCCGATCGGCACGATCAGGCCGGTTTCCTCGGCCAGCGGGATGAACTGATCGGGGGCGACCAGCCCGCGGGTGGGATGCTGCCAGCGCAGCAGCGCCTCGTATCCGGTCTTGGCCTCGCTGGCGATGTCGACCAGCGGCTGGACGAACAGCCGCAGCTCGCCGCGGGCAACCGCATGGCGCAGATCGCGCGACAGGGCGTGGCGTTCGTGCAGCACCGCATCCATGCCCGGCTCGAACATTTCCCACATCGCCCGGCCGCCCTGCTTGGCGGCATGGAGCGCGATCCCGGCATAGGACAGCAGCTGCGCTTTCTGGTCGGTGTGGAACGGCGCCAGCGCGATGCCGATCGATAGCGAGGTGGCAACCTCGTGCCCGTCGACAGTCAGCGGGGCGAACAGCTTTTCGCCGAGCAGATCGGCCAGCCGGACCGCGTGATCGCAGGCATCGTGCCCGGCGACGACCACGGCAAATTCGTCACCGCCCAGCCGCGCCAGCAAGGGCGCGCTGCCGCCCAGGCCGCTTTCGCCGATCCAGCCGGCGATGCCATCGGCCAGGGTCCGCAGCAGGGCGTCGCCGACCGGGTGGCCGTGCAGGTCGTTGACGTCCTTGAAATGATCGACGTCGACCATCAGCAAGGCGACCTGCTCGGCTTCGGCGCGCTGCTCCAGGATGTCCGCCAGCGCCGCATCGAAGCGGGCGCGGTTGGGCAGGCCGGTCAGCGTGTCGAAATTGGCCATGCGCTGGGCGCGGCCTTCGGCCAGGCGCTGGGTGGTGACGTCGGTGATCACACCGCGAAACGCCGCGCGCTCACCTTCGACCTGGAAGCACGGGCGGCCGGTGACCGACCACCAGCGGGCGGCATCGCCCGACGTCGCGCATTCGAGGACAAGGTCGCTGATTCTGGCGCGGCGCGCCAGCAGAACGGCCAGTGCGGCCCGCTGTTCGCCGGCTGCGAACAGGGTCTGGAAGGGCAGCCCTTCGAGCGCTTCGGCAGGCTGTCCCACGGCCGCGGCAAAGCGCTGCGACACCCCGACGAGGCTGCCCTGGCGGTCAAGCTCGAACAGCAGGTCGGAACCGCTTTCCTCGTATTCGTTCAGCAGCAGCTTCACGGTGCGGGCGCTGGCGGCGAGTTCGCGGTCGGACAGGATCCGCGTGACGAAGAGGTCGCGCGCGGTCCGGGCCATGCGGATGAGCAGGGCGCTGGACAGCATCAGGATGGCAAGCCCGGCCAGCGCCGTCGGGGTGGCGATGCGTGCCAATCCGATCGCCAGGCCCAGCGCCTGCAGCGCGACATAGACCGCCGCGGAGGCAGGCAGGGTACGCACGGTATAGGCGGCCGAGGCTATCTGGGTGGTCGCGGCGATCGTCAGCAAAACCTGCGCGTCGGGCGAGACAATCGGGAACCACAAGGCCAGTAGAACGCCCAGGTTGAGCCCCATCCACAGGCTGTTGAGGAAGAACGCGTGCATGATCTTTTGCGGGCGCTTCTGGCGGCGACCGCGGGCAATCCCGGCGGCCAGCCACACGCGGTGCAGCGCCGCGCCCAGCGAAGACACTGCGAACAGGCACAGATGCGGCCAGCCGACCTGGCCGACCAGCGCGGCTATGACCACCACGGCATTGAGCACGGTGGCGGCGACCATCGGCTTGACGATGCGGATGTGCGCGCTGATCAGCCGGTTATCGACCCAGTCGCGCAATTCGGGCGCTACGGCACTGCGCAGCACTGCCTGCTTGCTGACCATTGTTGAAGCGCGCCCCTGCCTTGTTATGAGGGCGGATTAGCGACGACAGGTAAAGTCTTCGCTAAGGTCAATTTGGGCCGGGTCCCTGCCTGCTTTTTAAGCCCAGTAGGAGTAACCAAGATGCGTCCTGCGATTTCCCTGATTTGCGCACTTGCCGCCGTGTCCGCCGCGCCGCTGGCGGCCAGGACCCCGGCCATCGACCAGCCCCGCGCCGAAGCGCAGGTGCTCGATCTGGCCAGGCAGCTGATCGCGATTCGCTCGGTCCGGGGCCCCGACAACCGCACCCCCGAGGCGCTCAAGGCGGTCGCCAAGGCGCTGACCGCGGCGGGCTGGGCGGAGCGCGACATCGAAATCGTCCCGGTCGACGATACCGCCTACCTGATCTCGACCTGGGCGGGCAGCGATCCCAGGCTCAAGCCGCTGGTCATTTCGGGGCATATCGACGTGGTCGAGGCCGATCCCAAGGACTGGACCCGCGATCCCTTCACCCCGGTGGTAGAGAACGGCTATCTGTTCGGCCGCGGGGCGAGCGACATGAAGTACGACGCCGCGCTCGCCACCTCGACGCTGATCGCGCTGCGCCAGGCGGGCTACAAACCGCGCCGCACAATCATCCTGCAATTCTCGGGCGACGAGGAAACCACGATGAAGACCAGCCGGCTGATCGCCGAACGGCTCAAGGGCGCTGAAATGGTCATCAACATCGATGGCGGCGGCGGCACCTTCGACGAAGCCAGCGGCAAGCCGCTCTACTGGACCTGGCAGGGCGCCGAGAAGACCTATGACGACTATCAGCTGGAAATGACCAATCCCGGCGGGCACAGCTCCGCCCCGCGGCCGGACAATGCCATCGTCCAGCTGGCCCAGGCGCTCGAGCGGATCGGCAACTACCGGTTTCCCGCCGAACAAAGCCCGCTGACCAGGGCCTATTTCGAAAAGGCCGCACAGTTCGAAAGCAACCCGGTGCTGGCCGCGGCGATGCGCGCCTTTGCCGCCAATCCGGGCGACGCCGCGGCGCTGGAAACGCTGCGCGCCAATCCCGCCTATGTCGGCAAGGTCGGTACCACCTGCGTGCCGACGATGATCACCGGCGGCCATGCCCAGAACGCGCTGCCCCAGCGCGCCACGGCCAATATCAACTGCCGCGTGTTCCCCGGCCACAGCCGCGAGGAAATCCGCGCCCAGCTGGAAAAGATCGCCGCCGTGCCCGGTCTGAAGGTCACCGCCATTTCGGGCGAGGATTCGATTTCGTCCCCGGCATCGCCGCTGCGGCCCGATTTCATCGCGGCTGTGAACAAGGCGCTGGGCAAGGCCTGGCCGAACACGCCGATCTTCCCCAGCCAAGCCTCGGGCGCGTCGGATTCGATGTGGTACCGCGCACTGGGCGTCCCCAGCTATGGCGCCAGTCCGGTGTTCAGCAAGGATTCGGACGATTTCGCCCACGGGCTGAACGAGCGGATCGCACTGCGCAACACCCGCCCGGCGCTGACCTATTACGCCAGCCTGTTCACCGACCTAGCGCAATAGCGCGTCGAGCGCGGCGCGGGCGATCGCGCCCGCTTCGGCGGCGCTGAACGCCTGGGGTGAAAGGCACAGCTCCAGCCACAGCCCGTCGATCAGCGCGGTGATGGCGATCGCGGCGTGGCGGCGGCGGGTCGGGGCCAGGCCGCATTCGCCGAGCAGGCTTTCCAGCCGCGCGCGGAAGGCGGCATATTGCTCGTCGTGTTGGCGGGCGATGTCGGGGCGCGAGCGGACCAGGCTCCAGAACGCGATCCAGGTGGCGAGCAGTTCGCCGCTGGCCACTGGCGGGGCAAAGCTGGCAGTGACGAAGGCGTCGAGCCTGACCCGCGGATCGCGCCCGGCTTGCTCCAGCGCCAGATCGATCGCTTCGGCCACTTGGGCTTCGACGTGGGCATAGGTCTCCGCGACCAGCGCGTCGACCCCGGCAAAGTAATGGCCGACCAGACCCGGCGAAACACCGGCCTCGAGCGCGATCGCGCGCACGCTGGTTCCCGCGACCCCCTCGCGCGCCAGCACCCGCGCCGCGGCTGCAATCAGGCTCAGGCGGCGGGCATCGGGCTCCGCCCGCGTGAAGGCGCGTTCGGCGCGGGTAAAGGCGGGTTTGGCGCTCACTTGCGCAGGCTTAGCACTTGTTGTACGAATGTCCAACAAGCTTGGAGAGTCGGACCACGGCAATGGGTAAGGTCGAAAACGTCATGGCGCAGATCGCCGGCAGTGCGGCCGATCCCGACGCCGACTTCAGTCTGCCGGGCTGGATCTATTCCGATCCCGAATTCCACGCGCTGGAGCTGGAACGAATCTTCCGTCCAAGCTGGCAGATCGTCTGCCATGTCAGCGAAGTGGCCGCGCCTGGCGACTATCGCACGATCGACTATTGCGGCGAAAGCGTGGTGGTGATCCGCGGCGAAGACCATGTGGTCCGCGCCTTCACCAACGTCTGCCGCCACCGCGCGATGCGGCTGGTCGAAGGCCCGGCGGGCTGCACGAAGAAGCTGGTCTGCCCCTATCACGCCTGGGTCTATGAAACCGACGGGCGGCTGACCGGGGTGCCCAACCGCCGCGAATATCCGGCGCTGAAGCTGGAGGACAACGGTCTGGTCCCGGTCGCGGTTGAGATCTGGCACGGCTTCATTTTCGTCCGGCTTGAGGACGGCGGCTTTCCTTCGGTCGGCGAAATGATGGCCCCTTTCGAGAAGGAGATTGCCCCCTATCGCCTGGCCGACATGCAGCCGATGGGCGATGTCCGCCTGCGCCCGCGCGATGTCAACTGGAAGAACGTCGGCGACAATTATTCGGACAACCTGCACATCCCGGTGGCGCATGACG
>JBJTLX010000054.1:0-4094 GCA_046063245.1 Novosphingobium sp.
CCAAGCAGCTGCTGACTCACGCCGAAGTCGCGGTGGCCCCGGGCGTCGGCTACGGCGAGGAAGGCGAAGGGTTCGTCCGCATCGCCATGGTCGAAAACGAACAGCGGCTGCGCCAGGCCGCGCGCAACGTGCGGCGCTACCTTGCCAGCATGGGCGTCAACACCACCGCGGCCTGACCCGCGCACCTGCGATCCGTCCCCTGTAAGCCGATTTCGTTGCAACGGCGCTTGCCGCACCGGACCAAACGCAGCTGCTTGTCAATGACGCAGTGCATTGGGGGTCGTATTGCTGACGTTTCGCTGGCTGGCTGCGGGGGCGCCTCCCGCTGCCTTCGACCTGCGCCGGCTGGGCTGGCGACTGGTCGCCGACCCGCCCGCTGCCGATGGGCGTGACGGGTCCGCGCTGCTGCACCCGGTGCTGGCGATGCCTACCGGCCTGGCGTTGTCGCGCTGGGTGGCGCTGACCGCAGCCCCCGCGGCGCAGCGCGGGATGACGGCCATGCTGGGGATCGACGACGGGCTCCACCGGGCGCGGTTGCTCAACATGGGGTTCGGCGAGGCGCTGGGCTGGAACATTTCGCTCGACGAGCTGGCGGCGCGTACCGTGCGGATGGGCGACCGGGCCAGGCTGGTCGCGCGCCAGCGGCAGATCGGCGCGCTGCTGCTGGATCTGGTGCGGCGCGACGGGCTTGTCGCCGGGCGCGCGCTGGGGCTGCATCCGCGCGAGTTCGCCCTGCTCTGGCGGCTGGCCGACGAACCGGGCCGGGCTGTTTCCGCCGCGCTGCTGCTGCGCGATGTGTGGCAATTGCGGTTCCGTCCCGAAACCAACAGTCTGGCTGTGCACGTCAGCCGGCTGCGGGCAAAGCTGCGGCTGGCCGGGCTGGACGGCCTGATCGAGACCGGGCCCGAGGGCGGATACCGCCTTGCCGTCGATCCGGGCTCGCGCCGTTTCGCCGTGGCCCGCCCGGACGCGGCGGGGCAATTGCCGCTGGACGCCTACACCCGTATGGGCAAGGAACGGGTTTGCGAACAAACCTGAGACACAAAGGCGGCAAGGCGATGCAGCAGGAAATGACCCCGGCAGGGCGCGTGGCGATCACTCTGGACGATCAGGGCGTGGCCCAGGTCCGGCTGATCCGCGCCGACAAGATGAACGCGCTCGATCCCGACATGTTCGCCGCGCTGATCGCCGCGGGCCACGCGCTGCACGAGATGAAGGGACTGCGAGCCGTCGTGCTGGCGGGCGAAGGGCGCAGCTTCTGCGCCGGGCTCGACATGGCCAGCATGGCCCAGACCGGACGGCATGAGCGCACCCCGCTGACCGAGCGCACCCACGGCAATGCCAATCACGCCCAGCAGGTCGCCTTGCAGTGGCGCAAGCTGCCGGTGCCGGTAGTCGCCGCGGTCCACGGAGTGTGCTTCGGCGGCGGCTTGCAGGTCGCCAGCGGCGCCGACATCCGGGTGATCGACCCTGCTGCGCGCCTTGCGGTCATGGAAATGAAGTGGGGCCTGGTCCCCGACATGGCCGGCTATGCGCTGTGGAAGGGCCAGGTGCGCGACGACGTGCTGCGCGAGCTGACCTATACCAACCGCGAATTCACCGGCGAACAGGCGGGGGCATATGGCTTTGCCACCATCGTCGACGCCAACCCGGTGGCCCGCGCCACCGCGATCGCCAGCGAGATCGCCCAGCGCAATCCGCACGCCCAGCGCGCCGCCAAGCGGCTGTTCAACCGCTATCTCGAGGTATCCGGCGACGAGATCCTGATGGCGGAGAGCGTCGAGCAGCAGGCCCTGATCGGTTCGAAGAACCAGATCGAGGCGGTGATGAGCCAGATGGAAAAGCGCGCTGCCCAGTTTGTCGACCCCTGATCCGGGGCCGGCATGGCCAAGTCGCACCTGACGTGTTAGGTCAGGCAAGGGTCGCATCGGGAGGGGAACTCGCTCGATGCCTTATCGCCACGCGCATTTTTACGTTGGCTTCGTCCTGCTGGTCATTCTGGCCGGCTTCTGGGCCAGCTACTGGTCGCCGATCGCCACTGTTCCGCTGGCCTTTCACTTTCATGCGGTCAGCGCGGTCGCCTGGCTGACCTTGCTGATCGTGCAAAGCGTCACGATCCAGCGCCGCGCCAACGCGCTGCACAAGCAGCTCGGCCTGGCCAGCCTGGCCCTGTTCCCCTTCCTGATCCTTGGCCTGGTCATGATCATCGACGTGGCGGCACAGCGCTATGCCGCAAAGGAAAGCGCGTTCGTGCTGCACAACTCGCCTTCGTTCGGCATCGGCACCGCGATTGCGATCGCCGCTTATCTGACCTTGTTTTACCAGGCGCTGAAATCGCGCCGCACCGTGCGGCTGCATGCCGGGTATATGCTGGCCACGCCGCTGATCCTGTTCGAATCCCCCTTCTCGCGGGTAATTGGCGAGTTCCTGCCGTGGATGAACGTGATCGGCAGCCCCGGTATCCACGCGGTCCAGGACACGATCGCGATCAGCGACGCGATGGCCTTTGCCTTTGCCATGGCGCTCTACACGATGAACCGCAGGCACGGCGCGCCATGGCTTGTCGCTGCCGGGTTCATCGCGCTTCAGGCGCTGGTGATGTGGTTCGCGCCGTTCGTGCCGCAGCTTGGCGCGGCCTTTGACGGCTATGCGCGCATTCCGTTGACGGTGACCGCACCGGCGGGGCTGGCCGCGGGCACGGTGGCGGGCTGGCTTGGCTGGCGGGCCGGTGCCGCGCCGCAGCGACCGCGGGAAGCGATCGCCGCCATGGGTCCATCCGGTTGATCGCGCCGGTCCTTGGGGGCATCGCCCGTTCTGCCCGAATGTTCCACTTTAGCCCCGAAAATTGATCCGCGCGGACTTTGGCCAGCCGGACATGCGTCAGTCCGCTTGGACCTGCCGTTGCGCATATCTGTCGCGGAACCGTTGCGGGATGCGCCAGAGATTCGTATCAGCGCCCCTGCGATCGAGCGCAAATCTGCGCTTTTACAGCGCGCCGCGACTCGGTTCATCGCACGGCGGGGTCGCGCTAGCGGGACAATGCCGGGTCTTGCGGAAGCCGTTCATGTGAGCGAAAGGTTTGTATGAACAGGCAGCGCCCGCCGGTGAAATTTTTATGGAGTAACCAGATGCGTGTCATTTCCACCAAGCCAGGAATTCTCGTCCTGCTCGCCATGCTGACTGTACCCGCGACGGGTCCGCTGGCAGCGCAGCAGGAACCGTCCAGCAACCCCAGCATCATCGTCAATGGTGAACTGGTTCCCGATATGTCGGCGATGACCCCGGGACCGGACATCAAGGGCGTGATCACCGCGCGCAGCGGCGACAAGATGAAGGTGACCACCGCCGAAGGCACCAGCACCGTGGTGTTCATCAACCAGATCACCAAGATCAAGGCCGGCGGCGGCCTGTTCGGCGGCAAGGGCAACCAGACCCCTTCGGCGCTGCTCAACGGCCTGCCGGTGACGGTCAAGACGATGCAGGCCGGCCCGGTCCTGCTCGCCAGCCAGATCACCTACAAGAACAGCGACCAGAAGGTCGCCAACATGATCCGCAACGGCACCGCCCAGGGCTTTGCCGAACAGACCGCGGCGACCAACGCGCTGCGCAGCCGCGTCGCGGACATCGACAACTATAACGTCAAGGGCACGACCAACGTCTATTTCGACTCCGGCAAGTGGCAGCTGTCGGAAAAGGCCAAGGCCGATCTGTGCGCCGCGGCAAGCCAGGCCGACGGCATGAACAATTCGCTGCTGCTGGTGATCGGCTATACCGACTCGGTCGGTGACGAAGACTACAACCAGACGCTCAGCGAAAAGCGCGCCGGCAAGGTCATCAACTATCTCCAGCAGGCGTGCCACTGGAAGCCTTACCGCGTGATGACCCCGACCGGGATGGCCGAATCCGATCCCGCCGCCAGCAACGACACCGATGAAGGCCGCGCGCAGAACCGCCGCGTCGCAGTCAACATCCTCGTCAGCAAGAGCGTCGACGGGCTCTAGGAGATGGGGGGGCGGGCTGGCCCCGCCCCTCAACCTCCACGCTGCGTCGGGACTTTGCCCGGCGATCAGCTGATGCGGTGGAACCCGCAGAGC
>JBJTLX010000055.1:0-4347 GCA_046063245.1 Novosphingobium sp.
CGCGCTCGACCTGCCCGCAGCGCAGCTGCCCAGGGGCGACGGCAATCCGACTGCCGCCAAGATGCGCGACCACACCCTGTGGATGGACGGGCGCGAGCAGGCGGCGGTGATCTATGACCGGTCGAAACTGCGCCAGGGCGACGTGATCCCCGGCCCGGCGATCGTCACCGAAATGGATTCGACCACGCTGATCGAAAGCGGCTGTGTCGCCACGGTCGATGCGGTCGGCAACATCCTGATCAACCTGGCCTGAGGGGAGACGAACAATGCCCGCCACCATCGTCGAGACCAATCCGGCCCCGTTCAAGGCCGTGCCGATCGATCCGGTCACGCTGGACATCATCGAGAACGCGCTGCGCAATGCGCGGATCGAAATGGACGCCACCCTGGTCCGCACCGCAATGTCGCCCGGCATCCGCGAACAGGGCGATGCCTTTCCGCTGATCGCCGATCACAGCGGCAAGATGATCGTCGGCCAATTCGGCAGCTTCATCGGCGGTTTCCTCGAAGGGTTCGACGGCGCGCTGGAAGACGGCGACATGATCTTCCTGTCCGATCCCTATTCGTGCGAAGGTGCGATCAGCCACTCCAACGACTGGCTGGTGCTGCTGCCGGTGTTCAAGGACGGGCGGCTTTTGGCCTATACCGCGATGTTCGGCCACCAGAGCGACATTGGCGGCAAGGTCGTCGGTTCGATGCCGATCAACGCCCGCTCGATCTTCGAGGAAGGGGTGCGCATTCCCCCGGTCAAGATCTGGAAGAAGGGCGAATACAACGCCGACCTGATGAAGCTGGTGATGCACCAGACCCGCAAGCCCGACTGGTGCCAGGCCGATCTCAACGCGCTGATCGCTTCGTGCCGGGTCGCGGCGCGCCGGGTCGTCGAAATGGCCGAGCGCTTTGGCGACGACGTCTACGTTTCGGCCACGCAGGAGCTGCTGGCGCGCAATCACCGCGCCATGGCGGCGCTGATCGGCATGGCGATCGCCGAGGAACCGGTCAGCTTCGAGGACTACATCTGCGACGACGGGGTCGGATATGGCCCTTACAAGATCCGCTGCACGATGTGGCGCGAACAGGGCAAGGTCGTGCTCGATTTCGCCGGGACCGACCCGCAGAGCGCCGCCTCGATCAATTTCTATCTCAACGAGAACATGTTCAAGATGTTCTTCGGGATCTACATGATCATGGTCTTCGATCCGCAGATCCTGTTCAACGATGGGTTCTATGACCTGATCGACGTGCGCATCCCTGAAGGCAGCCTGCTCAAGCCCAAGTTCCCCGCCGCGCTGTCGGGACGCACGCACGCGCTGGGGCGGATTTTCGACATCCTCGGCGGGCTGCTTGGCCAGAAGACCCCCGAATTCCTCAACGCCGCCGGGTTCAGCTCGAGCCCGCACCTGTTCTATTCGGGCAACGATACCCGCGCAGGAAAGGGCGGGGAGTGGTTCCAGCTGTTCCAGATCGGCTTCGGCGGGATTCCGGGCCGGCCGCTGGGCGACGGGCCCGATGGACACTCGCTGTGGCCGGGCTTCACCAATGTCCCCAACGAATTCCTCGAGCGCTATTTCCCGATGCTGATCGAACGCTATGAGACCGAGCCCGACAGCGGCGGGGCGGGGCTGCACCGCGGCGGCAACGGCATCCACATGACGTACCGCTTCCTCGCGCCGGGGACGATCTCGATCCACGATGATCGCTGGTTCGTGCCGCCGTGGGGGGTCAACGGCGGCCTGCCCGGCCAACGCGCGCGCAAGGTGCTGGAAAAGGCCGACGGCACCCAGATCATCGTCGGCAACAAGGTCGAGGACGTCGAGGTCGAGATCGACGATCAGCTGCACTTCATCACCTGGGGCGGGGGCGGCTGGGGCGATCCGCTGGAGCGCGATCCGGCGCTGGTCGGCAAGGAGATTACCCAGGGGCTGGTCACGCCGATGGGCGCGCTGGCCTATGGCGTCGTTGCCAACGAGCGCGGCGAGGTCGATGCCGCGGCAACCCGCGCGCTGCGCACGCAGCAGCGCAATGCCCGGGGCGAGCTCAAGCTGTTCGACTATGGCCCGGGGATCGATACCCTGCGCGCGCGCAGCCTGGCGGAAACCGGCTTGCCCGCGCCGATCCAGCCGGTGTGGTTTCAGGCCGAGGCGGCGGAATAGGGCATGGATAACGCCGGGGCACTTGCGGGCATCCGCGTGGTCGAGCTGGGCCAGCTGCTGGCCGGGCCGTTCTGCGGCCAGCTGCTGGGCGACATGGGCGCCGACGTGATCAAGGTCGAGCCGCCCGGCGCCGGTGATCCGATGCGCGAATGGGGGCAGGGCGCGGTCAAGGTCCAGTGGGAAGTGATCGCGCGCAACAAGCGTTCGGTCTCTGCCAACATGCGTGTGCCCGAGGGCCAAGCGCTGGTCCGCGAGCTGATCCGCCACGCCGACGTGCTGGTGGAGAACTTCAAGCCCGGCACCATGGAGAAGTGGGGGCTCGATCCGGCGCAGCTGCTGGCAAAGCAACCCGGCCTGATCGTCGCGCGGATGAGCGGGTACGGCCAGACCGGGCCCTATGCCAGCCGCGCCGGGTTCGGCGGGATCGGCGAGGCGATGGGCGGGTGGCGCTATATCGTGGGTGAGCCCGACCGCGCGCCAAGCCGGATGGGGGTGTCGATCGGCGACACCCTGACCGCGACCTATGGCTGCATGGGCGTGCTCGCCGCGCTGCATCATCGGGGCCGCACCGGGCAGGGCCAGGTGATCGACGCCGCGCTTTACGAAAGCGTGCTGCAGGTGATGGAGGGGCTAGTCCCCGAATACGACTACAACGGCACGATCCGCGAACGATCGGGATCGATCCTGCCGGGCATTGCCCCGTCCAATGTCTATCGCTGCAAGGACGGCGAATACATGATCGGGGCCAACAAGGATTCGCTGTGGAAGCGGCTGGCCGGGGCGATGGGCCGGCCCGAACTGGGCGAGGATCCGCGCTATGCCACGCACCTCGCGCGCGGCGAGAACCAGCTGGAGCTGGACGAACTGATCAACGCCTGGACCGCCGGACTGACGGTCGAGCAGGTCGACGCGCTGATGATCGAGCATTCGATCCCCGCCGGGAAGGTCTATCGCGCGCCCGAAATGCTCGCCGATCCGCACTTCCAGGCGCGTCAGGCGATCATCGCGGTCGAAACCGAACGATTCGGTCCGCTCAAGATGCAGGGCGCATTTCCGCGGCTGTCCGCGACCCCCAGCGGCGTGCGCCGTCCGGCCCCGGCGCGGGTCGGCCAGCACAATGCCGAGGTCTATGGCGGACTGCTCGGGCTCGACCAGGCCGCGCTCGACCGGCTGGCGGCGGCGGGAACGATCTGAGCGTGACGGACGATCTGGCCGCCAATTATCAAGGCGCTTTCGACGGCCACCTGCCGATGCCGCGGCGCCCGGCGCTGCTGATCGTCGACGTGGTCATGGCCTATCTCGATCCAGCCTCGCCGCTCTACGCCGGGGTGGAGCATGCGCTGGCGAGCTGCGAACGGCTGGTCGCCGCGGCCCGCGCGGCCGGGGTGCCGGTGATCTTCACTAACGTCGAATACGAGCCGGGCGGGGCCGATGGCGGGGTGTTCTATCGGAAGGTCCCGGCGCTGAAAGCGTTCCAGCGCGGATCGCCGCTCGGCGCCTTTCCACCAAGCCTGCAGCCGTTGCCGGGCGAAGCCGTGATCACCAAGCACTATGCCTCGGCCTTTTTCGGCACCGAGCTGGCCCCTGTCCTGCACGCGCAAGGCATCGACGGGGTGCTGATCGGCGGCTTTTCGACCTCAGGCTGTGTTCGCGCCAGCGCGCTCGATGCCTGCCAGAACGGCTTCATTCCGGTGGTGGTGCGCCAGGCCTGCGGCGACCGCCATCCCGGACCGCATGACGCCAACCTGTTCGATCTGCAGGCCAAATATGCCGAAGTGGTGGACGAAGCCGCGGCGCTGGCGTGCATCGCGGCGGCGGCGGCAGGACACCTGTAACCGATCCGCCCAGCCGGGCGAATAGGCCTTTGCGAGCCGCCCTTGACCTGCCCCCCCTTGGGCGGCTTCGCAACCGCCTCAGGTTCGGTTAAACTGGATCGGTCCAGTGTGCCGACTGTCGCTTCGAAAGGCCAAGACCATGTCGCAACCCGTTTCCACCCGCCGCTGGATCATCGGCGCTGCCCTGGGCGGGGTCGGTGCGCTGGCGCTGTCGCAGCACCTCACCGCCGGGCGGCCCAGCGCGCCGTTCAAGCTGAGCGACGCGCAGTGGCGCCAGCGGCTCTCGCCCGCCGCCTACAAGGTGCTGCGCCAGGCCGACACCGAATATCCCGGGACCAGTCCCTTGCTGAAGGAACATC
>JBJTLX010000056.1:0-8289 GCA_046063245.1 Novosphingobium sp.
CTGCAACTGCTTCCCGCGTGCGGCCTTGTCAGCCCAGGCATATTCGGCCAGCGGCAGCTCTCCACCAGCCACGTTGATCCGCGGATCGCCGTAAGCATCGCCCGTGACGCGGTAAGGAACGCCCAGCGCGGTCAGATCGCCCAGCAGCTTGCCGCACTGCGTCGGCTGCTCGCTGGCGAAAGGATGGTACGTGCAATCGACCCCCGATACCGCAACCGGCGCGCGGGCTGCAGCGGCGGTCAGTCCGGGATTGGCGTGGGCGCCCATCAGCCAGAAGGCCGGGAACAACGCCAGCAGGGTCAGCGCATAACCCCAGACGATCGGCTTCTTGCGCCCGATCCGGTCAGACAAGTGGCCGAAATAGAGGTAAAAGCCCATCCCCAGCGTGGCCGACAGTCCGACAATCACCTGGGCCCGGGTATCGTCCATCCGCATGGCGTTGGTCAGGAACGACAGGCCGGTAAACATCGCGGTGTACCAGATCACGGTCAGACCGGCGGCAATCCCGAACAGCGCGACGAAGATCCGGCGCTTGTTGCCGGGATAGGTGAAGCTTTCGATGAAGGGATTTCCGGCGATCTCCCCCTCTTCGCGCATGGCCTGGAAAACGGGGCTTTCCGACAGCTTGAGCCGCATCCACAGCGAGATCCCGAGCAGCGCCAGGCTGAGCAGGAACGGCACGCGCCAGCCCCAGGCCTTCCACGTGTCTTCCGGCATCAGGCCCTTGCAGGTCAGCACCACGATCAGGCTGAGCACGAAGCCGCCGACCACGCTGGCCTGGATGTAGCTGGTAAAATAACCGCGCCGCTCTGGCGGGGCGTGTTCGGCAACATAGACTGCCGCGCCGCCGTATTCTCCGCCCAGTGCCAGCCCCTGCAGCACGCGCAGCAGGATGACCAGTGCCGGGGCAGCCAGGCCGATACTTTCGGCCGATGGGATCAATCCTACGCCTGCCGTGGCGATGCCCATGAGGGTGACCGTTACTAGGAAGGTATATTTGCGCCCAAGTCGGTCACCCAGGAAGCCGAAAAGCACCGCGCCAAGAGGGCGGAACCCGAAGCCGACGGCGAAGACCAGCCAGAACAGCAGTGTCGCCAGCGTGGCATTGCCTGTAGGGAAAAAAGCCTTGGTCAGGATCGCGTTGAGCGTGCCGTAGATGAAGAAGTCGTACCATTCGAAGACCGTGCCCATCGAAGAGGCAGCGATCACCAGGCGCATGTCAGCTGCGCTTGGCTGAACTTCCGGATGGCGTGCAGGTTCGCTCATCAACTCACTCTCCCCCTCGATCGTCTCGCTGCTCTATCCGTCCAGCGGTTCGGAGGAAAGGGCATCGCGCGCTGCCCGCCAGGCGAGCAGGATTGCGCCGTGGCGGCCGGGATAGTCGCGTGCGGCGCTCAGCACCGCGAACCCGGGCCAGCCAGGCAATTCACCCTCGCCGCTGAGCCATCGCTCGACATCGTTCAGTGCAGCGTCGATATCCCCGGCATTCTTTCCCGCAGCCGATCGTACGAACAAGGCGGCAGCGGCCTGACCGATCGCGCAGGCCTGAGTGGACAAGCCGACCCTAGCGATGGAGCCGTCCGGATCGCGCGTCAGGCCGATCCGCAGAGTGGATCCGCAGGCAGGTGATCGCGCGGCCGCTTGCAGGGGAAAGTCATCGCTGAGCGGGAAATCGGCCAGCGATGTCGCCAGGGCCAGCACTTCCGGCGAGTATAGCACCGCCGTACTTGTCATGATCAGTGCGCCTGCTTGGCTGACTTCTGCTTTGCCGGCTTTGCAGTTTGCGCCTTGGCATCGGCCTCAAGCGCTTCCTGGCGGCGCTGGGCCAGCACCTCGACCATTTCAACAGAGGCAGCATTGATAAACGGATAGGAGCGTGACTGGCTGATCCAGTCAGGCCGTCCTTCGGCACCCACACGGTATCATAACCCAGGACCAGGACCGAGAAGGCCATGACTGCGATCAGCACGCCTTTCATCGCGCCAAAACCGAAGCCCAGCACCCGGTCAATCGGGCCCAGCACCGATTCCCGACTGGCCGCGCCCAGTCGCCCGGCGAGCAGCTTGACGATCGCATATGGGATCAGCAGCAGGATCGCGAAAGCCAGCACCATCGCGCCGGATTCAGTCCCCACCCGCGGGATCAACCAATCGCTGAGCGGGGTGTGTAGCGAATGGATCGCGAATACGGAAAGCACCCAGGCGGCCAGGGTCAGCACTTCCTGCACGAAGCCGCGCATGAAGCCGGTGATGGCGCCCAGACCGACCAGCAGCAGGACAGCGATGTCAAAACCCGTCATAGGCGCGGGAAACTATGCGCCGCCCATGATCCGGTCAACGAGATTTGGCAGCATGGTCAGGCCGTGAAAGCGCGCTTCGTCGCTTTTTGCCGCGGCATCGCCCGGACCATAGGCGTTGCGGAAGCCCAGTTTGGCCGCCTCGCGCAGGCGGACACCGGCGTGCGCGACGTTGCGGATTTCACCCGCGAGCGACACTTCGCCGAACCACACCGCGTCCGCGCCCAGCGGCTTGCCGGCCAAAGCCGAGACCAGCGCCGCCGCCACGGCCAGATCGGCGGCAGGGTCAGCCAGGCGGTAACCCCCTGCAACATTGAGATAAACCTCGGCAGTGGAAAAGCTCAAACCGCAGCGCGCCTCGAGCACGGCGAGCAGCATGGCAAGCCGCCCGCTGTCCCACCCGACCACCGCGCGGCGCGGAGTTGCCCCGCTGGCGAGGCGCACGATCAGCGCCTGGATCTCGACCAGCACCGGCCGCGTCCCTTCGATCGCCGGGAAGACGGCGCTGCCCGCCACGGGCTGATCGCGCCCCGACAAAAACAGCAGCGAAGGGTTGCCCACTTCGGCCAGCCCTGCCCCTTCCATCGCGAAAACCCCGATTTCGTCGACCGGGCCGAAGCGGTTCTTGATCGAACGGAGGATGCGGTACTGGTGGCTGCGCTCCCCCTCGAAGCTCATCACCACGTCGACCATGTGTTCCAGCACCCGTGGTCCGGCGATGCTGCCATCCTTGGTGACATGCCCGACCAGCACCAGCGCGACGCCGTTTTCCTTGGCATAGCGGATCAGCTCGAAGGCCGAGGCACGGACCTGGCTGACCGTGCCCGGCGCACCCTCGATCTGGTCGGAATGCATCGTCTGGATCGAATCGATCACCAGCAAGGCCGGCGGCGCCATGCCCGACAGCGTGGTCAGAATATCGCGCACCGAGGTCGCGGCGGCCAGTGCGATCGGCGCGCCGGCCAGGCCGAGGCGGTCGGCGCGCAGCCGCACCTGCCCGGCCGCCTCTTCGCCGCTGATGTAGACCGCGCTGCGCCCGCCCAGCGCGATCCGCGCCGCGGCCTGGAGCAGCAGGGTCGACTTGCCGATCCCCGGATCGCCGCCCATCAGCACCGCCGAGCCCGGAACCAGCCCGCCGCCCAGCGCGCGGTCGAACTCGGCCAGCCCGGTCGAGCGGCGCTGCAGCACCTGGCCCGGCGCGTCGAGCGCCTCGAACGCGATCGCCCGCCCGCCCGACGACAGATCGTGCTTGACCGAGAATACCGTCGCCGGCGCTTCCTCGGCCAGGGTGTTCCATTCGCCGCAGTCGGCGCATTGCCCCTGCCAGCGGGTCGCGACGCTGCCGCAAGCCTGGCAGATATAGCGGCGTTTGGGTTTGGCCATGAGTCTACCCCTAATTGGAACGTAATAGGAACGCAATTGCCTTGGGGCATAAGCCGTGGAATGAGGGTGGCATGAGGCAGAAAGAGCTCCGCATTGCCCTGGTCTGCTACGGCGGGGTCAGCCTGGCCGTCTACATGCACGGCGTGACCAAGGAGCTGTGGAAGCTGGCGCGCGCGAGCCGCGATTTTCTTGGCGGTGTGGCGGCAAGCGGCTGCACCGAACCGGTCTATCACCGGATGCTGCGCACGATCGAGGCCGATCACGGCATCCGCCTGCGGGTGCTGCCCGACATCATCGCCGGGGCGAGTGCCGGCGGGATCAACGGGGTGTTCCTCGCTCAGGCGATCCATTCGGGTCAAAGCCTCGAGCCGCTGACCAACCTGTGGCTCGAACGCGCCGATGTCGACGTCCTGCTCGATCCCGATGCGCGCCCGTGGTCGCGGTTCGCCAAGTTCTGGGCGATGCCGATCGTTTACTGGCTGCTCAAGCGTCCGGGCAACGGGGTTTCGGCTAGCGTCGCGCCCGAAACCCGCAGCGAAGTGCGGACCAAGCTGTCGCGCCTGATCCGCTCGCGCTGGTTCGAGCCGCCGTTCAGCGGAATCGGGTTTTCCCACCTTTTGTGCGAGGCTTTCACCGCGATGCGCAACGGCGCAGCCGATGCACCGCTGCTCCCGCCGGGCCATCCGCTCGACCTGTTCGTCACCGCGACCGACTTCAAAGGGCATCCCGAGACGCTGCGGCTCAACAGTCCGGCCGAGATCGAGGAGAGCGAACACCGCCTGTCGATCGGCTTTCGCGCGCTGACCCCGGACAGCGGCGGACAGCCGCTGGCCTTCCCGCTCGAACTGGTCTTCGCGGCCCGCGCCACGGCCAGCTTTCCGGGCGCGTTCCCCGCGCTGCAACTGGCGGAAATCGACGAGCTGGCGGCCAGTCACGAACACGGCTGGCCGAGCCGCGCGGCCTTTGTCGAGCGGATCATGCCCGAGCACAGCCACCGCGGCGACGCCGACGGCGTGGCACTGATCGACGGTTCGGTGCTGGTCAACGCCCCCTTTGCCGAGGCGATGGCCGCGCTGGCCGACCGCCCGGCCCAGCGCGAGGTCGACCGGCGCTTCGTCTACGTCGATCCCCACCCCGACCAGGTCGGCGGGATGTCGCGCAGCGATCCGCGGCGGCCCGGGTTCTTTTCGGTGATCTTCGGGTCGCTTTCCTCGATCCCGCGCGAACAGCCGGTGCGCGACAATCTCGAGGCGATCGCCCACAGCTCGCGCGACCGTGCCCGGCTCAAGCAGATCGTCGACAACCTGCGGCCCGAGGTCGAACAGGCGGTGGAAAAGCTGTTCGGCCGCACGCTGTTCTTCGATCGGCCGACCGTGGCGCGGCTGACCGCCTGGCGGGCCAAGGCGCAGCAGGCCGCCGCCGAACGCGCCGGCTATGCTTTTCAGGCCTACGGCCAGGTCAAGCTCAGCGGGATCGTCCAGAACCTGGCCGAGGCAATCGCCAAGGCCGCGCCCGAGCTGGAGCGTGCCCACGGCGACAACCTCGACGCGTTCCTGACCGGCCACCTGGCGCAGCGCGGGCTCGATCAGGTCGGCGGGGCGCGCGGCGGGGCCAGCGACGATGCGGTGACCTTCTTTCGCGATCACGATCTGGGCTTTCGCATCCGCCGCCTGCGGCTGCTTGCCCGGCGTCTGTCGGAGGAATGGGACGATGCCGCGGGGGCAGCCACCGACGCGCGGCAGAAGGCACGCGATGTGGTCTACCGCGCGCTGTCGCTCTATTTCGACCGCGAAGGCAGCCACGCGTTCGGCAATGACTTTCCCGATGTCGCGCGGCGGGTCTATGCCGACCCGCAAGGGGTGCTGCAGACCATGGCCAACCGGCGCCAGCTGCCCGCCACCGATCTGGTGGTGGACGCCCTGCTGGTCGAGGGGATGGCAGGACTGCCGCGCGAGCTGCGCCGCCGGATCCTGCTGACCTATCTGGGCTTTCCCTTCTACGACACCGTCACCCTGCCACTGCTGCGCGGCGAAGGGACCAGCGAGTTCGAGCCGGCCAAGGTCGACCGCATCTCGCCCGACGATTGCAGCGCGATCCGCAGCGGCGGGACCCGGGCAACGCTGCGCGGGGTGGAGTTCTACAACTTCGGCGCGTTCTTCAGCCGCGCTTACCGCGAGAACGACTATCTGTGGGGACGGCTCCACGGGGCCGAGCGGATGATCGACATCCTTGCCTCGGCCCTGCCGCGCGGGGTGGTGCTGGGAGCGGACACGATCGCCGCGTTCAAGCGCGATGCCTTCCTGTCGATCCTGGACGAGGAAGAGGGACGGCTCAAGGCCGACCCCGGGTTGATTGCGGGGATCCGGGCCGAGGTCAAAAGCTTGGCCGCCAGGGCCTAGTTCAAGTCAATAGCAGTGCCGCCGCTCCTGCGAGGCAGGCCCAACCCGCCGCCAGTCCCACCGCGCGACCGTGCGGCAGCAGTTTTTCCGCAGCAACCAAAAGCGTCAACAACGCGATCCATGCCAGATTCATCACCCCGCCGACAAACAGCAACGCCATCAACACGCCGCAGCAACCCAGGCAAAATGCACCGTGGCGCAGCCCCATCCGCAGCGCGCCGCTCCATCCTGGACGGTAATGGCGAGCGAGGAACTGCGCCGGCTTGCGGCAGTGGCGCAGGCACACATCCTTGACGGCGCCGAACTGATAAAGCCCAGCCGCGAGCAGGATCGCCGCGGCGAGCCAACGGCCTTGCACCCCGATCGTCATTGCCGCGATCAGGCCGGCTCGGTCCAGCAGCGTCTGCAATGCCGTTGCCAGCAGCGAAAACACACCCCACACGGCCAGGTACCCCCCAAGGAAAGCAGCCGTGGCCGGTCGGCTTGCGGTCTGGACGGCGGCGGCGCGAGCAAAGAGCAGGATCATCGGCGCGGCCGAGGGCAGCATCATCGCCACCATCATCGTCCACCACATCGCGAAAGTCAGCGCCAAACGCCCCGGACTCCAGGTTTCGGGGTCCGCCGCCGCCATGCCAGGCATCGCGGCACCGTGGCCGATCGGCGGCACAATGCAGAAGGCAGGGCGCATCCCCGTGCCCGCTCCACTCAGCAGCCAGCCCCAGGCCAGAGCCACGAGCAGCGCCAGCGCGGCAAGCGACCACGCCCGGTGGTGGCCGAGCGAGGTCTCGAGCGCGGATGCCATCAGCCGCGCATGACCCCGTGGCTATCGAGATGGAGATGGGCGAACTGCCCGTAAGTCGCCGCATGGTCGAGCTTCATCGGGGCGATCGAGCGGCTGGTGCCCGATCCTATCTCCGCCACTTCGTATTCGAAACCGTCAGGCAGGCGAATCTGCGCGCGCACTTCGGAACCGTCGACCAAGCTGCGAATGGGCTCGGCGGACATCTCGACGCGATCGGCGATGTGCAGCCGTCCCGTCCGGGCCTCGACGTCGACGGTGAAATCGATCGGTACGAATTGCGGCTCGTGCATCGTCTCAATCGTCGAGGCGAAGACCGCGAAGACCGTCGCCATCGGATCGGTATCGCCGCCAGTCATAATGGTCAGCAGGGCATTGCGCTGTGCTTCGCTTGCGCGCTCGTCGACGAAGGCGGCACATTCACCCTTGCCCTCGTGGATCGCGCCCGGCCAGCTGAACACCGCGCCGATGTTGAGACCCGACAGGTCGGTGTCGCCATGGAAGCCTTCGTCGATCGCCATGCCGAAAACGGCCTGGCACCTGCCCTTGTCGGGCAGCCCCCCGAATTGGCAGTTACAGCCGTACTCGCAGTTGCAGTTGGCGAGTTCGCGTCCAATTAATTTCCAGTATGCCACGGCGAATTCTCCCGAATTCCCGGGTAGCCCTCTTGGGGCTCCGGCCTAACGAGCGGGCTTTTAGCACGCGCGCGGGAATCGCGGAAGTCAGGTGTTGTTCGATCAGGCCTTGAAGGCTTCCTTGAGCCGGTCGAAGAAGCCTTTCGACTGCGGGGTTTCATCCCCGGTTTCGGTTTCCTGCAGTTCGCGCAGCAGTTCCTTCTGGCGGGCCGAGAGCTTGGTCGGGGTTTCGACCATGATCTCTGCCACCAGATCGCCGCGGCCGCGGCCTTGCAGCACCGGCATCCCCTCGCCGCGGCGGCGCAGCTGCTTGCCGGTCTGGATTCCGGCCGGGATTTCCAGCCCGATGCTCTTGCCGTCGAGGCCCGGGATTTCGATCGTCCCGCCCAGCGCCGCGGTGGTGAAGGTGATCGGCACGCGGGTGACCAGATTGGTCCCGTCACGCTCGAACACGGCGTGGCGGCGGATGTGGATGAAGATGTAGAGATCGCCCGATGGCGCGCCGAACGGTCCGGCCTCGCCCTTGCCGGCCAGGCGGATGCGGGTGCCGGTATCGACCCCGGGCGGGATGTTCACTTCGAGGGTCTGCGGAGTATCGACCCGGCCCTCGCCGCGGCAGTTGCGGCACGGCTTCTCGATGACGTCGCCGCGGCCGTGACAGGTCGGGCAAGTCCGCTCGACCATGAAGAAGCCCTGTTGCGCGCGGACCTGACCGTGCCCGCCGCACAGGTTGCAGCGGCGCTTGCCGGTACCCGGCTCAGCGCCGGTGCCATCGCA
>JBJTLX010000057.1:0-7636 GCA_046063245.1 Novosphingobium sp.
ACGCGAAGCCGCCAAACTGGGCTTCCGCAATGCCTATGGTCCGGGCGATGCCACGGCAAAAAGCGATGAAGCGCGCTTTCACGGCTTGACCATGCTGCCAAATCTCGTTGACCGGATCATGGGCGGCGCATAGTTTCGCCAGCCTATGACGGGTTTTGACATTGCTGTCCTGCTGCTGGTCGGCTTGGGCGCCATCACCGGCTTCATGCGCGGCTTCGTGCAGGAAGTGCTGACCCTGGCCGCCTGGGTGCTGTCGGTCATGCCATTCATTCGCTGCACACCCCGATGACCGAGTGGCTGTCGCCCCGGGTCGGGACCGAATCCGGCGCGGCGGTGCTGGCCTTCGCGATCCTGCTGCTGATCCCCTATGCGATCGTCAAGTTGCTGGCCGCCCGGCTGGGAGCGGCCAGCCGGGAATCGGTGTTGGGTCCGATCGACCGCGTGCTTGGCTTCGGCTTCGGCACGGTCAAAGGCGTGCTGATCGCGGTCATGGCCTTCTCGGTCCTGGTGCTGGGCTACGACACGGTGTGGGGCGCGGAAGGCCGTCCCGACTGGATCAGCCAGTCGCGCTCGTACCTGTTCATGGACGCCGCCAGCCGCGAAATGGTCGAGCTTCTGGCCGAGCGCCGCCAGCAGGCGCTTGACGCCGATGCCAGGGAACAGGCCGCCAAGAAAGCCGCGAAAAAGCACAAGCAGAACTGACATGGCGGCTTCGGCAACGGCGCTTTACACGCCGCAGGTCCTTGCCCTGGCGACACGGCTGGCCGGCTTTGCGCCAAGGCCGGATCTGCCGCTGCACGGTGCGGCGCGCGCGGCCGCGTGCGGATCGCGCCTGGAGCTCGATCTGGGCCTGTCGGGCGGCAGGATTTGCGCCATCGGGCTTCGCGCGCATGCCTGCGCGATCGGCCAGGCCGCCGCCGCGATCTTCGCCGATCACGCAATCGGGCAGCGCGCCGTCGATATTTCCGCGGCGTTGGAGAAGATCGAGGCATGGCTCGCCGGCGAGGGACCATTGCCCGCCTGGCCAGGGCTGGAGGCGATTGCCGCCGCCCGCGATTTTCCCGGACGGCACGGGGCGATGCTTTTGCCGTGGAAGGCCGCGTGCGATGCGCTTTCCAGTGCAGCCGCGCCCGGCTAGACCGCGACAGAGCTATACCCAGGGGAGAGAGTGAATGACCACCGACGTTCAGCCAAGCGCCGCAGATATGCGCCTGGTGATCGCCGCCTCGTCGATGGGCACCATTTTCGAATGGTACGATTTCTTTATCTACGGCGCGCTGGGCGCGATCCTGACCAAGGCGTTCTTCCCGTCGGACAACCCGACGCTGGCGGCACTGCTGTTCTGGCTGGTGTTCGCGGTGGGCTTTGGCTTCCGCCCGCTGGGGGCGGTGCTGTTCGGCTTTCTGGGTGACAAGCTGGGGCGCAAATACACCTTCCTGGTCACCGTGACCCTGATGGGTATCGCCACCGCCGGGGTCGGGCTGATCCCTTCGGCGGCCAGCATCGGCCTGGTTGCCCCGGCGCTGGTGATTGTCCTGCGCATCCTGCAGGGGCTGGCATTGGGCGGCGAATATGGCGGCGCGGCGGTTTATGTCGCCGAACATGCCCCGGGCGCCCGGCGCGGCTATTTCACCAGCTACATCCAGGCCAGCGTGGTCGGCGGCTTCGTGCTCAGCTTGATCGTGGTGCTCTGCTGCAAGGCCGCAATGAGCGACGCGACCTGGCAGGCCTGGGGCTGGCGCGTGCCGTTCCTGCTCAGCCTGGCGCTGCTGGGCATTTCGCTGTGGATGCGGCTCAAACTGTCGGAAAGCCCGGTGTTCCAGGCGATGCGCGAACAGGGCGAGATTGCCGGCAATCCGTTTGTCGAGAGCTTCACCTATCCCGGCAACAAGCGCCGCATTTTCGTCGCGCTGTTCGGGATTGCGGCCGGGCTGACGGTGATCTGGTACACCGCGATGTTCACCGGGCTGTCGTTCCTGACCACGGCGATGCGGGTCGAGGATACCCGTGCGCAAGTGATCGTCGGGCTGTCGGCAGCGCTGGGCATGGGCTTTTACCTCTATTCCGGCCACCTGTCGGACCGGATCGGGCGCAAGAAGCCGATCGTCTGGGGCTATGCCCTGACCCTGATCGCGATGTTCCCGGCCTTCTGGCTGATGGGCGCCCATGCCAATCCCGGACTGACCGCGGCAGCGGCGCGCGCGCCGGTCTATGTCTCGGGAGAGGACTGCACCTTCAGCCCCTTCGCCAGTGAGCAGAAAACCCGCTGCGGCAAGCTGCTCGGCGATCTTTCGGCGCTTGGGGTGCCTTACCGCGTCACCGGCGACGCCTATGGCGAAGCGCGGGTCAACGTGGCGGGCAAGGCATTGCCGCTGGGCGACTATGCCTGGGCCGACAAGGCGGCGCGCGGCAAGCAGCTTCAGGCGATGCTCGGAACTTCGGGGTACGACCTGGCCAAGGTCAAGCCGGCGCTGGCTGACAGCCTGCTGATCGGCCTGTCCCTGCTGGTCATGATGGCGCTGTCGGGCGCGACCTATGGCCCGGTCGCGGCGCTGCTGGCCGAAATGTTCCCGCCGCGGATCCGCTATTCCTCGATGTCGATCCCGTACCACATCGGAACCGGGTATTTCGGCGGGTTCCTGCCATTTATCTCGGCATATATCGTCGCCAAGACGGGCAATCCCTACAACGGACTGTGGTACACTTGGTGCGTGGTGCTGATGGCGCTGATCGTTTCGGCCTGGGGGCTGAAGGGCGGGCCGCCGCGCGATTTTGCCGACGATGCGGCCTGAACCGCCCGAATCCACGCTGCGCCTGACGATCGACCGGGACGCCCTGGCCGCCAACTGGCGCGCGCTCGACTCCATGTCGGGCGCGGCGGCTGCCGGCGCCGCGGTCAAGGCCGATGCCTATGGGCTTGGCGTCGCCGCAACCGTGCCGACGCTGTGGCAGGCCGGATGCCGCGACTTCTTCGTCGCGCACTGGTCCGAGGCAGCGCCGGTTGCTGCGCGGGCACCACCAGCCAGCGTTGCCGTACTCCACGGCCCGCTGAGCCCACGCGACGCGCACTATGCCCGCGACCTTGGCGTACGCCCGGTGATCAATTCGCTGACCCAGGCGCGGCATTGGATCGAAGCGGGCGGGGGGCCTTGCGACCTGATGGTCGATACCGGGATCAACCGGCTCGGCCTGCCTCTCGCTGCCCTTGGCGATCCGCTGATTGCCCAGCTGCAGATCGAGGTGCTGCACTCGCACCTCGCCTCGGCGGACGAGGATTCGCCGCTGAACGCGGTGCAACTGGCGCGCTGGCAGGCGGCGCGTGGGCAGATCGGCCACCGCCGCGCCAGCCTGGCGAACAGCGCCGGTATCACGCTGGGCCCTGCCTATCACGGCGATCTGACCCGGCCGGGAATAGCGCTCTACGGCGGCGTGCCTTGCCCGGGGTTGGCGGGCAGGATTGCCCAGGTCGCCCGGCCCGAGGCGGCGCTGATCCAGGTTCGCGATCTCGCCCCCGGGGACAGCGTCGGCTATAACGCCACCTTCACGGCGAGCCGCGCGATGCGGGCCGGGGTGGTCAGCCTGGGCTATGCCGACGGCTATCTGCGCTGCTGGTCGGGCAAGGGCACGATGTCCGCCAACGGGCAGGTGCTGCCGGTGCTGGGCCGGGTGTCGATGGACATGACCGTGATCGACCTGAGCGCCGCGCCCGATCTGGTCGAGGGCGACTGGGTCGCGGCCGACTATGACCTGCCTGCCGCCGCGCGCACCACCGGGCTGTCCCAATATGAACTGCTGACCGGCCTGGGCCGCAGATTTCCGCGTTGATGCTGCGCAGCAAGGTTTTGTTGCAATGCCGTTGCTGCAAGTGCTAACGTTACGGAAAGCGGCGTTCCGGTCCGCAGGGGACAAGCGATGAGCGAAGCCAGCGGCGATACCGTCATCATCAAGAAGTACGCCAACCGGCGGCTCTACAACACCAAGTCGTCAAGCTACATCACGCTGGATCACCTGGCCAAGCTGACCCGCGAAGGGATCGATTTCAAGGTGCTCGACGCCAAGACCGGCACCGACATCACCCATTCGATCCTGACCCAGATCATCATGGAAGAAGAAAGCGCCGGGGGCGAACAGATGCTGCCGGTCAACTTCCTGCGCCAGCTGATCGGGATGTACGGCAATTCGATGCAAAGCCTGGTGCCGCATTACCTCGAAGCCTCGATGGAGAACTTCCGCTCCAACCAGGCCAAGCTGCGCGACGCCTTCGAGGCGAGCCTTGGCGCCAATCCGCTGGCCAAGCTGGCGCAGCAGAACCTGGCGATGTTCAAGGCCGCGGCCTCTGCCTTCGTGCCGGGTCTGGCCGATGACAAGGCGGCTGCCAAACCGTCGGACCGCGATGACGAAATCGCCGCGCTGCGCGCCCAGATGGCGGAGATGCAGGACAAGCTCGACAAACTGGGCAAGTAGCTGCCCGCCGCGGGGTTTGAACCGCGCGCGATAAACCGCTAACGGCGCGGCATGAGTCAATCGCCCGCCATTCGCCACGCCCTCAACGTCACCCGCGAAGCCGATTTCGCCGCCTGGTACCAGGAGGTCATTTCCGAAGCCGAAATGGCCGAGGAAAGCGGCGTGCGCGGCTGCATGGTGATCCGCCCGTGGGGCTACGGCATCTGGGAACGCATCCAGAAGTTGATGGACGCGCGGATCAAGGCCGCCGGCGTCGACAACTGCTATTTCCCGCTGTTCATCCCCTTGAGCTATTTCGCCAAGGAGGCCGAACACGTCGACGGCTTTGCCAAGGAAATGGCGGTGGTCACCCATCACCGCCTGATCCAGGACGGTAAGGGCGGGCTGGTCCCCGATCCCGAGGCCAAGCTGGAAGAACCGCTGATCGTCCGCCCGACCTCGGAAACGGTGATCGGCCAGGCGATGAGCCGCTGGATCCAGTCGTGGCGCGATCTGCCGCTGCTGACCAACCAGTGGGCCAACGTGGTACGCTGGGAAATGCGCACCCGGATGTTTCTGCGCACCAGCGAATTCCTCTGGCAGGAAGGCCATACCGCCCACGCCGACAAGGCCGATGCCATGGCCGAGACGCTGCGCGCGCTGGAAATGTACCGCGCCCATGCCGAGGACGATCTGGCCATGCCGGTGATGGCCGGCGAAAAGCCCGAGAACGAGCGTTTTCCGGGCGCGGCGGCGACCTATTCGATCGAGGCGATGATGCAGGACGGCAAGGCGCTTCAGGCCGGCACCTCGCACTACCTCGGCACCGGATTTGCCGAGGCGGCGGGGATCCGCTTTCAGGACCGGGAGGGCCAGCAGGCGCTGTGTCACACGACCTCGTGGGGCGTCTCGACCCGGCTGATCGGCGGGGTGATCATGGTCCACGGCGACGACGACGGGCTGCGCGTGCCGCCCGCGATCGCGCCGCACCAGATCGTCATCCTGCCGATGCTGCGCGAGGATGATGGCGACGACGCGCTGCTGGCGTACTGCGAAAAGCTGCGCAAGGCGCTGGCGGAACAGAGCGTACTGGGCGAACCGATCCGCGTCCTGCTCGACAAGCGCGCCGGCAAGGCCACCCAGAAGCGCTGGGCCTGGGTCAAGAAGGGCGTGCCCCTGATCCTTGAGATCGGCGGGCGCGATGCGGCCGGCGGGCAGGTCTCGATGGTCCGCCGCGACCGGCTGTGGCGGGCGGATGGCAAGGTTAATTTCATTGCCCAGAGCCGTGAGGAATTCGTCGGTCAGGCAGCGGCCGAACTGGAGGATGTCCAGCGATCGCTGCATGCCGAAGCGACGCAGCGCCGCGACGCCCAGATCGAGCGCGGGATTACCGACATGGCCGGGCTGGAGGCGTTCTTTGCCGAAACCAACCGCTATCCCGGCTGGGCCGAACTGGCCTGGTCGCGCCCGACTGGCGCGGCGCTTGAGGGCGTGGTGCAGAAACTCAAGGCGCTCAAGCTGACGATCCGCAACACCCCGCTGGATGGCACACCGGTATCGGGCACCTGCCCGTTTACCGGCGATCCCGCGGTCGAGCGCATCTACGTCGCGCGGGCCTACTGACTTGGCCAAGGCGCAGCGCCCTCAGCCCGGCCTTCCGACCCGCAAGCAGGTTCTCGATTTCATCGCCGCCAGCACCGAATCGGCAGGCAAGCGCGAGATTGCGCGCGCCTTCGGGCTCAAGGGGCAGGAAAAGATCGCGCTCAAGGCCCTGCTCAAGGACATGGCCGAGGAAGGCCTGATCGACGGCAACCGAACCGCCTTTCACCGGATGGGCGGGGTCGCCAAGGTCACCGTGCTGCGGGTTGTCGAAATCGAGGACGGCGAGGCCGTGGCGGTGCCCGACAGCTGGACACCCGATGATGCCACGCCGCCGCCGCGTTTGCGGATCCGCGAAAAGGGTGCGCGCGGCGCGGCCTTGCGAAAGGGTGACCGGGTGCTCGCCCGGACCGAGGAGACCGCCACCGGATGGATCGCCCATCCGATGAAGAAGCTGCCCACCCTGGCCGATCAGATCATGGGCGTGGTCGAGATCGACAAGGCCGGCAAGGGCTGGCTCGCCCCGGTCGACAAGCGCGAGCGCAATGCCACCCCGATTTCCGATCTGGGCGGGGCCGAGCCGGGTCAACTTGTGCTGGCAGAACCAGCAGGCAAGTCGCCGCGATCCGGGGTCAAGATCACCGAGATTCTGGGCGATCCGCTGGCGCCCAAGGCGTTCAGCCTGATCGCGATCCACAAGCACGGCATTCCCTTCGCGTTCCATCCGGAAAAGTTGGCGGAGGCCGAACTGGCGGCCAGGCTGCCGGTCCGCGCCGACGCGCGCGAAGACCTGCGTCACTTGCCCATCGTCGCGATCGACCCCAGCGATGCCCGCGATCATGACGATGCGATCTGGGCCGAGCCCGACGGCAATGGCGGTTTCCGCGCGGTCGTCGCGATTGCCGATGTTAGCTATTATGTCCGCCCCGGCGGCGCGCTTGACCGCGAGGCGCGCAAGCGCGGCAATTCGGTCTACTTCCCCGACCGGGTCGTGCCGATGCTGCCCGAAGTGCTCAGCGCCGACGTCTGTTCGCTGCGCGCCGGCGAGGACCGCGCCGCGATGGCCTGCCACCTGGAGATCGCCGCGAGCGGCAAGATCACCGCGTGGCGCTTTACCCGGGCGATCGTCCGGATCGACGAAGTGATCGCTTACGAAGAAGCGCAGCGCCGCATCGATGCGGGCGAGGCCGCCACGAACCTGACCGACCTGTGGCAGGCCTGGCGCGCGCTGGAGAAGGCCCGCAGCGACCGCGATCCGCTCGCGCTGGAACTGCCCGAACGCCGCGTGGTGCTGAACGAGGCGGGCAAGATCGAGCAGATCGCCCTGCGCGAACGGCTCGACGCGCACCGCGTGGTCGAGGATTTCATGATCGCCGCCAACGTCGCCGCGGCCAAGGCGCTGGAAAGCAAGGTCGCCCCGGTGGTCTACCGCATCCACGAACCGCCGAGCCGCGAAAAGCTGGTCGCGCTGAAGGACTATCTCGCCACCTTCGACGTCGAATTCGCGCTCGGCCAGGTGGTCCGTCCTGCGACCTTCAACCGCATCATCGAGCGCATCGGCAAGGACCATGACGCGCGGCCGGAAATCATGGAG
>JBJTLX010000058.1:0-4469 GCA_046063245.1 Novosphingobium sp.
CGGCCTACCGCCTGTGGGAAGAAGCCGCACATGCTGGGCGGGCCGAATTCGATCCGCCTGAAATGCTTACCAACGATCTTGCTCCGCTGCGCCTTAGCCTGGCTGAATGGGGTGCGAGCGAGCCTGCAGCATTGCCCTGGCTCGATCCGCCGCCCGATGCGGCACTTTCGGCAGCAAGGCAGACTCTTCAGGCACTTGCCGCGCTCGATGCTGCGGGCACGATCACGCAGCATGGCCGCAGCATGGCGCGACTGCCGATGGCGCCGCAGCTGGCGCACATGCTGCTTTATGCTGCGCAGCATGGGGCCGAAGGCGATGCAGCAAGGCTGGCGCTGTTGCTGCAGGAACGCGGCCTTGGCGGGCGCGGTGACGATCTGGCAGCGCGGTTGCAGCGCTGGAACGGCGACCGCTCGGGCCGGGCCGAAGCATCGCGCAAGCTGGCGGCGCGCTGGGCGTCCCAGGCGCGCGCTCTGGCAAACCCCGGATCGCGCGACGCGCCGCCATTGGGCATTCTCCTCGCCGAAGCCTATCCCGACAATATCGCGCGGCGCCGCGATGCCGCGGGTGAGCACTGGCTGACCGCCGGGGGCCGGGGGCTGCGGCTCGATCCGGCCTCGCCGCTCGCCCGGTCGGAATGGCTGGCGGTCGGCGATGCCCAGGGCGAGGCCAAGGGCGCGCGGATCACCGGGGCGATCGCCCTGACCGAGGCCGAGATTGCGCAATGGCTGGGTCACCGGACCGAGCGGCGCAGCACCTTGCGCTGGATCGAGGGCGAGGACCGGGTCGAGGCGCTGCTGGAAACGCGGCTTGGCGCGATCACCGTGTCGCGCGGTTCGGATCCGGCGCCCGATCCCGAAACGATCCGCGACTTCCTGCTCGGCAAGGTCCGGACGGAGGGACTGGCCCTGGTGCCGCTATCCAAAGCCAGCCAGGCGCTGCTGCGCCGCGCCCGCTATGCCGGGATCGCCGCGCTGTCCGATGAGGCCTTGCTGGCCGGCGCGGCGGAGTGGCTGGCGCCGCTCCTGGTTCGCCGGCTCGACCAGATCGACCCCGCGCGGCTGCATGAGGCGCTGCGCGGCCGGCTCGACTACGCTGCGCAGCAAACGCTCGACCGGCTGGCCCCGGCGCAGTTCACCAGTCCGGCCGGAACCGGTCATGCGATCGACTACGACGATCCCGGCGGGCCCAGCGTGGAAATGCGGGTCCAGGCGCTGTTTGGGCTCGACCGCCATCCCGCCTTCGGCCAGCCCGCGCTGCCGCTGCTGCTCAAGCTGACCGATCCGGGCGGCAAACCGCTGCAAACCACCCGCGATCTGCCGGGGTTCTGGCGCGGATCGTGGAAAGACGTCCAGCGCGACATGAAGGGCCGCTATCCCAAGCATCGCTGGCCCGACCAGCCGTGGAGCGAAGCGCCCAGCCTGAAGACCAAGAACGCGTTCAACCGTTCGGGATAAGGCCACATTGCGATCTTGATTTGCCGCGCGATTCGACGCACTGCGCGGATCATGGCCGCACGCATCTATCAACGCCCGAAAAACGCCATGCAGTCCGGCAAGGCCCGGACCGGCGACTGGATCCTCGACTTCGTTCCGGCCGAGGCGCGGCGCGCCGACCCGTTGATGGGGTGGAGCGGATCGGGCGACACGCAAAGCCAGGTCCAGCTGACCTTCGCTTCGGCGGAAGCGGCCAGGGCCTATGCCGACAAGTACGGGATCGAGGCCGCGGTCCATGCGGTGCCGCCGCGCCGGCTCAAGCTGCAGGCCTACGCCGACAATTTCCGCTGATCGTCATGTCCGGTGAATGGGGCGGCGGGCCAGTAAATCTGCTCGGGTCGCGCTGGTAAGCAGTTCCGGGCCCGCCGCCGGACCGGCCCGGGAAGGCCAGCCGACCGTCGCTGGGACGAGTCGCGGCGGAAACTAACCGGCTTCCCGCCGTCACACTTGCTAAAACGCGACATCGCGGTCATATGCGCCGCCGGGAGTCGGTCGGACGTTTGCGTTCGCCAACCTGGTCAGGTCCGGAAGGAAGCAGCCACAACGGATTGCGGCGGGTCGGCCGGCTCCTTTTTCCGCCCTATTGTTTTCGACTTTCGCAGCGGCTCCGCCTAGTCTGAGGCCCATGGGTGATTCCCCCGATATCTTCGGCGACACGCCGGATCACGACGACGATGCGCCGACCGCGGCCGAGCTTGAGGAAGCCGGTCAGGAATCGATGTTCGGCGCTTCGGCACCTGTGCCTGCCGCGCCCGCTGCGCCTGCGCCCGCCGCCGCTGCAACGCAGCCCTATCGCGTGCTGTCCCGCAAATACCGGTCGCAGACTTTTGCCGAGCTGATCGGGCAGGACGCGATGGTCCAGACCCTGGCCAATGCGATCAAGCGCGACCGGCTGGCCCATGCCTTCCTGATGACCGGAATCCGCGGGGTCGGCAAAACCTCGACCGCGCGGCTGATCGCCAAGGCGCTCAACTGCATCGGCCCGGACGGGCTGGGCGGGCCGACGATCGACCCCTGCGGCCAGTGCGAACCCTGCGTGGCGATTGCCGAGGGCCGGCATATCGACGTGATCGAGATGGACGCCGCCAGCCACACCGGCATCGACGACGTGCGCGAAATTATCGAGGCGGTGCGCTATGCCGCGGTTTCGGCGCGCTACAAGATCTACATCATCGACGAAGTCCACATGCTCTCGCGCCAGGCCTTCAACGGCCTGCTCAAGACGCTGGAAGAGCCGCCGGCCCACGTGAATTTTCTGTTCGCCACGACCGAGGTCGACAAGCTGCCGGTGACGGTGCTCAGCCGCTGCCAGCGCTTCGACCTGCGCCGCATCCCGGCGCCCCTGCTGGCCGATCACTTCGCCGCGATCTGCCGCAAGGAAGGCGTCGAAGCCGAGGACGAGGCGCTGGCGATGATCGCCGCCGCGGCCGAGGGATCGGTGCGCGACGGGCTTTCGATCCTCGATCAGGCGATCGCCCATGCCGATCTGGGCGGCGAGGGCACGGTGACCGCGGCGCAGGTCCAGGACATGCTCGGCCTGGCCGACAAGAGCGCGCAGCGCAGCCTGTTCGGCGCCATGCTGGCGGGGGACGGTGCCGGGCTGCTCGACCTGGTCGATCGCCAGTTCGCGCTGGGGGTCGAACCGCTGGCGCTAATGCGCGGCGCGCTGGAGCTGACTCACCGAATCACCGTGGCGCAGCTGGTCAAGGGCGCGGCCGATGCCGTTTCCGCCGAGGAACGGGCCGCCTTGGACGAATGGGCGCAGCGCCTGGCCGCCGGGCAGCTGCACCGGCTGTGGCAATTGCTGCTCAAGGGCCACGACGAGGTGCGCAGCGCGCCCGATCCGCTGATCGCCGCCAAGATGGCGCTGCTGCGCGTGCTCCACGCCAGCGACATGCCCGATCCCGGAACCCTGGCCAAGAAGCTGGAGGAAATGGCGGCAAGCGGAGTCGCGCTTGGCGCGGCACCCGCAACTGCCGCTCCGGCCTTGCCCGATCCGGTCGCCGCCGCCGATCAGCAATGGCGCGCGCTGGTCGATCTGGTCGACCAGTCGGGGCAGTTGCGCCTGGCCCAGGTCATGCGCGACTGGGTCCGCGTGATAGAGCTCAAGCCGACCGAGCTGCTTTACGCCCTCGCGCCGGGCTATTCGGGCGACCCTAACGCCGAACTGCGCGACGCCCTGCTGCGCGCCACCGGCGAACGCTGGCAAGTGACCCGCGCCGAGGGCGAGGGCGCCCCGACGCTTCGCGAGGCGGCGGAGGCGATCAAGGCCGCCGAACATGCGACGTTGATGCAGCATCCGCTGATGGAAGCGGCCTTTGCCGCCTTTCCCGATGCACAGCTGATCGAAGACAGTCCCGAAGCGCGCATCGCGCAGGGCGGCAACAGATGGAGCACGTGACGTGAAGTCGATGGAAGAGATGATCAAGGCGGCCCAGCAGGCGGCAGAGACCATCAGCAAGCAGATGGAAGAAAGCCAGGTCAGGCTCGACGGGATCGAGGTCGAGGGCAAGGCCGGCGGCGGCCTTGTCACCGTGCGCGCCACCGCCAAGGGCCGGATCATCGGCGTGTCGATCGACGAAAGCCTGCTGAAGCCCGAGGAAAAGGGCATCGTCGAAGACCTGATCGCCGCCGCCTTCAACGACGCGCGGAGCAAGGCCGACGAGGTCGCCGGGCGCGAAATGGCCTCGATGCAGCAGGGCATGGGCCTGCCGCCGGGGTTCAAGCTGCCGGGGATGTGATCAGGCTTTTGCCCCGGGGTGTTCCCCCGCGCGCTGGGGCAACAGCACGATCAGCGCGACGATCGCGCCCGCCAGGACCAGCGAGGCGATGGGACGGCTGAAGTCAAGCCCGCCCTTGGCGACGGGCTTGTCGAGAAAATCTCCAACCGTCGCGCCCAGGGGTCGGGTCAGAATGAACGCCGCCCAGAACAGGATGGCGCGGGACATGCGCGTCATGGCATAGATAGCGGCAAGT
>JBJTLX010000059.1:0-3923 GCA_046063245.1 Novosphingobium sp.
GCACGGCGGGGCGCGTCGGGCGGCTGGGCGGAGACGAGTTCCAGGTGATCTTTGCCGGCCGGGTCGCGCGCGAAGATCTGGCCAACGCCGCCACCCGCGTGATCGAAAGCCTGTCTCAGCCCTATTCGATCGACGGCCACAGCGTGGTTATCGGGGCCTCGATCGGCGTGGCGCTCGCTCACGAGGATGGCGTCACGTCCGAGGCACTGATCCGCAATGCCGACCTGGCGCTCTATGCCGCCAAGGACGGCGGGCGAGGGCGGCACCACTTCTACGCGGCGGACCTGCACAGCGACGCCGAGGAGCGCCGCCAGCTGGATCAGGACCTGCGCGACGCGATTTCGAGCGGCGGGCTGGAACTGTATTACCAGCCGGTGGTGCAGACCACCACCGAACGCATCACCGGTTTCGAGGCGCTGCTGCGCTGGCACCATCCCACCCGAGGGCCGATGTCCCCTGCCAAGTTCATCCCGATTGCCGAAGACGCGGGCCTGATTGCGGCGATCGGCGAATGGGCGCTGCGCACCGCGTGCCGCGATCTGGCCAAGTGGCCCGAGGCGGTGCGCGTCGCGGTCAACGTGTCGCCCTTGCAGTTCGCCAATCCCAACCTGCCCGCGGTGATCACCAACGCACTTGCCTCGGCACAGGTCGATCCCAACCGGCTCGAGCTGGAGATTACCGAGAGCGTCTTCCTCAACGACGATGATAGCACCGATGCGATGTTTGCGTCGCTCAAGCGGATCGGCGTGCGCCTGGCGCTCGACGATTTCGGCACCGGCTATTCGTCGCTCGGCTATCTGAAAAAGGCCCCGTTCGACAAGATCAAGATCGACCAGAGCTTTGTGCGCGGCGCAACCATCACTGGCAGCCGCAACGGCGCGATCATCGCCTCGATCGTCAGCCTGGCCGAGGCCCTGGGGATGGAAACCACCGCCGAGGGGGTCGAGACCCTGGACGAACTCGACCTGGTCCGGATGCTGGGCTGCAGCCACGTCCAGGGCTATATCTACGAGAAGCCGCTGACCCTGGAACAGGCGACCGCCACGCTGCTGGTCGGAACCTCGGCCATCGCCAAGGGGCCCCGCGCTGCGCGCGCGGTGCGCCACACCATGCTGCGCAAGATCGTGCTCGAACACGGCGGACAAACCTATCACGGCACGATCCGCAACATCTCGGCAACTGGCGCGCTGGTCGAAGGGTTGTGGAACGTGCCTCCGGGAACGATCTTCCGGATCATGCTGGCCGAAGGCGAGACGGTTACCGCAACTGCGCGGTGGTGCCAGGAAGACCGTATGGGGGTTGAATTCGCCTCCGCGCTGGCGCTTGACCAAAGCGGCCGGGTATCGATCATTTCACCAGGCGCAGGGCCACGTCAGCCGCGCACCCTCCTGCAGCGATCGGCATGATTGCGCCGCCGCAAAGGGTTGTCGGCGTTAGCGAAATCTAAACCATGAATGCTTAGTAAAAGTACAAACCCCCTAGTCTGCGGACGCTAGAGAACGAAGGATAATGAGCGCTAGTTCGGGACATGCACTGGGCCGTTTCAGATCCTTGCTGGGAGCAGGGAAGGGCGGAGCCGTGAACTTGTCCAGCGCGGAACAGCAGCAGGCGATCCGGTTGCTGCGCGACTACGAGGAATCGGGGATCGGCTGGTTCTGGGCCAGCGACGACCAGGGCCACCTGACGTACGTTTCGGACATCGTTGCGCAAAAGCTGGGCACCGAACGCTCTGCGCTGCTGGGCCAGCCGATCCAGTCGCTGTTCATCCTCGAGCGCGACGACGACAGCGGATCGGAACGCACGCTTCCGCTGATCTTCAGCGCGCGCAAGACCTTCTCCGCGCTGCAGGTGCGCGCCGCCAGCGATGCCGCGGCGGTGTGGTGGTCGATTTCCGGACGCCCGCAGTTCAGCGCCGACGGCCGCTTCTTCGGGTACTATGGAAACGGTGTCGACATCACCGCCTCGCGCCAGAGCCAGAAGGACGCCTCGCGTCTGGCGCAGTACGATTCTCTGACCGGGCTGGCCAACCGCCACCGGATGGGCAAGCGGCTCGAGGCGACGCTTGCCGCCTACCGCGCGGCCAAACGCTCGTGCGCGATCCTGATGCTCGATCTCGACCGGTTCAAGCAGGTCAACGATACGCTGGGACATCTCGCGGGGGACGAACTGCTCAAGCAGGTAGCGCAGCGGCTGCAGCGGGTCGTGGTCGAAAAGGGTGCGGAGATCGGGCGTCTTGGCGGCGACGAGTTCCAGATCCTGGTCCCCGATGTCGACGATCGCGGCCGCCTTGGTGAAATCGCCAAGACCATCATCACCATGCTTTCGCAGCCCTACCAGATCGAAGGCAGCCGCTGCGTCATCGGTGCCTCGGTCGGCATCGCGATCGCGCCGTACGACGGGGTCGGCAGCGAAGAGCTGGTCCGTTCGGCCGACCTTGCGCTCTATGCCTCGAAGGGCGGCGGGCGCGGCCAGTTCCGTTTTTACTCCAGCGACCTCCACAGCGAGGCCGAGCGCCGCCGCCAGATCGAGGAAGACCTGCGCGATGCGCTGTCGAGCGACCAGATGCGCGTCGCCTATCAGCCGATCGTCGATACCAAGACCAACATCGTGGTCTCGCTGGAAAGCCTGGCGCGCTGGGAGCATCCCGAACTCGGCAACGTCTCACCCAACGTGTTCATCCCGATTGCCGAGGAAGCCAACCTGATCGGCGCCCTGGGCAACTGGATCCTGAAGCAGGCCTGCATCGACGCGGCCAAGCTGCCCGGCAACGTGCGGGTCGCGGTCAATGTCTCGGCGGCGCAGTTCGCCAACCCCGGATTTCCCGCGCTGGTCGCCCAGGCGCTGGCCCATGCCGAACTGCCGCCCGAACGGCTCGAACTGGAATTGACCGAATCTATTTTCCTCGGCGATCAGGCCGCGACCGAAGAGATGTTCAACCAGCTCAAGATGCTCGGCATCCGGCTGGTGCTGGACGATTTCGGCACCGGTTACTCCTCGCTCAGCTATCTTCAGCACGCGCCGTTCGACAAGATCAAGATCGACAAGGCCTTCATCAGCGGCGTCACCGAGCCGGGCAACCGCAATGCCGCGATCATTGCCGCGATCGTCAGCCTGGCCGAAGCGCTCGACATGGATACCACCGCCGAAGGCATCGAAGCGCATGACGAACTGGAAGCCATGCGTAAGCTGCGGGTGCGACAGATCCAGGGCTTCATCTATGCCCAGGCGGTCGGTTTCGAGGATGTCGCCGAGGCGATGCTGAGCGGCGAATGGACGATCGAGCCCGAAGGGCCGAGCAAGTACCGCCCCGAACGGCGCACCGTGCTGCGCAAGGTCGGCCTGATCCACGAGGATCACCGCTATGAAGTGACGATGCGCAACTTGTCGCGCAGCGGCTGCATGGTCGAAGGACTGATCGACGTGCCGATTGGCGCGCAGTTCGTCGTCGACTTCGGCGAGGGCCAGCTGGCGGTTGCCGTGGTGCGCCGTTCGGCCGGTGCGATGCAGGGGCTCGAGTTCGAACACCAGCTCGTCGACGACGGGGCCGGGGGCCTGTGCACCCGCCACCGCGTCTCGCCCTATGTCCTGGCCCAGGCCGGGATGCCGCAGCAGGCCCTGCCGCAGGGCAGCTATCCGATGCAGTTGATGCAGCAGCAGGGAGCGGCGCTGAGCTTGCCGAAGTTTGGGCAGATCGACGTCAAGACCAAGCCGACGAAGATCGCCTGACAAGGCGGGGCTGACAGCATCGCCGTTGGCGGCTAGGGGGGCGGGATGACCGATCTGTCCCGTATCCGCAACTTTTCCATCATCGCCCATATCGACCACGGCAAGTCGACCCTGGCCGACCGCCTGATCCAGTTCACCGGCGGCCTGACCGAGCGCGAGATGAGCGCGCAAGTCCTTGATAACATGGACATCGAGAA
>JBJTLX010000007.1:0-4028 GCA_046063245.1 Novosphingobium sp.
GTCGCCAACCCGCACCCCGGCTGCCGCCACGATTGCATCTTCCTGATCTGCGACGTCTGCGGTCGGGCCGAGGGAGCGGGCCGGTGTTGCTAGCCGATCGCGGAGGCGATCGGCGCACCAATCAGGACTCCGAACAATCGCGGCACAGCCCGCGCAGTTCGACCACCGGGCGGATGTCGGCAAAGCCGGCCTTGTGCGCGGCATCGACCAGCGCGCCGGTCAGCTTGTCGTCGTCGATGTGGGTGGCCTTGCCGCAGCTGTCGCAGATCAGGAAAATGCAATCGTGGCGGCAGCCGGGGTGCGGGTTGGCGACATAGGCATTGGCGCTCTCGACCCGGCGGGCGAGGTTGGTTTTCACGAACAGGTCGAGGATGCGGTAGACCGAATTGGCGGCGACGCGCTTGCCCCGCGCCTTGGATACGTCCTCGGCGATGTCATAGGCCGAGGCCGGGCGGGGCTGGTCCATCAGCACCTGGAACACCTCGCCGCGCATGTCGGTCCACTGCTCGCCCGCCTCGACCAGTTCGGCGCGCGCGGCTGCGATCAGGCTCTCGCCATGGGGTTCGTGATGGTGATGATGTGCGGCCATGCCGCCGATATAGGACGCCGCAGGCCGCGGCGCAATTCGCGCCTCAGCGCGTCTGGTCGATCGCGATCGGCGCGGCTTCGGCGGCCGGGATCACGCCGCTTTTGGGCGCCGCGCCCCAGTTGCCCGCGGTGGCGAGCAGGGCGGCAGCGCCCAGGGCAAAGCCGACGGCAAAGGAACGGTACAGATCGGCTTTGAACAGGCCCATGATGGCGGCTTTCGGGATTCGAGTGATTCGCTTGACGGCCCTAGTGCAGATCGGGCCCTTACCGTCGAGTGAACGTGGCCGATTCCCCCGCATGATCGCGACGAAATGCAGCGGACTCGCGGTGAAGCGATGAAGCGATGAAGTTAACGCCCGCTCAGTGGCGGAAATGCCGCATCCCAGTGAAGACCATGGCGAGGCCGGCCGCATCGGCGGCGGCGATCACCTCGTCGTCGCGGATCGATCCGCCCGGCTGGATCACTGCCGTTGCCCCCGCTTCGGCAGCCGCCAGCAGGCCGTCGGCAAAGGGGAAGAAGGCGTCGGAGGCGACCGCGCTGCCGACCGTCCGGCTCTGTCCCCAGCCGAACTTTTCCGCCGCCTCGGCCGCCTTCATCGCGGCAATGCGCGAGCTGTCGCGGCGGTTCATCTGCCCCGCGCCGATCCCGGCGGTGATTCCGTCCCTGGCATAGACGATGGCGTTCGACTTGACGTGCTTGGCGACGGTCCAGGCAAAGCGGCAATCGGCCAGTTCCTGCGCCGTCGGCTGCCGCTTGGTCACCACCTGCAGATCGCCGAGCATGCCGTTGTCGCGCGACTGAAGCAGGAACCCGCCGGTGATCGATTTGAGCGTTACGCCGGCGCGGTGCGGATCGGCGATGGGCCCGCACAGAAGTAGCCGCAGGTTCTTCTTGGCGGCAAATATCGCGCGTGCGGCGTCATCGGCACCCGGCGCGATCACCACTTCGGTGAAGATCTCGCAGATCGCGCTTGCAGTGGCGCCGTCGAGCGGACGGTTGCAGGCAATGATCCCGCCGAAGGCCGAGACGCTGTCGCAGGCAAAGGCCGCCTGATAGGCCTCGAGCAGGGTCTCGCCGGTGGCGACCCCGCACGGGTTGGCGTGCTTGACGATCACCACGGTCGGCGGTCCGTCGCGGAACTCGGCGACAAGCTCGAGCGCGGCGTCGGCGTCGTTGTAATTGTTGTAGCTGAGGTCCTTGCCCTGGACCTGCTCGGCCTGGCCCACCCCCGGGGTCGCCGGTCCGGCGGGCAGGTACAGCGCGGCCTGCTGGTGCGGGTTCTCGCCATAGCGCAGTTCGTCGGCGCGCTTCAGCGGGATCGCGGCGCTTTCGGGGAACATCTCGCCCTGATCGGCGAAAGCGAACCACGCGGCGATGGTCGCGTCGTATTGCGCGGTCAGGGCAAAGGCCTTGGCCGCCAGCCGCTTGCGCTCTTCCAGCGTGGTCGTGCCCCGTGCGACCAGGGCATAGTCCGCCGGATCGGTGACGATAGCGACAAAGCCGTGGTTCTTGGCGGCCGAGCGGACCATGCTGGGCCCGCCGATGTCGATGTTCTCGATCACTTCGTCACGCGCCGCGCCGCGGGTGACGGTCTGGGCGAAGGGATAGAGGTTGACCACGACCAGGTCGATCGCGCCGATGCCGTGGGCCGCCATTGCCGCGGCGTGTTCGGGGTTGTCGCGCACCGCCAGCAGCCCGCCGTGGACCTTGGGGTGCAGCGTCTTGACCCGCCCGTCCATCATTTCGGGAAAGCCGGTCAGATCGGAAATGTCCTGCACTGCAAGGCCGGCATCGCGCAGCGTCTTGGCGGTCCCGCCGGTCGACACCAGTTCGACCCCGTGCGCCGCGAGCGCCTGGCCCAGTTCGACCAGCCCGGTCTTGTCGGACACCGACAGCAGTGCCCGGCAGATCTTTACTTCACTCACGTTCGCTTATCCCATTTTCTTGAGCAGCCAGGCAAAGCTGCCGCCGCCGCGCGAGGCCATGCCCGAGATGACCAGCTGCTGGATCGGCTGGGGCCGGCCCTGCCCGTCGGCCCACAGACTTTCCTCAAGGCTGACCTGCCCCTCGCTGGCCGCACGGAACTGCCAATAGGAGCCGTCGGGCAGCGCCAGCCCCGCGCCCTGGCCGTCTTCCGACAAGCCGACCTCGATCCCGGCGCCAAGGTGAAAGCGGATCGCGAAGCCGACCTTGCCGGTCTTGCCCTTGCCGCTCTTCGGCACCAGCAGGTCCTCGCCGCGCAGTTCGCTGCCGTCGTCGCGCAGGATCAGGATGCGGCGGTGGATCAGCCCGTGGCGCGAGGCATAGCCATTGTGGCTGGCCTCGAGCCGGGTCGCCCCGCCCTGACGCTCGCCGGGAATCACGCGGCGATCGACCTCGACCTCGGAAACCCCGCTGCCGAGCTTGCCGGCGATCATCACCGCGGTCGAATTGGCATCGTCGAGCACCAGGGTCGAATGGGCCGCGGTGGCACGCAGCCCCTGCTCCAGCCGCACCGGAATCAGCCCGCCGGCGCAGGCCGCCCCGCCGCAGTTGACGATGATCCGCTGGCCGGCCTGGCTGAACTCGAACGCCAGGGTTGAGGCACAGCCCGATCGGGCGTGCTTGGCCAGCGGCGGCGGTGCAGCGTCGAACTGGAGGATCGCCTTGCCGGCAACGACCCGTTGATAGCCCCATTGGCGGACATCGCGCAGCGGCCGGGTGCGTACGCCCGAGGCGGCAACCAGCGCGGATAGGTCCGCCGCGTCGACCGCCCAGCCGCCCTGCCAGGATCCGAGTGAGCCATCGCCGTGAGTCAGCGCCAGCAGCGGCGGGACCAGCAGGCCCATGATCGCTTCGAGCGCCTGGGGCGGATCGCGCCGCACCGCCTGATAGCAGGCGCGCAGCCGCACCAGCAGGGCGATCGCTTCCATCTGCATCAAGGGGCTGCGCGACAGCACCCCGCCATCGTCGCCGACCATTTCGCCCAAGGCCTTGACCAGCCCGGCTTCGCCGAACAGGCGGCGCGGCTTGCCATCGGGGAGCAGCAGTCCCGCCGCGACGATCCCGCACCACCCGGCAACTTCGCCCAGCAGATCCTCGGCGCGGCCGACATTCTTGTCGAGCCAGCGCGCGGTCTCGCCGATCTGGGCGAAGACCTGGCCGCGCAGCGCGGTGTCATTCCCGGACAGGATCAGCGGGGCGTGGACCAGCCAGCCGAGCAGCCGGGTTCCGGCGTTGCCGACCATCCAGGCCGGGCCCTTGCCGGGCCGCGCGGGCGGCTTGGGATTGGCATTGAGCCAGGCCGCCAGCACGCGTTCGGCCACCGGCGCGCCCTGTTCGCGCGGGCAGCAGGCGTCGAGATCGGCGAGCCAGGCGAAGGAATGGACCACCCGCTCGAGCGGCGGGGCCATCCGCGCCGCCCCGGCGAAATCGACCTGGGCGATCGGCGCCTTGACCC
>JBJTLX010000060.1:0-7516 GCA_046063245.1 Novosphingobium sp.
CCCATCTTGAGGAGAGCGCGCTGCTTGCGCTTCAGGGCCCCAAGGCTTTCGCTGCACTGGATCGTGTAGTGACGGGTGATGTGCCCCTCGCGTCACTGACCTTCATGAAGGGCGGCGAGTTCAAGATTGCCGGTGTCGACGCCTGGATCAGCCGCTCAGGCTATACCGGCGAAGACGGGTTTGAAATCGCGGTCCCCGCCGAAAGCGCCGCCGAAATTGCCGACCTGATCTGCGCCCAGCCCGAAGTGAAGCCGATCGGCCTTGGCGCCCGCGACAGCCTGCGGCTCGAAGCGGGGCTGCCGCTCTATGGCCATGACCTTTCGCCCGAAACAAGCCCGATCGAGGCTGACCTGCTGTTCGGAATCAACAAGCGCCGCCGCACCGAAGGCGGCTTCCTTGGCGCGGAACGGATCCTGCGCGAGATTGCAGGCGGGGCGCCCCGCAAGCGTATCGGTCTAACCCTCGAAGGTCGTCAGGCTGCGCGCGAAGGCGCTGAAGTTTATGCTGCAAATCAGAAGGTTGGCGTGTTAACCTCCGGCGGTTTCTCGCCCAGCCTCAACCATCCTATCGCCATGGCCTATGTCGATAGCGCCCATGCCGCACCCGGAACCGAACTTGAACTCGACGTGCGCGGCAAGCGCCTTGCCGCCAAGGTCGTGCCGATGCCCTTCGTCCCCCACCGCTATCACCGCTGAGGAGCCGTTTGATGACCCGTTATTTCACCAAGGACCACGAATGGATCGACGTTGACGGTGATGCGGTCCCGGTGATCAACGGGCTGACCGACCAGTCGCACCCCTGCCAGATCATGGCCGATCTGCTGACCCTGATCGAACAGGGCAAGGCGCTGCCCGGGCTCGAGCTGGCCTGGCTGGGCGACGGCAACAATGTGCTGAGCTCGATCATCGAGGCGGCGGGGCTGCTTAAGTTCAATGTCCGCGCCGGAACGCCGCAGGGTTACGAGCCTGACGCGGATTTCGTCGCGCGCGCCCGCGCCGCCGGGGCGACGATCACCCTGACCCGCGATGCCGCCGAAGCGGTGCGCGGCGCCGATGTGGTGGTCACCGACACCTGGGTGTCGATGGGCCAGGACCACGCCCACAACAAGCTGGCGGCAATGGCCCCGTTCCAGGTCAACGCGGCGCTGCTGGCACAGGCCGCGCCCGAGGCAGCGTTCCTCCATTGCCTCCCCGCGCACCGCGGCGAAGAAGTTACCGACGCCGTGATCGACGGGCCGCAATCGGTGGTCTGGGACGAGGCGGAAAACCGCATCCACGCCCAGAAATCGGTGCTGCGCTGGGTCTTCGGCCAGCTGTGAGCGCGCCCGAGCACATCCTGGCCGGCGAAACCGGCTATGACCGGATCCTCGGTTTCACCATTCCCGCGCGCAACGGCCGCGGGCGGGTGGTGCGGCTTGGCCCGGTGCTCGAAACGATCCTTTCGGCCCACGCCTATCCCGCGCCGATCAAGCACATCCTGGCCGAAGCGCTGGTGGTGGCGGCGCTGATCGGTTCGCTGCTCAAGGACGACGAGGGCCAGCTGACCATGCAGGCCCAGACCGAAAGCGGCGTGGTCGACTTGCTGGTCTGCGATTATCGCGCGGGTGAACTGCGCGGATACGTTCGCTTCGATGCCGACCGGCTCGACATGATCGGGGCCAATCCCTCGCTCTACGCGCTGTTCGGCAAAGGCTATCTGGCAATTACCTTCGACATGGCGACGACCGGGCAGCGCTATCAGGGGATCGTTCCCCTGGAAGGCAGTTCGCTGGCCGAAGCCTGCCAGAACTATTTCGCGCAGAGCGAGCAGGTGCCGACGCTGATCCGTGTCGCCGTGCGTTCGGACGGACGGGGCTGTGTGGCTGGCGGGCTGCTGATCCAGCACCTTGCCGATGGGGAGGAGGGGCGTGAGCGGCTCCACGTCCGGCTCGATCATCCCGAATGGGAACATCTTGCCGCGCTGGCCGGCAGTACCCGCCACGACGAACTTGTCGATCCGGACCTGTCGCTCGAGGCGCTCGTCTGGCGGCTGTTCCACGAAGAGGACGAAGTGCGGGTTGAAGTTGGGCGCAAGCTCGATCGCGGTTGCCGCTGCAGCGTTGACCACTACCTGTCGGTCATCGGCAAGTTCGCCGAGGCGGACCGCGCCGAGATGCGCAACGAAACCGGATTGATCCTGGTTGACTGCGCTTTTTGCTCGAAGGTCTTCGAAATCGACGCCTAGTCGTTCATCTCATCGACAGAATAACACGCTTGGTCGCAGTTCGTCGTCATGTTACAAGGATCGCGACGACTCCTGTGCGCAGGTCCGCGCGCAAGGCATTCGTTGGGAATGATGATGGTGGTCAAGAAGCCGATCCGTTTTGCCGCCGCCGCGACCCTGGGGTTGCTGCTGGGGCTTGCTCCGGCCAATGGCGGCGGGCAGACGCTGGGCATGCTCGACGGGCTCGATGCCGGCAATTGGGAGCTGCGGATCCGCGGTGAGGCCGCGACGCCGCAGCGGATCTGCGTCGACCACGGTCGCAAGCTGATCCAGCTGCGCCATCAGGCCGACATGTGCGACCGCTTCGTCGTCCAGGACGGCGCGAACGAAGTCACCGTGCAGTATACCTGCCGCGGTCGGGGCTATGGGCGGACACATATCCGCCGCGAAACCAGCCGTCTGGTCCAGATCGACAGCCAGGGCATCGCCAAGGGCCTGCCGTTCGATTTCACCGCCGAGGCGCGGCGGATCGGCGACTGCGCAAACTGAGCACGGTTGCCTCGGCAGCGTGCTCCCGCTAGCGGGCAGCGATGATGGAGCCAGGTTCGGGTTCGGGAAATCGCGCGGTCGTGCTGCTTTCGGGCGGGCTCGATTCGATGGTCACCGCCGCCCTGGCGCGCGCGGCGGGCTACAGCGTCAATGCGCTGACGATCGACTACAACCAGCGCCACCGGGTCGAGCTGGAGGCGGCGCGCAAGATCGCTGCCGCGCTGAAGGTGGAGCGCCATGTCACCCTGCCGCTCGACCTGCGCCAATTTGGCGGCTCGGCGCTGACTGCGGACATCGCCGTGCCCAAGGACGGTGTCGGGCAGGACATTCCGGTGACCTATGTCCCGGCGCGCAACCTGGTCTTTCTTTCGCTGACGCTGGCCTGGGCCGAGGCGCTGGGCGCGCGCGACGTGTTCATCGGGGTCAATGCGCTGGACTATTCGGGCTATCCCGATTGCCGCCCCGAATTCATCGCGGGTTTCGCGGCGTTGGCGCGGCTGGCGACAAAGGCAGGCAGCGAGGGCGACAGCTTCACCGTGCATGCCCCGCTGCAGTTCATGGGCAAGGCCGACATTGCCCGCGAATGCATGCGACTCGGACTTGACCCGGCGCTGAGCTGGTCGTGCTACGATCCTCTGCCAGACGGGCGCGCCTGCGGCCGCTGCGACAGCTGCCGGCTGCGGCAGGAGGGATTTGAAAAGGCTGGGATTGTCGACGGAACCCGCTACGCTGACGCATAGGCCACCGGGAGAGACTGCATTGTCGGATGAAGCGAAAGCCGTTCCTGCCCAGGGAACTGCGTCGGGGTATTCTTGGTACGTCCTCGCCGTGCTGGTGCTGGTCTATATCATCAACTTCATCGACCGGCAGATTCTCAGCATTCTGGCAGAAGACATCAAGGCGCATTTCGGACTCAACGATGCCGATCTCGGCTTTCTGTTCGGTGCCGCTTTTGCCGTGTTCTACGCATTGTTCGGAATTCCGCTGGGGCGGCTGGCCGATAACTGGAATCGCAAGAAGCTGCTCGGTATCGGGCTGACGCTTTGGTCGACGATGACCGCGCTTTCGGGCCTGGCGCAAAGCCAGCTGACGCTTTCGCTGGCGCGCATGGGGGTCGGCGTGGGCGAGGCAACCGCCAGTCCAACCGCCTATTCGCTGATCTCCGACTATTTCCCCAAGCGGCAACGGGCGACGGCCCTGGCGATCTATTCCTCGGGGCTCTATCTCGGCGGCGGCGTTTCGCTGCTGATCGGGGCCCGCATCGGGCAGGCCTGGAACCACGCCTATCCCGGCGGCGGACCGCTCGGGCTGGTCGGCTGGCAGGCGGCATTTCTCGTCGTCGGGCTACCCGGACTGATCATGGCGGCCTGGGTCGCGACGCTGCGCGAACCGGTCCGCGGCGCGATGGACGGCGTCGTCAGCCCCGTCGCGCCCGCGCCGTTCCGCAGCTTCGTGACCGATCTGTCGAGCATCGTCCCGCCGTTCACCCTGCTCGGCGCATGGCAGCGCGGGCCTGCGGCATTGGCAATCAACCTGGCGGTCGCGGCGTTTGCGGCGCTGGCGGCGTGGCTGATGATCAAGCTGACGCACAACCTGCCGCAATGGTCGGCGATCGCCTTCGGCTATTACGCGGTGTTTTCGTGGGCGTGCACGCTCAAGGCGCGTGATCCGGCGACTTTCCGGCTGATCTGGGGGACCCCGGCGTTTCTCTGCACCACGCTTGGCTACAGCCTGGTCTCGCTGGTTGCCTGGGCGCTTGGTGCGTGGGCTGCGCCTTACGCCGAACGGGTGTTGCACCTGCCCAAGCAGGAGCTCGCCTTCGTGCTCGGTGCCAATGGCGCTATCGCGGGGTTCCTCGGGGTGATCATCGGCGGGTGGGCTGCGGACAGGCTGCGCGCGCGCAATCCGGCAGGCCGGGTGCTGGTCATCCTGTTCGGCGTCGTCGCCCCGATCGCGCCGATCTGGATCGGCTATACCACGGCCAATGGCACGCTGTTCTATGTCATGAATTTCATCGCCGGCATGTGCGGCGCGGCCGCGCTGGGCGCGGCGGCGGCGACGACCCAGGATCTGGTGTTGCCGCGCATGCGCGGGACGGCGACGGCGGCTTTCTTCCTCGGCACGACCCTGGTCGGCCTGTCGTTCGGGCCCTATCTGGTCGGGCAGATTTCCGATCTGGCCGGCGGCATGGTCGATGGCAAGCCGGTGGGCGATCTGCGCACCGGCATCCTCTCGCTGATCGCGGTCGCGCCGGTCGCACTGGGCCTGCTGCTCTACGCTTACCGCGCCGTGCCCGAAGCGGAACGCACCGTCGCCTCCCGCAGCGGCGAAAGCCAGGGCAAGGTCACGACCGCTTGATCACACCGCAGGCGATACGGCTGCCGCTGTTGCCCGAGGGATCGGTCTTGTAGTCATCCGCAGCGGCGTGGATGACCAGCGCCGTTCCGTCGCTGTCGAACAGCGCGGCTTCGGCCTCGGCCCGGGTTGCGGCGAGGTTCGCGCTGAGACTGGCGACGCCGGCGGTGTTGGCGATCAGGTTGGGCAGGTCGCCCAGATGGCTTCCGGCCGGGTTGGCGGTGCCGTGCTGATGGCCGGCAGGGTTCAAATGACCGCCCGCGCTGGTGAAGGCCGGCGCATCGCAAGTGCCAACCATGTGCAGATGCACGCCGTGGGCTCCGCCGGGCAAACCGAGCGCTGCGACCGAGAGCGTCAGACTGTCCCCCGAAGCGGTGACGATCGCTTCGCCGGCGGGCGCACCGTTGGCAAAACGCAACGTTGCCGTGGCGACCCGCTTGGTCGGAAGTTCACCCAGCGTCGTGCAGGCCGATAGGCCCAATGCAATTGTGGCGGCGATCAATCGGCGAATCATCCCAGGCTCCTTTTGCGGTTTGCCCGCCACCATAACGAAAAAGGGGCCGGATTGCTCCGGCCCCCAAATCGTTTTGCCGCAAGGGCAGCTTACATGCCCGAACCCGGACCGTAGGTGATTTCCACCCGGCGGTTCTGCAGTTCGCGAACGCCATCGGCGGTCGGCACGCGGGGGTTGTTTTCTCCGAAGCCCTGGCTGGTGACCGCGCCGTCCGGCACGCCGTGCGAGGACAGGTAACCGCGCACCGCGGTGTTGCGGCGTTCCGACAAGCCCTGGTTGTAGGTCGGGCTGCCCGAACGGTCGGCATAACCGGCCAGCATGATCGGGGTGTTGGCGCAGTTGCCATAGGCCGTGATCGCGCTGTCGAGGATCGAAGCGGCTTCCGGCGTGATGTCCGACTTATCCCAGTCGAAGAACACGATGTACGGCCCCTTGTTGCATTCCACGACCGGCGGAGGCGGCGGGGGAGGCGGCGGGGGCGGGGGAGGCGGCGGCGGGGGCGGCGGGGGCGGCGGCGGAACCGGCGCACCGAAGTTGTAGCCCAGCGTCGCCATCAGCGAGTGCGAACGGAAGTCGGTCGAAACCGCGCCGCCGGCTGCCGTGATCAGATCGACATTGTTCTGGTTGTAGAAGCGATACTTCAGGCCCAGATCGACGTTGTCGCTGACCGGGAAGCGAATGCCGGCCAGAGCCTGCCACGCAAAACCGGTATCCGAATCGTTCAGATAGCTGGCAACGGCATTGTGGATGTCGACCTTGGCGCGGCCGACGCCGACGCCGCCACCGACAAAGCCCTGAATGCTGTCGTCGGCACCGAAATCGAGCAGCCCGTTGAGCATGAAGCTGAGCGCGCTGGCCGAACCGTCAACTGCGATCGAGTTGGGGATCGCGGTAACCTGGCCGAGCAAGCGGGCTGGCGGCGGGGCGAGCGTTTCGGTTCCGGCGCGGCGATAGCTGGCTTCGGCTTCGAGACGGAACGGACCGAAATCGTAACCGACGATGCCGCCGAAATCGTAGCCCGTCTTGGTGTTGAGCGTGCCGACACCGGGGCTGATCAAGTCCTTCATGTCTTCGACGATGGTGGCGCCACCATCAGCCTCGACGTACCACGAGTCGTCGCGAGCCAGTGCCGGCGACGCAAGGGCAGTGGAGGCAAGCGCCATTCCAATGACCAGTTTGCGCATTTTGGATTTCCCCTTTATTAGGATTAGAGCCACCGAGATCAGTGCGTCTAACTCCATAGGGTTCGCGAGGCAAGCGCTCAAAAACGGGCAGTGTTGCAATTATGTCGCTGTTTCCCGGTCAACTTTCGCGAAACGCTGCGAAACGCACGGGGTTGGCGCCGGTTTCGCCGAAGGCCTGGTGCCGCCGGGAACAGTCCAGTGTTATCACGCAGTTATCCCGGCGGACGATAGCGCGGTGAGGATCTGTGCAAGCGTTGCGCGGGCTTCTGCATCGATGGTTGTGCCGCCGCTCGGGGCTGCCGGCTTGGCCGCCGCGATCCAGCCATTGCGATAGCGCAGGTCCTGTCCGGTCGCGCGGTTGAGCGCACGAAGTCCGTCGCGTGCGACAAAGAACTGCCAGTTCCCGCCTTGACGCGCGGCGATCTGCCCGGTGCGGCCCGCCCACTCGCCGCTTGCGCCGGTGCCGATCAGCCAGGCCTGACCGTCGACCGGCGTGGCGGGCGGATCGGGCCGCTCGCTCTCGATGGCCAGATGGACCAGCGCATCGAGGCGGGCGACGGTTTCGTTGACGAAGACTTCCTTCTGGGCCTGCCCGGCAGGCGTGGCTGTGCTGCGGGCCGCGCAGCGATTCCGGTTCTCCGGCCGAATAGAGCGTCGCCTGCGCCCCGTTGCCCCAGGTCAGGCGGCGCAGCGAGGGTTCGAACTGCGGCAC
>JBJTLX010000061.1:0-5645 GCA_046063245.1 Novosphingobium sp.
GAGCAAGTGCTTCGTTGTCGTTGGCACTTGTGAGTTTTGAGCCTTGAACGGGTTACTCAGCCCGGGTGAAAACTGCGCTTTTCAACACACGTCGATCCTAGTTCGGCCCCGTCATTACCCCTGCGACAACAGGGCCCCTGCCAAGGCAGGGTAGTAATGGTGGAGCCGCCGGGTACCGCCCCCGGGTCCGCTGCGCCTAGTACACGCAACAATTTATCACCATAGCCGGGCGAACCCGGCAGGGCCGATATAGGAGGTCTGCGCGGCAAAGGAAAGGGGCGGAAGCCGCGTGCCGGCCCCGCCCCCAAACCAATTGTCTGATTTCGCTTACTTCTTGAGCGAATCCCGGATCTCCGCCAGCAGTTCGACCTCGGTCGGACCGGCGGGCGCGGCGGGTGCCGGCGGCATCGCCCGGTTGGCGGCGCGCACGATCTGGAAGATCACGAAGGCCATGATCACGAAATTGATCACCGCGGTGACGAAGCTGCCATAGGCAAGCACATTGGCCCCGGCGGTGCGCGCCGCAGCAAGCGAGGTGCCGGGGGCAACGTCGCCGCTCAGCACCATGTACTTGCTCGAAAAGTCGAGCCCGCCGAAAATCTTGCCGACCACCGGCATGATCAGGTCATCGGTCAGCGAGGTGACGATCTTTCCGAACGCCGCGCCGATGATCACACCGACCGCCAGATCGAGCACATTGCCCTTGGCGATGAACTCCTTGAATTCCGACATCATACCCATTGTGCGTCCCCATCCTGCGTTAACCCTGAACAGGATGCTGCCACAATCGCCATGCGGTCACAACAACCGATTGCGGTCAGTTATTTGCGGGCGAGTCCTTGCGCGCATTGTGGCCATCACTACATTCGCGCTCACGGGCGGTTCGTCCCGCCGGAGAGAAGGAACGCACTGATGGTTGACCGTTTTTCGAGCATCCTGCCGCGCGCCGCCATTGTGGTCGTCGCTTCGCTCACGCTGGCCGGGTGCGGCATCAATTCCGTGCCGACGGCCGAAGAAAACGCCAAGGCCAAGTGGGCCGATGTCGAAAGCTCGTACCAGCGCCGCGCCGACCTGGTGCCCAACCTGGTCGAGACCGCTAAGGCTGCCGCAGCCTCCGAAACCACCATCCTGACCAACGTCACCAACGCCCGCGCCGCGGCGACCTCGATCAACATCCGCACCGAGGACCTGTCCGATCCGGCGACCTTCGAGAAGTTCCAGAACGCCCAGAACCAGTTGACCCAGGCCCTGGGCCAGCTGCGCACCGTGGTCGAAAACTATCCGCAGCTGCAAAGCCAGGCCCGCTTTGCCGACCTGATGGCGCAGCTTGAAGGCACCGAAAACCGGATCAACGTCGCCCGCACCCGCTACAACGAGGCGGTGCAATCGTACAACACCACGATCCGCACCTTCCCCGACGCGATCGGCGCCAAGATCTTCTATGGCGCCAAGCCGATGGTCCCGTTCAAGGCCGATCCAAGCGCCGCCACCGCGCCCAAGGTCAACTTCGACATGGCCCCGGCACCGACCGCGGCCAAACCGGGTGCCAATGACAACGCCGCTGCGCCCGCGTCCTCCGCTGCCGCTCAGTAAGCGGGATTGACAGGAGACGCGGCCATGCGGCCCGTTCCGCACTCCGCGCCGCTGGTGCGGCTGCTGCTTGCCCTGATCGCCATGGTGCTGGCCTCGGCCGCCACCATGGCCAGGGCCGAACTGCCCGCGCGGCCCAGCGGTCCGATCCTCGACGCCGCGTCGATCCTGCCCGACGCGGAGGAAGCTGCGCTCGACCGCAAGCTGCGCGATTACAACATGCGCACTGGCCGGGCACTGATGGTGGTCAGCGTAACCTCGCTCGATGGCGAGGACGTGGCGACCTATGCCAACAACCTGGGCCATGCCTGGGGCGTTGGCGGCAAGGACAGCGACCAGGGCCTGATCTTTCTGGTGGCCCCGACCGAGCGCAAGGTGCGAATCGAAACCGGCTATGGGCTTGAGCAGTACCTGCCCGACGTCCTCGCCTCGCGGATCATCCGCGATCAGGTGACGCCCCGGTTCAAGGCCGGCGACATGCCGGGCGGGATCGAGGCCGGGATCGATGCGATCACCGCCCAGCTCGACCGCGATCCGGCCGATGCCAAGGCGGTTGCCGAAGCCGCCAAGGCTGCCGCTGCCCAGCGCGGCACTGGCAGCCGCAGTGGTAGCTCGGATCTCGCCGGTGCCGTCTTCTGGATGATCCTGATCCTCGTGATGATCGGGTTCTTCAACCGCCGCGCTCGGCGCGGTTATCGGCGCAGCGGGATCGACCCGGGCATCATCCTGTGGGGGATTTCCGAAGCACTGCATCATGGCCGCGGCAGCGGCGGTTCCGACTGGGGCGGCTTCGGCGGTGGCGGCGGCGGCGGCGGTTCCGACTGGGGCGGCTTTGGCGGCGGCGATTTCGGCGGCGGCGGGGCTTCGGGGGATTGGTAATGGCCGGCGCAGCACATCATTTGAGCGACGAAGACCGGGCGGCGATCTCCGCGGCGGTCGAGGCGGCCGAGAGCAAGAGTTCGGGCGAGATCGTGACGATCGTCTCGGACCGTTCCGATGGCTATTTCGACGTCGCCCTCGCCTGGTCGGCGCTGGTCGCCATGACCGCGCTGACCGTGATGTCGCTGCTGCCGGATTTCTACCTCGGCCTGATCGACCGCGTGCTCGGCCGGTGGAGCCACGAGTGGACGCCGCGGGCGGTGCTGGTCCTGGCGACCTGCGCGGCCATCGCCAAGTTCCTCGGCATGCTGCTGCTCCAGCTGTGGCGTCCGCTGCGGATGTGGCTGGTGCCGCGCTTCGTCAGCAATCCGCGCGTCCGCGCCCGCGCCGTCACCCTGTTCCGCGTCGGGGCCGAGCGCCGCACGACCGGGCGCACCGGCATCCTGATCTACCTCAGCCTGGCCGAGCACCGCGCCGAGATCGTCGCCGACGAGGCGATCGCCAGCAAGGTCTCGCCCGAGGTCTGGGGCGAGGCGATGGCGGCGATGCTGGCCGAGCTGCGCGCCGGGCGGATCGGCGCGGGCATGGCCGCGGCCGTCGCCAGGGTCGGCGATGTACTGGCGCAGCACCTGCCCCGCGCCGAGGACGACAAGAACGAATTGCCTGACCGGGTGATCGAAGTCTAAGCCGCGGGCATGGATTCGGAAGCAGAGCGCACCGTCTGGGCGGGCAAGTTCATCGCCGCCAAGGTCAAGGGCAAGTGGGAATACGTCAGCCGCACCCGCGGGATCAAGGCGGCGGTGATCCTGGCGATCGATGCCGAGGACCATGTCATCCTGGTCGAACAGTTCCGCGTGCCGCTGGGCCGCCCGGCAATCGAGTTTCCCGCCGGGCTGATCGGCGACCACGGCGAGGACGAGGATGCCACCCAGGCCGCCAATCGCGAGCTGGAGGAAGAGACCGGCTACCGCGCCGGCCGGATGGCGGTAATCGGCGAGTTCTACTCCTCCCCCGGCATGGTCACCGAAAGCTTCACCCTGCTGCGCGCCCACGATCTCACCCGGGTCGGCCCCGGCGGCGGGGTGGACGGCGAGGACATCACGGTCCATCGTGTTCCGGTGGCAGGAATCGCCGACTTCATTGCAGCATCGCGCGAACGCGGGCTGGGCATAGACGTGCGGCTGCTGATGCTGCTCGGTACGGACATTGTGAGAGGACGATAAGATGGCAGGACGGGTTGCAGGCAAGAAGGCGCTGGTCACCGGCGCGGCGCAGGGCCTGGGCGCGGCGCAGGCGCGGATGCTGTGCCGCGAAGGCGCGCAGGTGCTGCTGGCCGACATCAACGACGAGCTGGCCACCAGTGTTGCCGCCGCGCTCAATGAAGAGTTCGGCCCGGCCCACGCCCTCGCCTGCCATCTCGACGTGACCCAGCCCGACCAGTGGGAGGCCGCGGTCGCGCTGGCCCGCGATGCCTTTGGCGGGCTGTCGATCCTGGTCAACAACGCCGGCATCGGGGTGCGCGGCAATATCGAGACCGCGACGCTCGACGACTGGCACCGCGGCTTCGCGGTCAACGTCGATTCGGTCTTCCTCGGCTGCCAGAAGGCGCTGCAGCTGATGAAGGACAGCCAGCCCGGCTCGATCGTCAACATCTCCTCGATCGCCGGGCTGATCGCCAGCGACACCATGCCCGGCTACAACGCCAGCAAGGCGGCGGTGTGGATGCTGAGCAAGTCGGTCGCGCTGTACTGCGCCAAGATGGGCTGGGACATCCGCTGCAATTCGGTCCACCCGACCTTCATCGATACCCCGATCCTCGACGGGATGGTCGCCTCGAGCGGCAAGCCCAAGGACGTGATCATGGACAAGCTCGCGCGCCAGATCCCCTTGAAGCGCGTCGGCCACCCCGACGACATCGCCTACGGCGTGCTCTACCTCGCCAGCGACGAAAGCCGCTTCGTGACGGGGGCCGAGCTCAAGATCGACGGCGGCATCAGCGCGATGTAAGCGCCCGTCCGGGCTCCTAAGTTTACAAACCTGACAGGGTGCTGGCGGGGGAAATGCCCCCCTCACCGCCACGCCGTCAGCGGCCAGGCGCCGTCGTTGGCGGCGAGCAGCGATTCGCGCTCGGCCGCCGTGGCCAGGCCAAAGGCGGCGCGGTAGTAAAGCGCCAGCCGCGCCGCGCGGGCCTCGCCCCACACCGCCGCGCGCCGTTCGGCAAAGTCCGCCTCCTCCGGGGTCAGGGTGCGGAACGCCGCCTCGACATCGGGCCAGGCCTCGCCGTCATCGGCCAGCGCGGGATCGGCGGGATCGGGCGCGATCGGATCGAATGCGTCGTCCACCGCCAGCCGGAACCATTCGGCGGCAAAGCCCTCTGGCGCCGGCCAGTTGGTCAGCATCCGGCCGCGCGCCTCGTCGAAAGCCAGCCGGTAGAACCCGACGTTGAGCAGCTGCGCCTCGGTCGCCGGAAAGCCCATGTCGTCGACCGTGTCCTCCAGCGGCGGGGGGATATTCTCCCCAGAATGGGGGACTCGCAGAGGGCGCGCAGCGCCAGCGGGACAGCCTGTAGCCGCAGGCGAAGAGGGGTGGAGGGGCACAGGCGAGTGATCCGAACAGTGCTGGCCAGCCAGGTCGGGATCACCTGCACCTACCCCTCCACCACTGCGTGGTTCCCCTCCCCCAAGGGGGAGGATTTCCAGCGCTTCCCCCCGCTCGGCCCGGTCGAGCGCCGCTTCCCAGTCCGCCGCCACCGCCGCGGTGACCTCGGGCGGGGCGACCAGCCCTTGTTCGACCAGCACCTGGCGGTTCTGCGCGATCAGGCCGAGCAGCAGGCGGTTGTCGTGATAGCGCACCTCGCCCACCACCTCGCCATGATAGACCAGCGGCCGCAGCTCACCCTCCACCGCGCGGTCCCAGGCGAGGTCGACCAGATGCTCGGCCGCAAGCAGCCGTGCCGCGTCCCACGCCTGAACAAACCCCCGCGCATCGACCCGCCGCCGCAGCGCATAGGCCGACTCCCGGCTCATCCCCACCCGCCGCGCCGCCGCCGAGACGGAGCCGCACGAAGCCAGCGCCTCCAGAAAATCCCGCTGCCGCGCAGGCGTCCACCCATCGTCGCGATGGCGCGTGGGGACGAGCGGGGGGAGAGTACCGCAGGGTAAAAGCCCCTCGCAGTC
>JBJTLX010000062.1:0-7357 GCA_046063245.1 Novosphingobium sp.
GCGGCGTGGTCACCGTGGTGATCGGCGGCGGCGCCACGTTGACGTTGATCTTCACCGGCGGCGCGACGATCGGCGGTGCGGCCATCTTCTTGGGCGGCGGCGGCGGCTCCTTCTTGGGCTCGTCCTTTTTGATGTCGACGGTCGTCACCTTCTTGAGGATGTTCCGCACACCCTCGTAGGCCAGCCCGGTGATCAGCGCATAGCCGACAACCAGGTGGATCAGGGCAACGACGACAAAGGCAGCAATGCGATTGCCACTCACTTCTTGGTCAGCGTAGGCCATTCAGACGGATCACTCCTAACAGTCCCAACCGGGCCAAAACCCGGAACCGACGTCCGAAGCCGCAAAGCGGATCCGGACGCCCAAATTCTTAACGTCCACCCTGTCGGTCAATCCGGAAATCCAGCCCGCTCCCGATGCGCTGGTTACCCGGATCGCGGACCGTTGTTGCACTTTTGGTCCGGCTTTTAGCGTGCTTTAACCGCGCGACAGCGGGTGCGCAACGCTTTATCCATTAACGGCTAATTCACCTGTGTTAAGCTCAAAACCGCACAAATAGCGCCCGATTCCGGCAATTTTTGACCATTTGCCCCGATCCGTCCCGCGGGCTGGAGTTCCCATGATCCGATTTGCCCTGTTCCTTCACTGCTTCGTCCTTGCGCTCGCCGTGAGCCTTGGCGCGGCCCCCGCTCTGGCCGATTCGCTGCCCGCTGCGGCGAATCGCACGCTCGTGCCCAGCCCCAATCCGGGTCCGACCTATGCCGATCTGGTCGACCTGGCCGACGGCGCGCCGCTGGTGGTTCGGGCCCAGGTGCGCAAGGCCGTGGCGCTCGATGCGGCGCGCGCTCGCGGGGTCCGGCCCGGCTGGATCCGCGCTTATGTCGAAGCGCGGACCGAGGCGCTGATCGGCGGCTCGCGTCCGCTGGGCGAAAAGCTGGTCTACCTGGTCGACGTCCGGGCCGATGCCAAGGGCCGCCTGCCCAAGCTGGGCAAGCAGTCGGTGATCCTGTTCGCGCGCGACGTCTCCGGGCGTCCGGGCGAGCTGCAACTGATCGCGCCCGATGCGCAATTGCCGTGGAGCGCGCCGCTCGAAGCGCAGGTCAAGGGCGTGCTGGGTGAGCTGTTCGCGGCCGATGCCCCGCAGCGCATCACCGGCGTGCGCGAGGCGCTGCACGTTTCGGGCACCCTTGCCGGAGAGGGCGAGACCCAGTTGTTCCTGACCAGCGCCAACGGCGAGCCCGCGGCGCTGACCGTGTCACGCCAGCCCGGCCAGGCGCCGCAGTTCAGCGCCTCGTTCTCCGAACTGGTCGGCGCGGCGGGCGGCCTGCCGCAGCGCGGCACCCTCGCCTGGTACCGGCTCGCCTGCTTCCTTCCCGGGCAGCTTCCGGCCCGGGCCAATATCGCCGATGCGGTGGAAGATCGCGCCGCTGCCGCGCTCGACTATGCGGCAGTGATCGAGCAGCTCGGGGCCTGCCCACGCAGCCGCCGATAGCCCGCCCGCGGCGTAAGGATATTTCGCCGCCAGCCGCCCGCAACCGCCGTTTCTTGCTTGCCGCGGCCCACGCCTCTGCCTAAGGCGCGCGGCAAAAGGGGATAGCATGGCAGATTCACCCGCACCGTTGCGGATCGCGCTGGCCGGGCTCGGCACCGTGGGCGCCGGGGTGATCCGGCTGATCGAGGCCAATGCCGCGCTGATCGCGCGGCGCGCGGGCCGGCCGCTGCAAGTCACAGTGGTTGGCGCGCGCGACCGGACCAAGGATCGCGGGGTCGATCTGTCGCGCTATGCCTGGGAAGACGACATGGTGATCATGGGCGAACGCGCCGATGTCGATGTCGTGGTCGAGATGGTCGGCGGCTCGGACGGCCCGGCGCTGGCCTGCGCGCGGACCACGATCGAGGCGGGCAAGGCCCTGGTCACCGCCAACAAGGCGATGATCGCGCACCACGGGCTGGAACTGGCCGCCAAGGCCGAAGCGGCCAAGGTTGCGCTCAAGTTCGAAGCCGCGGTGGCGGGCGGCATCCCGGTGATCAAGGGCCTGCGCGAAGGCGCCGCCGCGAACGAGATTGAGCGGGTTTACGGCATCCTCAACGGCACCTGCAATTACATCCTGACCGTGATGGAAGACACCGGGCGCGACTTTGCCGACGTGCTGGCCGAGGCCCAGGCCAAGGGCTTTGCCGAGGCCGACCCGGCCTTCGACATCGAGGGCACCGACGCGGCGCACAAGCTGTCGATCCTGGCCGCGATCGCCTTTGGCGGGCGGCTCGATTTCGCCGCGGTCGAAACAGCCGGGATCGCCCGGCTGCGCGCCGCCGACATCGCCCAGGCCGATGCATTGGGCTATGTCATCCGCCTGATCGGCATGGCCGAAACCATGCCGGGTCCGTCGGGCAAGGTCCTGTTCCAGCGGGTCCAGCCGCACCTGGTCGCCTTCGATCATCCGCTCGCCCACGTCGACGGCGCAACCAACGCGGTGGTGGCCGAGGGCAATTTTTCGGGCCGCCTGCTGTTCCAGGGCGCCGGCGCCGGCGACGGGCCGACGGCCAGCGCGGTGGTGGCCGACCTGATCGACATCGCGCGTTCGACCCTGGGCGGGGGCGAGATCGGCACGCCGTTTTCGGTCCCGGTGGCCGAACTCGAAGCCATGCCGCCGGCCGACGCGGGCAGCCGGCTGGGCCGCGCCTATGTCCGCCTGATGGCCGCCGACCGCCCCGGGGTGCTGGCCGAGATCACCGCGGCGTTTCGCGATGCCGGGGTTTCGATCGAAAGCCTGATCCAGAAGGGCCGTTCCGACGACCAGCCGGTGATGGTCGCGCTGGTCACGCACGAAGGGCCGGAAAGCGCGGTGGCCGAGGCCGTGCGCCTGCTCGGCGGATCGGATGGTCTGGCCGAAGCGCCGCTGGTGCTGCACATCCTCAAGGACTAGCGCGCGGCAATTTTCTGATGGGCCGGTGTTGCCGCCCACGTCAGTGGGATAGACTCTAGCGCGCGGCTTTTTCGCCTTTGGCGACCAGGTCGGCGTCCGAACCCTCGGGGGCTTCGGGGATCGCCTTGAGATCGATGTAATAGATCGGCGGCGGCACATAGCCGCCGACAAGGCAATTGGGCTGACCCTTGCACGATGGGCGATCGAGCTTGGGCGGGGCCGGCATGCCGGTGCGCAAAGCGGCCCGCGAAGCCGGATCGCTGTCGGCCGTCGAAGGCACGCGGTAGCGCGACGAATCCTCGCGGGCGCAGACGACGATTTCATCGCCGCTGCTCTGCGCGCAGGTCGGTTTGGGCGGGACCGCCGAAAGCACGCGCTGCGCATTGGCGATCATCTCGGCCACGCGGTCGTCGGCGGCGCTCTGCGATTGGGCCTGTGCCGGCAGGGCCAGCAAGAGTGCGGCAAGCACCGGCACACGCACAGGCAAGGCTCGAAATGGCACGCGATCCCCCGCCTGGTCCCGGGTGACGAACAAGCCCAGCCGCAATGAACCGCCTGTGAACGCCAGACCTCGACTTTGTCCGGCACCCTGTCTAAGCGGCGCTTCACATAGGTATGCATTCCGCCCGGGATGCCGACGCGCAAGGATCCGACGTTCCCATGACCAGTGCCACGCCCGCTTCCAAAGTCCTCGACCGCGTTCTCGTGCTGGAAATGGTCCGCGTCACCGAAGCCGCCGCGATCGGCGCATCCAAGCTGATCGGACGCGGCGATGAAAAGGCCGCCGATGCCGCCGCGGTCGAATGCATGCGCGCCGCGCTCAACGAACTGGCGATGGACGGCACTGTGGTGATCGGTGAGGGTGAGCGCGACGAAGCGCCGATGCTCTACATCGGCGAAAAGGTCGGCAGCGCGATCGGCACCGGGCCCAAGATCGACATCGCGCTCGATCCGCTGGAAGGCACCACGATCACCGCCAAGGCCGGGCCGAACGCCCTGGCCGTGCTGGCCGTGGCCGAAGAAGGCAACCTGCTCAATGCCCCCGATGTCTACATGGACAAGCTGGCGGTCGGGCCGGGCTATCCCGACGGGATCATCGATCTGGCCAAAAGCCCGACCGAAAACGTCAAGGCGGTTGCCGCGGCCAAGGGCGTGGCGCCCGCCGAAATCATCGTCTGCGTGCTCGACCGGCCGCGCCACGCTGACCTGATCGCCGAACTGCGCGGGCTCGGCTGCGGGGTGGTGCTGATCGGCGACGGCGATGTCGCCGGGGTGATCGCGGTGACCAACCCCGACACCACCATCGACCTTTACATGGGCCAGGGCGGCGCGCCCGAGGGTGTCCTTGCCGCGGCGGCGCTGCGCTGCGTCGGCGGGCAGTTCAACGGCCGCCTGGTGTTCCGCAACGAGGACGAGCGCGCCCGCGCCCGCAAATGGGGCATTGCCGATCTCAACCGGATCTACACCCGCGACGAGCTGGCCAAGGGCGACTGCATCTTTGCCGCCACCGGGGTGACCGACGGATCTCTGCTGAAGGGGGTCAAGCGGCTGCGCGGCGGCCTGCTCACCACCCATTCGGTGGTGATGCGGGCCAGCACCGGCACGGTCCGCTGGGTCAGCGGCGAACATCGCAACAAGGGCTGATACCCACCTTTCCGGGCCGCCGCGGCTTGCAATCGCGCGCGCCATTGGCCAAGGCCCGGCGCAAGCGTGACTCGGCGCGGGGAAGGGCGACGACATGAAGATTATGGCCGGCAATTCCAACCTGCCGCTGGCGCGCGCGATCGCGGGCTATCTCGAACTGCCGCTGACCCAGGCCGACGTGCGGCGCTTTGCCGACGACGAGGTGTTCGTCGAAATCCACGAGAACGTTCGCGGCGAGGACGTCTTCGTGGTCCAGTCGACCAGCGCCCCGGCCAACGACAACCTGATGGAACTGCTGATCTGCATCGATGCGTTGCGCCGCTCAGCGGCCAAGCGGATCACCGCGGTGCTGCCCTATTTCGGCTATGCCCGGCAGGACCGCAAACCGGGCCCGCGCACGCCGATCTCGGCCAAGCTGGTCGCCAACCTGATCACCACCGCCGGGGCCGACCGGGTGCTCGCGGTCGATCTTCACGCCGGGCAGATCCAGGGCTTCTTCGATATTCCGACCGACAACCTCTATGGCGCGCCGGTGATGGCGGCCGACATCCTGACCCGTTCGGAAGGGCAGGACCTGATGGTTGTCTCGCCCGACGTCGGCGGCGTGGTCCGGGCCCGGGCGCTGGCCCGCCGACTCAAAAACGCCCCGCTGGCGATAGTCGACAAGCGCCGCGACAAGCCCGGTTCGTCCGAAGTGATGAACATCATCGGCGACGTCGCGGGACGCCACTGCATCCTGATCGACGACATCATCGATTCGGGCGGCACGCTGTGCAACGCGGCCCAGGCGCTGATGGACGACGGCGCGGCCAGCGTTACCGCCTACCTCACCCACGGTGTGCTGTCGGGCAGCGCGGTGGAGCGCGTGAGCAATTCGGCGCTCAAGGAACTGGTGATCACCGACACCATCCAGCCGACCGAGGCCGCGCTCAAATCCGACAAGATCCGCGTGCTCACCATCGCCCCGCTGATCGGCGAGGCAATCCACCGCATCGCTGAAGAAAGCTCGGTCTCGAGCCTGTGGGACTGATGGCGCTCGACGCCGAACTTGCCCTGGCCCAGCGTCTGGCCGACGCCGCGCGCGCGGTCATCGTGCCGCTATTCCGGGCTGGTATCGGCAGCGAGCGCAAGGCCGACCGCTCGCCGGTGACCGAAGCCGACCGCGCCGCCGAAGAAGCCATGCGCCGTCTGATCAAGGCCGAGTTTCCGCGCGATGCGATCCACGGCGAGGAGTTCGGTGCGGAGCCGGGCAATTCCGGACGGACCTGGGTGCTCGATCCGATCGACGGGACCACCGCCTTCATGGCCGGGCGCCCGATTTTCGGCACACTGATCGCGCTGGTCCAGGCAGGCTGGCCGGTGCTCGGGCTGATCGACCAGGCGGTGCTGGGCGAACGCTGGATCGGCGCGACCGGACAGGCGACCACCTTCAACGGCGCGGCGGTGCGCACCCGCGCCTGCCGCACCCTGGCCGATGCGGCGATCGCCACCACCGGGCCGCATTATTTCGACGATCACGACGGCGCCCATTTCATGGGGCTGGCGGCCAAGACCGATCACAAGCGGATGGTGATGGGCGGGGACTGCTACAACTATGCCATGCTGGCGATGGGCCAGCTCGACATTGTCTGCGAGGCCAATCTCAAGCTCTACGACTATGCCGCGCTGATCCCGGTGGTCGAGGGCGCGGGCGGGGTGATGGCCGACTGGAACGGCGATCCGCTCCACGCCGCCAGCGACGGCCGCGTGCTAGCGCTGGGCGATCCGGCGCGGCTGGACGACGTGGTCGAAGCGCTGGCCTGCAATCACTGATTGAAAAGAACGCAAGCCAAATGCGCCTGCACGCTGTAGGGGCGCGCAGATCATGTCCTTCCCCGATGTAACCCCGCTTCTTGCCGAAGCGCTCACCGCCCATGGCTATACTGCACTCACCCCTGTCCAGTCGGCGGTGATCGAAGTGGGCGCGAAGGGCCGCGATCTGGTGGTTTCGGCCCAGACCGGCTCGGGCAAGACCGTCGCCTTCGGGCTGGCCATGGCCGACGAACTGCTCGGCGAATCGGGGCTGCCCCAGGCCGCCGCGCCGCTCGCGCTGGTGATCGCGCCGACCCGCGAATTGGCGCTGCAGGTCAGCCGCGAGCTGATGTGGCTCTATGCCAAGGCCGGAGCGCGGATTGCCACCTGCGTCGGCGGGATGGACCCGTCGAAGGAGCGCCGCGCGCTGTCCTATGGCGCGCATATCGTGGTCGGTACGCCGGGGCGACTGCGCGATCACCTCGAACGCGGCGCGCTCGACCTTTCGGCGATGCGCGCGGTGGTGCTCGACGAGGCCGACGAGATGCTCGACATGGGCTTCCGCGAGGACCTCGAAGAGCTGCTCGACGCCACCCCGTCGGGCCGCCGCACGCTGCTGTTCTCGGCGACCATGCCCAAGCCGATCGTCGCCCTGGCGCGGCGCTATCAGCATGAAGCGGTCCGGATCTCGACCGTGGGCGAGGATCGCGGCCACGGCGACATCGCTTACCAGGCGGTGACCGTCGCCCCGGCGCAGATCGAGCACGCGGTGATCAACCTGCTGCGCTTTCACGAAGCCGAAACCGCGATGCTGTTCTGCGCCACCCGCGACAATGTCCGCCACCTCCATGCCACGCTGATCGAGCGCGGGTTTGCCGCGGTCGCCTTGTCGGGCGAGCATAGCCAGAGCGAGCGCAACAATGCCCTCCAGGCGTTGCGCGACGGCCGTGCGCGGGTTTGCGTCGCGACCGACGTCGCCGCGCGCGGCATCGAC
>JBJTLX010000063.1:0-16127 GCA_046063245.1 Novosphingobium sp.
GTGGTGTCTCGACTTCGCTCGACACGAACGGCTAGAGGGGGATGGGGAGAAAAACATGTCTGACGATCCGCTGATCCTTGTCCTCGATGCCGGGACAACCTCGACCCGGGCCATGTTGCTGGGTGCCGATGGTGTGCTGCGCAGCGTCGCCCAGCGCGAGCTGACCCAGTTCTATCCGCAGCCCGGCTGGGTCGAGCACGACGCGGCGGAAATCTGGGACAAGACCCTGGCCTGCGCGCGCGACGCGGTGGCCAAGGGCGGCGGGATCGAGCGGGTCGCGGCGATCGGCATCACCAACCAGCGCGAGACCGTGGTCGCCTGGGACAAGGCCAGCGGGCAGCCGCTCCACCACGCCCTGGTCTGGCAGGACCGCCGCACCGCCGACTTCTGCGCGGGGCTGAAGGATGCCGGGCACGAAGCCGCGGTCCAGGCCGCCACCGGGCTGCTGCTCGACCCCTATTTCTCCGCCACCAAGATGCGCTGGCTGATCGACAATGCTGCCCCGGTAGTCGAGGCCGCGCGGGCCGGACGGCTGGCGCTGGGCACGGTCGAGGACTGGCTGGTGTTCAAGCTGAGCGGCGGGGCGCACCTGACCGATGCCAGCAATGCCAGCCGCACCCTGCTGCTGCCGCTGACCGGGGCGAGCTGGGATGCGGGGCTGTGCGACCTGTTCGGGGTGCCGCCCGCCGCGCTGGGCGAAGTCGTCGACAATGCCGGCAGCTTCGCCGCGACCACTCCCGATCTGCTCGGCCGGGCGATCCCGATCACCGGTCTGGCCGGGGACCAGCAATCGGCGACGATCGGGCAGGGCTGCCTTTCCCCCGGGCAGACCAAGGCGACCTATGGCACCGGGGCCTTCGTCCTCGCCAACATGGGCGCCGCGGTACCGCGCTCGGCCAACCGGCTGCTTGGCACGGTGCTCTACCAGCTTGACGGCGCGCGTGCCTATGCGCTGGAGGGATCGGTCTTCGTCGCCGGCAGCCTGATCAAGTGGCTGCGCGACAATCTGGGGCTGATCGCCAGCGCGGCGCAGACCGCCGAACTGGCGCGCTCGGTCCCCGACAGCGGCGGGGTGACGATCGTGCCTGCCCTGGCCGGGCTCGGCGCGCCGCACTGGCGGCCCGAGGCACGCGCGGTGGTCACCGGCATGACCTTTTCGACCACGCGGGCGCATCTGGCCCGCGCCGCGCTGGAAGCCATGGCGATGCAGACGCTCGAACTGGCCGAGGCCTTCGCCGCCGACGGCGCGGCCTGGACCGCGCTGCGCATCGACGGCGGGATGAGCGCCAACGACTGGATGGCGCAGGATCTGGCCAATGTCCTGCAGGTCTCGGTCGAACGCCCGGTCTTCGTCGAAACCACCGCGCTGGGCGCGGCAATGCTCGCGGCGGTCGGGGCGGGCATCCACCCCGATCTCACGGCCGCATCGGCGGCGATGCGCGGCGCGGTCGAACAATTCGAGCCGGGCGAAACCGAATTGATCGCGCGCCGCGCGGCGTGGAACCGCGCGCTGGCTGCGACCTAGAGGATCAATTCCCCCCGACCGCCTGCTGGGCAAGCCGCTCGCGCAGACGGTTGATCGCGCTGGGCATGCCTGCCTCGCGCTCGCGCCAGCCATTGTCGAGCCGCTTGAGCCGGGCGTGGAACAACTCGCTGGCGCGGATCAGTTCGCGCATCTTCGGGCTCAGCTGGACCAGGTGCGCCGGATCGCCCTCGGGAAAGTCGACCAGCTTGCCATAGCGGCGCAGCTGGAACTCCGACAGGTCACCGGCGAAATAGGCCCGGTGATTGAGCAGCCAGGCCACCGCGTGCATCATTCGCGTAGTGGTGCGCAGCGCTTCGCACGACAGGGCCACTGCCGCCAGATCGGCGTCCTCGCCCTCGATCCGGCCATGGCTGGCAAAGGCCGCGCGGACGTCGTCCGACAAGGCCAGCGCCTCGGCATAGAGCCCTTCAACGATGCGCGGGTTGATGCTTGCCGGGCTTGCCATGGCGGACGCGATAGGCCCGACGATTCGGCTCTGCCAACCGCCATGATGCGAGTTACACACACCATTTTGGGACTGTCCCGCGGGGGGACGGATCGGCCGTGCAAAACCTGCGATCAGGCGATGATGTCGGGAATCAGGTAATCCTCGATCATCGCGATCTGGTCCTTGAGCTTGAGCTTGCGCTTCTTCAGCCGGGCGATCTGCAGCTGGTCGCTGCTGCCCCCGCCGGTCAGGGCATCGATCGCCGCGTCGAGGTCGCGGTGTTCGATCCGCAGCACTTCGAGGCGCTTGCGCATTTCCTCTTCATTCACGCGCGAAATCCCCTTGCCCGTTCGTCGCAGTCCCGATTGCGCTGATCGCATCGCCCTACGGATACCCTTCGCAAGATAGGCTTAATGTGCTTACCTGACAATCGCAGACCCCGCCGGTTACCGAGTCGGGCAACCACTCGATGACATGCGGGATCCCTGCGCCCCTGGGGGCTTGGCAAAAGGAGATTCCAGTATGGAACAGTCGCATGTCAGCGCTTTGCAGTCGAAGCACGCCGGTATCGAACGGCAGCTTCAGGATGAAATGAACCGACCGCTGCCTGACCTGACGATTGTCCAGACGCTGAAGAAGCGCAAGCTGCGCATCAAGGAAGAACTCGCGCACATCTAGCGTCCTTTCCGCGCCTGCTCTCCCGGCGTGGGCCGGGGGCGCGGGGGCACGGGAATATTTCCGCCGCCGCGTTTTAAAGTGCGGCCCTTTCGGTTAGGCTGGGTCCATGACCGTTCCCAGCGCCGTATCCGCCGCACGCACGATCCTGACCCGGCTGCACGATGTCATGGCCTCGCGTAGCCATGCCCAGGCCAAGCTCAACACCGTGGTCGAAGTGATCGGCGAGGGGCTGGATAGCGAGGTCTGCTCGATCTACCTGCTGCGCGAAGGGATGCTGGAGCTGTTCGCAACCCGCGGGCTGGCGCAGGAAGCGGTCCACGTCACCCGCATGGCGATCGGCGAAGGGCTGGTCGGGACGATCGCCGACAATATCGAGATGCTCAACCTGGCCGAGGCCACCGCCCATCCGGATTTCTCGTACCGCCCCGAAACCGGCGAGGACAAGTATCACTCGTTCGCCGGGGTGCCGATCGTCCGGCGTGAGCGCGCGGTGGGCGTGCTGTGCGTCCAGCACGCCGATCCGCGCCGCTATGAAGAGGTCGAGATCGAGGCCTTGCAGACCGTCGCCATGGTCCTGTCCGAACTGATCGCCAACGCCGAACTGGTCGACGAGGAAGAGGTTGCCGGGCTTTCCCCGCAGCTGTCGGGGCCGCAGCGCCTGCCTGGGCTGACCCTGGTCAAGGGGCTGGCGGCAGGGGTGGCGGTCTATCACCAGCCGCGCATCACCATCGAACATGTCATGGCCGATGACCGCGATGCCGAACTGCAGCGGGTCTATCTGGCCTTCGACAAGATGCGCGAACAGATCGACCGGATGCAGGCCCAGGCCGAATTCGGCGTGGGGGGCGAGCACGAGGAGGTGCTCGAGACCTACAAGATGTTCGCTTACGACGAAGGCTGGAGCCGCCGGATCATCGAGGCGATCGACAGCGGGTTGACCGCCGAGGCCGCGATCGAACGGGTCCAGCAGCGCACCCGGATGCGCATGCGCCAGATCGACGATCCCTTGCTGGCCGACCGGATGCACGATCTGGAGGACTTGTCGAACCGTCTGCTGCGGATCGTTTCGGGCCAGATGGGCACCGCCGCCAGCATGGGGCTGCGCCAGGATTCGATCCTGATCGCGCGCAACCTGGGCCCGGCCGAATTGCTCGAATACGACAAGCGCCGGCTCAAGGGCGTGGTGCTCGAAGAGGGCTCGCTGACCGCACACGTGGTGATCGTCGCGCGGGCCATGGGCATCCCGGTGCTGGGCCGGGTGCGCGGCCTGCGCGGGGTGATCCGCGACGGCGATGCGCTGCTGCTCGACGCCGATCAGGGCCACGTTGTCGCCCGGCCGCTGCCCGCGGTGGCCGAAGCCTTCGACGCGCGCTTCGCCAAGAGCAAGGAACGCGCTGCGGCCTATGCCGCGCTGCGCGATGTCGAACCCTTCACCCGCGACGGCACCCGCATCACCGTGATGATGAACGCCGGGCTGCGCGACGACATGCCCAACCTGTCGCTGACCGGGGCCGACGGGGTCGGGCTGTTCCGCACCGAGTTCCAGTTCCTGGTCAGCGCCACGCTGCCCCAGCGCGAGCGCCAGACCCGGCTGTACCGCGACGTGCTCGACGCCGCGGGCGACAAGCCGGTGGTGTTCCGCACCGTCGACATCGGCGGCGACAAGGTGCTGCCCTATCTGCGCCACAACGACGGCGAGCATGAAGAGAACCCGGCGATGGGCTGGCGCGCGCTGCGCGTCGCGCTGGAACGCGGCGGCCTGCTCAAGGTCCAGGCGCGCTCATTGCTAGAGGCGGCGGCGGGGCGCACGCTCAACGTGATGTTCCCGATGGTTTCCGAACCGTGGGAATTCGACGCGGCCAAGGCGGTGTTCGAAAGCCAGCTGGCCTACCTCAAGGGTCAGCGCAAGATGCTGCCCGAAACGATCCGTTATGGCGCCATGCTCGAAGTCCCGGCGCTGGCCGAGCAGCTCGACGTGTTGGCCCCGCAGCTGTCGTTCCTGTCGATCGGGACCAACGACCTGACCCAGTTCCTGTTCGCCGCCGACCGTTCAAACCCCAAGCTGGCCGAACGCTACGACTGGCTCAGCCCGTCGATCATGCGCTTTCTGCGCCGGGTGCTGGCCGGGGTGGCCGGGCACAGCGTCGACGTGACGGTCTGCGGCGAAATGGGCGGCCGCCGGCTCGAGGCGCTGGCGCTGCTCGGGATCGGCATCCGCCGTCTCTCGATCACCCCGGCCAGCGTCGGCCCGATCAAGGAACTGGTCCGCAAGGTCGACCTCGACGAGATCGGCACCGCGATGAGCGGCTGGCTCTCCGCCCCGCCGCCCAGCTTGCGCGATGCGCTGGGCGCATGGGCACAGGAACGCGGCATCGAGGTGGATTAGGCGTCTCTTCCACCAATCCGTCACAATTTCCGCGCATTCTGACGATGCGCTCACCCGGGCGCACCGAAACGCGTTGACTTGTGCGATGAAGCGACGATGTTCCGGTCGCAATCATAAGAATATCGCTTAGGTCGGGGTCGTAATGTCGGAGAATGCTGTGCTTGAGGCGGAATTGCCTCTGGAAACCGTTGGCGCGCGCCTGCTTCGCGCGCGCGAAGCCTCGGGCCTCAGCCGCGCACACCTTGCCAATGTCACCAAGATTCCCGAACGGCACCTCGCCGCGATCGAGGCCGGCAATTTCTCCGCCTTGCCGGCGCGCACCTATGCCGTCGGCTTTTCGCGCAGCTATGCCAAGGCGCTTGGCCTGGACGAGCGCGAGGTGGTCGATGCGGTGCGCGCAGAATTGGCGCAGCACCAGCCTGCCCCGCTCCGCGCTGCCCCGGCGTTCGAACCCGGCGATCCGGCCCGCGTCCCGGCCGCCCGGCTGGCCTGGCTGGCGGCGCTTGCCGCGCTGGTGGTCATCGTCGCCGGGATCGTCTTTGCCTGGCGCAGCTACTATGCGCCCGGCGGAACCCTGCCGTCGATCTTGCCAGAGGAAACCGCCGCCCCGGCCGCCTTGTCCAGTGCCCCCCCGGTGGCGGCCGCGACCAGTGGCCCGGTGGTTTTCACCGCGCTGGCGCCGGCCGTCTGGGTCAAGTTCACCGACGGCAGCGGCAAGCAGATCATGCAGAAGGAAATGGCCCAGGGCGAGACCTACACCGTGCCGCAGGACCTGCCCGAGGTGAAGATCTGGACCGCCCATCCCGAAGCCCTGGCGATCACCGTGGGCGGCCAGCCGGTCGCCAAGCTGGCGGAGACCCAGCAGACGGTGAAGGACGTACAGGTCACCGCCGCGGCGCTGCTGGGGCGCGGCACTGCCAGCGCGGTACCGCAGCCGGCCGCTGCGCCCCCGGTTGCGTCCGGCGCCGATGCGCGCAGCCGTCCTGCAGCAAGCCAGCCGCGCCGGGTGACCCAGCGCGTGGCCGAACGCGTTCCGGCCACCAGCGCCGCGATACCCAGCCCCGCGTCGGCTGCGACATCTGCGGCCGCACCGGCCACCGCGCCATCGCCCGCCGCGACCTGAACCGGACTTTAGCTGCGAAAAACCTCGACCCAAGCCTCGACAGCGCGGCTTACCGGTGGCTAACACGTTTCGCGGTTCATCGCGGGTTTGGCCAGGCCGCGCTATGCGGCGGTCGCAGTTCGATTTGAGGGACGGAATAGACAGCATGACATTCAAGCTCCGCGCCGCGCGCCCGGTTCTGCTCACTCTGGTTCTGGCGCTGGCGGCACCGGCCATGGCCCAGACCGCGCCGGCCACGGTCGACACGCGGCTGCGCGCGGTCGAGGCCGAGGTCAAGGCGCTGCAGCGCACCGTCTTCCCCGGCGGCGACGGCAAGTATTTCGCGCCGCAGGTCCAGCCGGGCCAGACGACCGCGCCGGCCGCCGGCACCCCCGCTTCGACCCCGGTCAGCGATCTGCTGGCGCGGATGGATGCGGTCGAATCGCAGATGGCGCGGCTGACCGCGCAGGGCGAGGAGAACGCCAACCGCCTGGCCAAGCTCGAGGCGAAGCTCGCTGCCGGGGCCGGCGACGCAGCTGCGGCAAGCCCGGCGACCGCTGCCGCCACGACGCCCGCTGCGACAGGCACCGAAAACGGCGCGACCACCAACACCAACCTTGCCGCGATGACCGGCGGTGTGGCTGCGCCCAAGCCTGCCGCCACGACTCCCGCAGCTGCGACCAAGCCCGCCGCCAAGCCGGCCGCCGCCGCCAGTTCGCGCGTCGCCGCGGTCAAGGCGATTCAGAAGCCCGCGACCAGCGATGCCGGCGACGACGAATACAGCTATGGCTACCGCCTGTTCGACGCCAAGTTCTATCCCGAGGCGCAGCAGCAGCTGAAGATGTTCCTGCAGAAGTATCCCAAGCACGCCCGGGTCAGCTATGCCCGCAACCTGCTTGGCCGCGCTTATCTTGACGACAACAACCCGCGCGAGGCGGCCAGCTGGTTCCTGCAGAACTACCAGGCCGGCAAGAAGGGCGACCGCGCGCCTGACAGCCTGCTCTACCTGGCCGAGGCGATGCGCCAGCTGAAGGACAGCACCCGCGCCTGCGTCGCGCTGACCCAGTTCGGTGAGGACTATGCCGCCGAGGCGGCGGGCCGGCTCAAGGGCCAGTACGATGCGATCCGCGCTACGGTGAAGTGCAATTGATAGGGCGCTCGCTCCCCAACTGACCGCGCGCTTCGCCGACGAACTGGCCGCGCTGTGGCCGGGCGAGGGGCGACTGGCGCTGGCGGTGTCGGGCGGGCCGGACAGTCTGGCGCTGCTGCTGCTGGCCCAGGCGGCCTTTCCCGGACAGGTTGCCGCAGCAACGGTGGATCACGGCCTGCGCCCCGAAAGCGTCGCAGAAGCCGCGATGGTCGCGGCGCTCTGTGCCGATCTTGCGGTGCCCCACGCGACGCTCAAGGTCTTGCTTGAACCCGGCAATCTGCAGGCCGAGGCGCGCGTGGCACGCTACGCCGCGCTGGGCGAATGGATGGCGCGCGAGAACCTCGCCGCGCTGATGACCGCGCACCATGCCGACGATCAGGCCGAGACGCTGCTGCTGCGGCTGAACCGGGGCAGCGGGGTCGCGGGCCTTGCCGGGGTGCGCGCCAAGGGCACGGTGCCGGGAACGAGCCAGCCGCTGCTGCGCCCCTTGCTCGGCTGGCGGCGCAGCGAACTGACTGCGGTGGTCGCTGGTGCCGGGATCGCGGCGGTGCAGGATCCCTCCAACAGCGACGTCCGGTTTGACCGGGCGCGGCTGCGCAAGGCCATGGCCGGGGCGGACTGGCTCGATGTGCCCGCGCTTGCCGCCAGCGCCGCACACCTGGCCGATGCCGATGCCGCGCTCGACTGGGCGGCGCAGCGCGAGTGGGCCGAAGGCGTGGTCAAGGCACCGATGGGTCTGACCTATCGCCCGCAGGCTCCCAAGGCGGTCGCGCTCAGGGTACTGGCGCGGATCGTTACCGAACTTGACGGAGCGCCCCCGCGCGGCAGCGCCGTCGCCCGCCTGTTCGATAGCCTGGTGGCGCGCCAGCCGGCTTCGATCGGGGGTCTGGTGGCGCGCGCCTTGCTCGAGGGCTGGAGCTTTACCAGGGCACCGCAGCGGCGCAGCTAGGCGCGCCTAGCCATCCCTTTCTGCTGCATACGCCAGACCAGCTGGTCATAGCGGTCCTGCCCGAAGAACGGCTCGCCATCATGGACCATCAGCGGCACGCCGTAGTGACCGCCAAGCCGCTGATCGGCCTCGTTGGCCTTGATCGCCGCGTCGAGCCGCTCGGCCTCGGCCGCCTGCACCGCGTCCATCTCGGCCAGGTCGCCCCCGGCGCGGGCGACGGCGCGGGCCAGGTGATCGCCCTTGTCCCAGCCATCGACCGCGCCCGACCAGATCAGCTGGCTGACCTCGCGTAGCAGCGCCAGTCCGAAGCCGCGCTCGCTCGCCAGCACGCCCAGCCGGGTCAGGCGGTGGATGTGCGGCTGCTCCCTGGGATAGGTCCGCGTGGCGAAATCCATCACCACCGGATCGGGCCGCGGCCAGCGCAGGGTCATCCCGGCAAATTCGGCGCTGCGGACGCAGTCGCGCATCAGGTAGCTGGTCCACAGCGGGTCGGCGTGAGCGAAGAATTCGGGCTGGCGCACCGCGATCGGCAGTACCGGGCGGACCCGGACCGCCGCGTCCCAATCGCGCTCCAGCTCGATCAGCTTGGGCACGATGATGTACGAATAGGGGCTGCGGAAGCTCCAGAACAGATCGACCGCGTGCGTCACAGCGAGGCCATGTCGATCACGAAGCGGTACTTCACATCGGCCTTTTCCATACGCTCCCAGGCGTGGTTGATCTCGTCCATGCGGATCATCTCGATCTCCGAGACGATGCCCTTGGCGGCGCAGAAATCGAGCATTTCCTGGGTCTGGGCGATCCCGCCGACCCCCGATCCGGCCACCGCCTTCTGCCCGCCGAGCAGCAGGCCGGAATGGAAGCTTTCCATCATGTCGATCATCCCGACCAGGCACAGCACGCCCTTGCGGTCGAGCAGCATCAGATAGGGTGTGACGTCGTGCTTGACCGGCACGGTATCGAGCAGGAAGTCGAAGCTGCGCCCCGCCGCCTTCATCGCCGCCCTGTCGGTCGAAAGCAGGACGTGGTCCGCGCCCAGCTTCATCGCATCGTCGCCCTTGTGGGCCGAGGTGGTGATCATCGTCACTTCGGCGCCCAGCGCCTTGGCGAATTTGACCCCCATATGGCCCAGTCCGCCCAGGCCGATCACCCCGACCTTGCTGCCCGGGCCGACCTGCCAGTTCTTGAGCGGGCTGTACGTCGTGATCCCGGCGCAGAGCAGCGGTGCGGCGGCGGCCATGTCGAGGCTGTCGGGCAGGCGCAGCACGTAAGGCTCGGCGACCACGATCCCGGCGGAATAACCGCCATAGGTCGGGGTGCCGTCGATCCGGTCCTTGGCGTTGTAGGTGCCGGTCACCCCTTCGCGGCAATAGTTCTCCTCGCCGTCCTCGCACGAATCGCAGTGCCGGCAGCTGTCGACCACGGTGCCGATGGCGACCCGGTCACCCGCCTTGAACCTGGTCACGCCTGCGCCCACCGCGCGCACCGTGCCGACAATCTCGTGCCCGGGGACGAAGGGATAGCTGCTGCGGCCCCAGTCGTTGCGGGCGACGTGCAGGTCGGAATGGCACACCCCGCAATAGGCGATGTCGATCGCCACGTCCTCGTCACGCAAGTCGCGGCGATCGATGGTCAGGGGGTTCAAGCCCGAATCCGGGGCAGTCGCACCCCATGCAGCCGTTGCAGTCATGACCATCTCCTGTGTCCGATGGGGTCATGCTGGAATTGTGCTTGCCCAAGGTCAATGCCCGCGCCATTAATCGAACGATTAAATTTGCGGGGAGAGCAAGCCATGCGGATCGATTCCACCACCGCCGCGGTCGTTACCGGCGGCGCATCGGGGCTGGGCCAGGCGACGGCGGAGGCCTTTGCCGCAGCCGGGATCAAGGTCGCGATCTTCGACGTCAACGAGGACAAGGGCGGGGCGGTAGCCAAGGCGATCGGCGGACTTTTCTGCCAGGTCGACATTACCGACGAACAATCGGTGATCGATGGCTTTGCCAAGGCGCGCGCCGCGCACGGCCAGGAACGCATCACCGTGCACTGCGCGATGACCAGCCGCCGCGGCAAGACGCTGGCCTATGACAAGGAAGCGGGCAAGCTGAAGCGCCTGTCGACCGAGGACTACATCTATGGCGTCCAGGGCATCCTGGTAGCCAGCTACCGCATCGCCTCGCTCTCGGCCGAAGGGATGGCCTCGCTGGAACCACTGGAAGACGGCGAGCGCGGCTGCATCACGCTGACCGCCTCGGTCGCGGCGCAGGACGGGCAGATCGGCCAGATCATCTATGGCTCGGCCAAGGCCGGGGTCAACGGCCTGGTCCTGCCGATGGCGCGCGATCTTTCGGACGTCGGCATCCGGGTCAATTCGATCATGCCGGGGATCTTCGCCACCCCGCTGATGCTGGGGGCGAGGCCCCAGGTGCTGGAAAGCCTCGCTGCCTCGGTGCCGTTCCCCAAGCGGCTTGGCAAGCCCGAGGAATTCGGCTCACTCGCGCTCGAACTGGCGCGCAACAGCTATTTCAACGGGCAGTGCATCCGGCTCGACGGCGCGATCCGCATGGCGCCGCGGTAAGCAACGAGGTCCTCTCCTTTTTCGCGTAGCGCAAAAGGGGAGGTGGCGCGGCCGCAGGCCGTGACGGAGGGGTTTCTGCCCCACCGCATTACCCCTCCGTCAGCCCTTCGGGCTGCCACCTCCCCGTTTGCGCCTGCGGCGAAAACGGAGAGGACCTAGTTCAAATCAAACTGTCGCCCTTGCCCACCATCTTGCCCTTGGTGATGTAGACCTTGGTCCCGACCGGGGCGAGTGCGAACAGTTTGGCGCCGAAGCTGTTGGGCACGCCGATGCAACCGTGGCTGGCATAGCCCTTTTCCACTTTGGTGCCGTGGATCGAAACCCCGTCGGCGGTCAGGTTCATGGTGTAAGGCATCGGGGCGTTGTCATAGGTCGAGGAGTAGTGGTCCTTGTCCTTCCACTTGACCGGGAACACGCCGAGCGGGGTCGGCTTTTCGCTGGTGCCGAGCAGCACCGCGGTCGCGCCGATCTCGTACCCGCCGCGGAACACCGAGAGCACCCGCGCGTCGAGGTCGACCGTCACCACCAGCGGCCCATCGGGCACATCCTTGTCGTCCCAGTGCCATTCGCCGTACTTGATCGGCCCGCTGATCGGCAGGATCCGCTTGATCGTGAAGGCCTCGTCCTGCGGCGCGGGGGGGCTGGGTGCGGCAGCGGAAGCCGCGGGTTTGCCCGGCACCGCGGGTCCGGCCACGGCGAAGGCGCCCTTGCCGGCGGGGGGCAGCGGGGCCGGCGCCGTACGCAACAGCGGCTCGATCACCAGATAGCCCAGCGCCACCCCGGCGACCACGATGCCGCCGATCAGCAATGCTATCGAAGTCGGACGCTGCGCCATGTTCATCTCGCCTTGGTTGTCGCTCCACCGTGCCATAGGGCCAAACGCCCGGGCGCATCCAGCCCGGCGTGGCCGCCGTTCCGCCGCGGGACTTGGTAAGGCGCAAAGGTTAACGCCCGCGCATCGCCTTGCCATCGGTGGTGCCGCCTGCCACGGACCGGGCGATGACGACACCGCGTTTCGAACTGCTGGTCGGGGCCGACCGTTTCTGGGCGCGGGGTAGGGCCGACATGGCCGCCGCGAGGGCCCGCGTGCTGGTCCAGGCGATGACCTTCGAGGCTGATGCGGCGGGGCGCTCGGTCGCCGATGCCGTGCTCGCCGCGACCGCAACCGACCGCCGCGTGCTGGTCGACGATTACACCCGCAACGTCATCAACGATACCATGCTGCCGCTGCCGTTCCGCCCGGCCGCGGTGAAGCAGGAGGCGCGCGACACGCTGGCGATGTTCGGGGACATGGCGCGGCGCAATGTCGGCGTGCGGATCACCAACCCGGTGCTCGGCCATCCGCTGCGCTACCCCTTGCGCAACCACAAGAAGCTGCTGGTGCTCGATGACGTCGCCTATATCGGCGGGATCAACTTTTCCGACCACAACTTCGCCTGGCACGATCTGATGCTGCGGATCGAAGGAGCGGACAGCGCCGACTGGCTCGCCGCCGATTTCGATGCCGACTGGGCCGGTCAGCCGCTGGCGGAGCGCCAAGGCTTTGGCGACTTCGACCTGATCTCGCTCGACGGCGATCGCGCCCGCAACGCCCAGCACTTCGCCCCGCTGCTGGCGATGGTGGAGGGGGCAAGCCGCACGGTCGAAATGATCAGCGCCTATCCGACCATGCCCTTCGTCGGCGCTTTCGCCGCCGCGGCGCGGGCCGGGGCGCGGGCGACGATCTATACCTCGGCAGCCAGCAACAAGCCGGTGGTGCGCGATTACCTGATCGGCGTGGCCGAACCCGCCGGGGTTGCACTGCGCCTGCTCCCCGACATGACCCACGCCAAGGCGCTGCTGATCGACGGCGAGACGCTGCTGCTGGGATCGAGCAACTTCAACTTCGCCAGCTACCGCACCAGCAGCGACTATGTGGCGGTGATCCGCGACCCGGCGCTGATCGCCAGCTTCGACCGCGAGATTTTGGCCCCGGCGCGGGCGCAGGCGGTTCCCGCCGCCGATCTGCAGATCCCGGCCTGGCGCAAACTGCGCGGCCGACTGGCGCTGGAGTTCGCGGATGCGGCATTGGCAAGGCTGCGACATGGACCGGTGCGGGCGATCGATTGGCCGGTGTGATGACGATCACGGCGCTACCCTGAAACATCGAGCATCATGCGGTCAGTCGCCGTTGTGGACTCAGTCAGGGGAAGCGAACCATGTCCAGGATCGAATGGAAACTTGTCGCGTCGGTTGCGGTGGTGGTTGGAACTGTAGTCACGGCAACGGCTGCGTCGGCGGCCCGGCCGACGCTTACCTACTACCTTCCGAAGGCTTCGGTGTCTGCTTCGGTCAGTCAGCGGCTGGTTGCTTGTCCCGCTGTGGGCGACGGCGAAGTCGAAGTTCTGACGCAATGGGAGCTTAAGGCAACGCAGATCCCGGACCACAGTCAACCGGTGATGATCGATGCGGGTTCGGGATTTCTTGCCAAGCGAAGCGTGGGATTATCATACAACGAAGACGGAACCCTTACGTCGCTCAACGCATCCAGCGAAGGTCAAGGCAGCGCGGTGATCGTCTCTGCTTTGAAACTTGCTGGGGCCGTTGCACCGCTTGTCTCAGGAACGGGGCTCATTGAATATAGCGCTACTACCAAAGCCCTTCCGAACGTTTTCAACCTTCCAGCTGCGGCGGTAGAACAACGTTGCACCGCAGCGACACTGGCCCTGCTTGACCAGTACGACAGCGCGCGGAACCGACTGGCGAACCTCGAGAGTAAGCTCAGCGAGGATGGATTTACCGATTCGGAGAAGGCGATTCTCAGCGCTGCCGATGACAAGCTGGCAGCAATCGAAGAGCAATTGACGGTCAGCAACGACGCTGAAGACGCGCTTGACGATGAGTTGGCCAGCATGCTTCCGGGCAAAGCCGAAAAACCCGCGAAGAAAGTTCATGTCGACCACCCTGACTACAGTGGTTGGTTCGAACCAAAGTTCGCAGCAACAGAGATAGCCAAGATACCCGGATCGCAACATGGCTTTGTGGTGGGCTGGAAGGCCAACGCTGTCGCGGCGCGCGCAGTGTTGATCGGGACGGCGCAGAGTTCCAAGCCGAACCGTGATCTCGCCTATCGCAAGGCAGTACCCGCTAAGCTTACCGGCGCACCGTGCAGTGATGCGTTCGACGCCGAAAAGCAGTCATGCCCGATCGATGAGTCGCCGAAAGGAAGCAGGGCAAGCGATTCGATCAAGTTCGCGATCCCGCAGCTTTCAGCCTTGTTCTATTTGCCGGTGGGTAGCGCTGGGATTTTTGGGAGCCGTGAAGTCAAAGCGGCTTTCGATGGCTGGGGTAGACCCAAGGACCTATCTTACGGCTCGGACCCGGGTGCCAAGAACATCGCGGAATCCGTCGATGCGCTCGGCGACGCGGCGACCAGCGTTCACAACGCTAGACTCGACGCCATAAATCACAAAATCGAGCTCGCTAAGGCGGTCAAAGAACTTAAGGACTTACAGGCGCCCTGACGTACCTACCCTCACCCATGCGCCCCGAACACATTCGCGATCGCCGTCGTGATCCTTAGCGACAGCGCCTGCGCGCGTTCGATCGGTTCGATGAAGTCGGTGTGGATCGCGCCATAGCCGACCGCGGCTTCGTCGGGGTAGTCGCTCGGTTCATGGACGGTGAAGTCGGCGATGCCTGGGAAGTGGACCGGGAAGGCGCGGCGCAGCTGGGCCAAGGCTTCGTCGATACGCAGGGTGAAGACCATTTCCAGCACGTCGTCGCGGCTGATGTCGTTGGCGCGGCTGAAGGCGGGGACCGACACGGCTTTCAGGAACATGTGCTGGAACAGCGCGAGGCGCAGCGCCTGGAGCACGCCGAGCATGCGCCGGGTGTGCTCGCGCTCCACCAAGGGCGCCTCGTCAGGGATCAGGTCGAGCAGGCGGTGGAGCTTAAGTGCGTCCACTCGAAGCCGGCTGGCCATGCGGCGGAATACTCCGGTGCGATCATCGGTGTTGAGGTATTCGGCCAGCGCGAGGCAGGCGTCGGCAATCCCGTCCTCGTCGCCGCGGTAGGGCCGGCTTGACCAGTAGGCCGAATTGAACAGCTCGCCGAAGGCGGCGACGGTCTTGATGCTGGCGAGCGCATTGGCGGCGCGGACCAGCCGGACCAGCTGGCGTCCGCGGGCGGATTCGCGCAGCAAGGCAGCCAGCGCCTCGTAATTGCCGTCGGCGGCGGTGCCGAACCCGCCGATCACGTTGACCGGATAGCCAAGCTGCTGGAGCACCGCGTTGTGCGGGATCGCGCGGATCTGGCGCAGGCTCATCTCGCGGTCGGCGGCAAGGTCGCTCTGGCGGCGGCTCTTGCGGCTGCCGGTGTCGTTGAGCAGGCCGAGGCCAAAGGCGGTGACCGCGCGCGGATAGGTCCGGCTGCTCAGCTGCGCCGCCTGGAAGCGGCGGATCGCGCGGTAGAAATCGAGGGAAAGGTCGGTGCGGCGATAGAACGGATCGGTCGGCGCTTCGGGATCGGTCTGGGCCGGGGCAGCCTCGGCAAAGCGGGTCAGGGTGGCCAGCGCCAGTTCGGAGGTGCCGAAGAACAGGTAACCGTCGCCGCCCTGGAAGCTGACTTCGGGTTCCAGCCGGATCCCGGCGCGGGCAAAGCGCCGCCGCGCCCACGGCGAGAGCGGCCATTCGACGCGGTCGGCGAAGGACGAAGGGTGCGCGCCGCGGCCCATCGATTCGCCGTGGGTGTTGAACACCAGCGCGGCGACGTCGGACAGGCCGTCGGCGGCCATCGCTTCGCTGAGCCGGCTCTGCAGGCGTTCGATCGCGAGCGCGGCGGGGATCTGCCCGACGAAGCGCCCGGCATCGGAAAACCCGGTCTGGATCGCGACCCGGCCGCGGGCGCGGGCATAGTCACGGTAGGCTTCCTCGGCGAGCAGCGCGTCGAGGAAGCGCCCGCCGTGTTCAAGCGCGGTCTCGGTCTCGAACAGCGGACTGACGTCGACCTTGTCGGCGATCCCGAACAGCCGCGCGAAGTAAAGCGCGGCTAGTACCGTGGTCGGCTGCTCGCACTCGGCCACCAGCATCCGGATCGGGGCGTCGCTGTCCACATGGTGGAGGATCTGCGCCATCGCCAGGAACTGGCGCACCGCGGTGCTGTTCTCGATCGCCAGCGCGGCGAAATTGGTGCACAGCGCCGTGGCCTCGGCCAGCAGTTCGCGCATCCGCACCAAGGCGGCCTGGCTGGCGAGGTCGAGCTTGCCCTCGGGATCGATGCGGCGGCGGATCGCGTTTTGCAGCTGGCTGGCGTTCACCCGGAAATGGATCCAGCC